>CAZKTF010000081.1:0-14654 GCA_964555565.1 uncultured Planctomycetota bacterium | reverse complement strand
GGGGCGGACGCGGGGCTCCGTGAGCCGGGCGGGCCGCGGGAGGCGGGCGGTGGGCGCGGGGAGGGACGGCACGGGGGGCGGCGTGATCCGGCCGTAGCCGCCCGGTGCGGTCGGGTGGACGGGGTCCGCCGCGGGGCGCGGCCTGCGCGGCGGGTCCCGGCGCTCCGGGGTCCCGTTGTCCGAGAGCCACACGCCGACCGGCGGGGTGGTGCAGGGGTCGAAGCGGGGGTCGTAGAAGGGGTCGTAGGCGGAGGTCCCGCGGGACGCCCCGCAGGGGTCGAAGTCGCGGGGGTCGCAGGCGGGGTCGCAGGGGAATGCGGGGAAGCGGCCGCGGCAGTGCACCGAGTACCCCTCGACCAGGATGTACCCCGGATGGAAGATCGTCCCCGGCGCCGGGATGGCGCCGGCGACGGGGATCTCGATGATCACGATCCCGGGGTCCTCGGGCCCCTCCTCGACGAAGACGTCCTGCTCGCGGAGGACATCGACGAGGCGGACGCGGGGCTCGGAGGCGCCGTCGTCGAAGACCGGCGCGCCCTCCGCGGGTTCGGGCATCGGCTGCTCCGCCGCCGCGAACTCCTCGAAGGCCTCGCCGCGAGGCTCCATGCCCGGCGGGACCGGGACCGGAGGAAGCTCGATGTCCCCTTCGGCGGCCTCCGGCGCCGCGGCGTCACCGCCCGCGGATGCGGGGCGGAGGTCGCGGCCGACGGGGGCCGGGTCGGGGTCCTCGGCGGCGAAGGTGAAGCGGTCCGCCCGTGCGGAGGCCGCGGCGGGGTCGGAGGCCGGGGCGTCCCCGGCCGGGGCGGGCTTCCCGCCCGCGCCGGGGAGACCTCCGTGGATGACGATCGTCCCGGCCGTGGCGATGGTAACCCCGGACAGGAAGGCGATCAGGCTCCGCATGGCGCGACCTCCTCGGTTCCGATCCTACCGGGAGGATCCGGCGCAAATCCGGATCCGGTCCGGGCGATGGGGACGGGGGCGGCGGAGTGTCCACCCGGGGGGACACGGTGTCCCCGGGTGAGAACGCCCAGCAACGGCGGGCGGGGGTCCCCGGGGGTTTCGAGGCCCGCCGGTGGCGGACCGAGCCCGGGGAGGTCTACCCCGCCCCTGCTAGTGCGCCGCGACCGCGTACCGCCCGGTCGGTGAAGCCACCGCCGTGCCGGTCGAGGGCAGGTAGCGCGCGACGGAGGTGCCGGCGGGGGAGCCCGGGCTCCCCGGCGCCCGCGGGCGGACCCCGAGGCCCCGCGCGGTCTCGAGCAGGCGCGGGAGGGCCGCGTCTTCGGAGGACGCGAGGACCTCGACGAACTTGCGGAGGTAGCGGTCCGGGAGCCCGGCCATCCGGCCGTGGTACTCGGTGCGCGAGATCGCCTTCAGCGCCAGCGCCTCCCCGAGGGCGGCGGCGGGGGTGAAGGTGCGGCCCACCTTGGTCGCGCGCGACCCGGGGGCCCTCCGGTCGATCCCGAGCGCCCGGGCGACCGTGGCCCTGTGGCGCCGGAGGATCCGGGCATGCTCCCGGTCCTCGTAGGCCTCGAAGCGGAACTCGTCCCGGACCTCGTCCGTGAAGGGCCCCCGGGAGGCGCGCTTCCACAGCGCCTCCAGGCGCCTCTCCCGGAGGATGCTCCGATCGAGGAACTCGAGCACCGGGTGGACCGGGGCGATGGTCGCTCCGTTCCTCGCGGCCGTGGCGGTCGTCATGTTCGTGTCCTGCTCCGTTCGCGTCGGGCCTCCCGGCCCTGCTTCCCTTTGGACGCTCGAGGCCCGGAGAAAGTAATGCTTACTCTTTACTAATATATCGTCCGGAAGGGAAAAGTCAAGAGCCCGGCACGGTTCCCTCTGCCCCTGACTATACGACAGGGGGGACCCGGGCCGGTGCCGGGGGGGGTGAACGGCCCCGGAGAGATTGGACGGCCACGGGGACGGGAACGAACGCGGAAGCCGCGGGTTCCCGACCCTCCCCCTACCGCCCGTCTCCGGCGGCCGCGGCCGGCTGGCGCACCTCGACAGCCTCATCCCCGGCCAAGACGGTCTGCCTGACCTCGGCGCCCCCGTCCTCGGGGAATCGGGCCCGGAGGTTGTAGGAGCCGGTGTCGAGGCCGGAGATCCGGAACTCCCCGCGGGTCTTGTCGAAGTTGACGCGGCTCGGGACGCGGGTCCCCTCCGTGGTGAGGACCTCGAGGATCACGTTCTTCGTGTAGGGCTTCCCGTCCGCCGCGAGGACCCGCCCCGCCACGGCGAGGGGAGGCCGGAGCGAGATCACCACCTCCGTGGAACCCCCGGCAACCCCCGGCATCTGGACCGGGAGCCACTCCTGGGAGAGGGCGGAGACGGTGTAGGTCCCCGGGGCGAGGCGCGGGACCTCGAAGTTCCCCTCGGCGTCGCTCTGCGCCCCGCTGCCCGAGCTGCCGCCTCCCTCGGCCTGCGCCCGGATCCAGATGCCCGCCACGCCGGCCCCGGAGGGGTTGACGACGCGGCCCCGGATCGTGACCGCCTTGCGCACCGTCGCGGAGACCGCCAGGTCGCCGGCCGCAATCCCCTTCACCGCCTCCGACGCGTGGACGGGCGAGGACACGTCCAGGTCGTAGAGCCCCTCGGCCAGGTCCGTGAGCTTGAAGGCCCCCGCGGGGTCGGTCACCGAGGAAGTCCAGCCGGACATCGACGTCGGGCCCCCGGACTGGGCCGGGCGCGCGGACACCCGCACCCCCGCGACGGGGGCCCCGCGCTCGTCCTTCACCGTCCCCGCGATGGAGAGGCCCGCGACGAGCGTGAAGTCCGCCGCGGAGGGCGCGGCGTCGCTCGCGGTGAGGTCGTCCCTGTGGGCCGGGACGAAGCCCGGCGCCTCGGCCCGCGCGAGGACCTGCCCGGGGGGCACCGCCTTCAGGCTGTAGCGGCCCTCGGCGTCGGTGAAGGCCGGGTCGCACTCGCGGAACTGCCACTCGTTGATGTTCCCGCCGCGCATCCAGGGCTGCTTCTTGACCGCGCGGACCATGGCGCCCGCCACGGGGGCCCCGCCCCTGTCGGTCACGCGGCCCTGGAGGACGCACCCGGCGCCGAGGCGCAACTCCACGACGGAGACCTCGCCCCCCGTCCCGATGGTGAAGGGGGGGGAGGCCGCGTCGAGGTAGCCCTCCGCCGAGGCCGTGGCCACGAGGTCCTTCCCCGCCCCGACCCCCTGGACCCGGAAGCCGCCGTCGGGGCCCGTGAGGGCGGGCTGCGGGCCCCCGCCGAAGAGGTCCCCGCCGAAGGGGTTCCCGCGCCCCATGGGGGAGTCGCTGGAGGAGACGCGCACCTGCGCCCCGGGGAGCGGGCTCCCGTCGGGGGCCAGGACGCGCCCCGAGACCGAGCCCGTGGCCTCGAGGAAGAGGTCCCTGCGGACCTCGCCGCCCCCCTCGGGGACGGTCACCGAGGTCTCCGAGTCCCCGCCCCCGCCCCCGCCGAACATCGCGCCGAGGGCGGCCGCGCCGGTCCCCGGGGTCGCCGCCCCCTCGACCCGCGCCGACAGCAGCGTCGGCCCCGCCGGTACCCCCTCGAAGCGGAAGCCCCCGGACTCGTCCGCCGTCGCCGTGCGCGACGCGCCGAGGAAGAACATCGCCGGGGAGAAGAGCGTCACCGTGGCGGCCGCGGCGGCGGACCCCTCCGGACGGCGGCGCACGGTGCCGATGACGACCCCACCCCGCTTGAGGACCAGGTCCTTCTCGACGACCTTCCCCTCGGTCAGCTCGGAGCGCGAGCGCCCCATCATGGGGTTCCCGTCGGTGGCGGGGGCGTAGCCCTCCTTGCGCGCGGCCAGCATCTGGAGGCGGCCGGCCGCGAGGTCCTCGAAGCGGGCCGTGCCGTCGGCGGCGGTGGGGGCGCTGACCGCGCTCCCTCCCGCGCCCGCCTCCACCATGAGGACGACCTCGGCCCCCTCGACCGCGGCGCCGGCCTCGTCCTTCACGCGCACGAGGAGGCCGGCCTTCCCGCCCACCTGGATCTCCGCCTCCGCGTCGCGGGGGACGTTCACCTCCCGCCCGGCCATCCGCCCGCTCGGGAGCTTCGCCGCGAGGAACATCTGGCCCGCCGAGAGCCCCTGGAAGACGGCCTCCCCCTTGGCGTCCGTCGTGCCGAGCGCCCGGTCGGGGTCCGTGGGCATCCGCATCCTGGACGAGATCATGGAGACCGCGGCCCCCGCCGCGGGGGTCCCGCTCCCGTCCTTCACGCGCACGAGCAGCCGGTAGCCCGGGAGGAGGACGATGTCGATGGGGAGCGCCTCCCCCGAGGGGTCGAGGAGGACGTCGTCCCGGCGGGCGGGGGCGTAGGAGGGGTGCGAGGCGAGGATCGTGTAGTTGCCGGGCCCGAGGGCCTGGAGGAGGAAGGCCCCGTCCGGCCCGGTCCGGGTCCTCTCGAGCGCCGCGGACTCCGTGAAGACGCTGTCCATCAGGCCCTTGAGATCGATGGAGGCGAAGTTCGTGTTGGAGACGAGCGCGCGGACCTCCGCCCCCTCGAGCGGCTTCCCCGTGGGGGTGAGGACGCGCCCGCGGAGGAGGAGGGCCTTCTGGAGGTCGATGGTGCCGAGGTCGAGGGTCTCCCCCTCCTTCACCCGGACCGTCTTGCGGGTGGAGGTCCGCCAGCCGGGGGCCGACACCTGGAACGCGACGTCGCGGTCGGCGTCCACCGCGAGCGAGAAGGCCCCCGCCGCGTCGGCGGTGGTGGGGGAGGCCCCCGCCGCGGGCGGCTCCGGCATCGAGTCGCTCGTCGGCTTGTCCGGCATGCGCAGGACGCGCACGGGGGTGACCGCGGCCGCGAGCGGCTTCCCCGCCCCGGTGACCAGGCCCTTCACCGTCCCCTTCGGGGCCGGCTTCTCCGGCGCGGGCGGGGGAGCGGGTGGGCGCGTCCCGCCGGCGTCCGGGGCGGGGGCCGGCGCGGGCGCGGAGGTGCCCCCGGTCCCGGGACCCGTGGAGGCGGCTTCCTTCCCGAGGAGGAACCAGGCGAGAAGGCCGAGGACCGCGAGCGCGGCGACGAACGCGACGAGGGGGATGCGACCGGATCCGCGCATGGAGAGGCTCCTTGCCCTTGGAGGGTCCTCTCCTATTGGACTCCGTCCGGGGGGGAATCCCCGCCGGAAACGGCAGGTCGAACGGCGGGCATGGGTACGGGTACGGGGAAGGGCAGCGACGATCCCCGCGCGGGGCCTCCTGCCCTTCCCCCTACCCGCCTTTGCCGTCCTACGAGCAGCCGCTCGTCTCGCCGCAGTTGCCGCACTTGTAGCAGGACCCGTTGCGGGTCATGATGCCCCCGCAGTTGTGGCAGGACGGGGCGTCCGACTGCGAGCGGAACACCTCGCCCTCCAGCCGCTCCAGCCGGTTGACGGCGGCGACCGTCGCCGCGGCCCCGAGGCTCCGGGCGGCCGCGGGCGCCGCCGCGCGGGACTCGCCGCCCCCGTTCCCCGCCTTCCCGGGCGCGCGGGTCCCTTCGGGCCCTGCTGCCCGGGTCCCTTCGGGCGCGGGCGCCTCCTCGGGCTTCGGCCGCATGTACCGGAGCCCCACGTACCGGAAGATGTAGTCCACGGGCGACTTCGCGAACCGGATGTCCGCGTGCTGCGTCATCCCGCTGGGCTCGAACCGGGTGTGGCTGAACTTGTTCACGAGGACCTCCACCGGCACCCCGTACTGGAGCGCGATGGAGGTGAGCGTCGCCACGGTGTCCATGAGGCCGGAGACCGTGGACCCCTCCTTCGCCATCACGACGAAGATCTCCCCGGGCGCCCCGTCGTCGTACTCGCCCACGGTGACGTAGCCGTCGTGGCCCCCGATGGAGAACTTGTGCGTGATGGCCTTCCGCTCGTCGGGGAGCCGGCGGCGCCGCGGGGCGGCCGCCGCGACGGGCTCGGCCTTCCGGGCGGTCGCCCTCTCCTCCCTCGATGTGCTGAGCGGCTGGATCCGCTTGCACCCGTCGCGGTAGACGGCGATGCACTTGAGGCCCAGGCGCCAGGCCTCCATGTAGATCCGCTCGATGTCCTCCACCGTGGCCTCGGGCGGGAGGTTCACCGTCTTGCTGATCGCCCCCGAGAGGAAGGGCTGGGTGCCGGACATCATCTTCACGTGCCCCATGGGGCCGATGGTGCGCACCCCGTTGCGGGCCCGGAAGGCGCAATCGAACACCGGGAGGTGCTCGTCGCGCAGGCTCGGCGCCCCCTCGATGGTCTCGGTGCGGTCGATGTGGTCCACGATCTCGGCGACCTGCTCGGGGGTGTATCCCAGGCGCTGGAGGGCCAGGGGCACCGTGCGGTTGACGATCTTCAGCATCCCGCCGCCGACCAGCTTCTTGTACTTCACGAGCGCGATGTCCGGCTCGATGCCCGTGGTGTCGCAGTCCATCATGAAGGCGATGGTCCCCGTGGGGGCGAGCACCGTCACCTGGGCGTTGCGGTAGCCGTGCTCCTCGCCCAGCGCCAGCGCCTCGTCCCAGGCCTCGCGCGCGGCCCGCCCCAGGTCCGAGGGGACCGCCCCCTCGGGGAGGCGGCGGGCGGCCTCGCGGTGCATCCGGATGACCGCCAGCATGGCCTCGCGGTTCTCCGGGTAGCCCGTGAAGGGGCCCATCCCGCGGGCCGTCTCGGCGCTCGCCCGGTAGCCCTCGCCGGTCATGACCGCGGTGATCGCGGCGGCGTAGGCCCGGCCCGCCTCGGAGTCGTAGGGCAGCCCCAGGGACATGAGGAGGGCGCCCAGGTTCGCGTACCCCAGTCCCAGCGTGCGGAAGCGGTGGGACATCTCCCCGATCCGCGGCGTCGGGTAGGACGCCGCATCGACGATGACCTCCTGGGCGATGATCGACGTGCGGCAGGCCGCCCGGAAGGACTCCACGTCGAACCCCCCGTCCTCGCGCCGGAACTTCATCAGGTTGAGCGAGGCCAGGTTGCAGGCGGTGTCGTCGAGGAAGACGTACTCGGAGCACGGGTTGCTGGCGTAGATGCGGTCCGTGGCCTTGCAGGTGTGCCAGCGGTTGTTCGTGTCGTCGTACTGGAGGCCGGGGTCGCCGCACTCCCACGCCGCCTGCGCGATCTGCCGGAAGACCGAGCGGGCGGGCATGGTGTCCATGGGCAGGCGCGTGGTCCGGGCGATCGTGGACCAGGGCAGGTCCTCCTCCACCGCGCGCATGAACTCGTCGGTCACGCGGACCGAGAGGTTGCTGTTCTGGAAGAAGACGGAGGAGTAGGCCTCCCCGTTCACGCTCCCCTCGTAGCCGGCGTCGATGAGGGCGTGGGCCTTCTTCTCCTCCCGGCTCTTGCACCAGACGAACTCGAGGACGTCCGGGTGGTCCACGTCGAGGATCTGCATCTTGGCGGCGCGTCGGGTCTTGCCGCCCGACTTGATGACGTTGGCGAAGGCGTCGTAGCCGCGCATGAAGGAGACCGGCCCGGAGGGCTTGCCGCCCGCGGAGAGGACCTCGCGGCTGGAGCGGAGCTTCGAGAGGTTGGAGCCCGCGCCGCTGCCGTACTTGAAGAGCATCCCCTCGGTCTTGGCCAGCTCGAGGATCGAATCGAGCCTGTCCTCCACCGAGTTGATGAAGCAGGCGGAGCACTGGGGCTTCTTCTCGATCCCCACGTTGAACCAGACCGGGGAGTTGAAGGCCAGGACCTGGTTCACGAGGAGCCAGGTCAGCTCCGCCTCGAAGGCGTCGGCGTCGTCGGCCGTGGCGAAGTAGCCGAGGTCGCGCGACCAGCCCGCGATCGTCTTCACGACGCGGCCGATGAGCTGGCGGACCGAGGTCTCGCGCGAGGGCTGCCCGACCGCGCCGCGGAAGTACTTGGAGACCACCACGTTGGTCGCGAGCTGCGACCAGGCGGCGGGGATCTCCACGTCCTTCTGCTCGAAGACGACCTCGCCCGAGTCCGAGGCGATGGACGCCGTCCGCTTCTCCCAGCGGATCTCGTCGAAGGGGTGGACCCCGGGCTTCGTGAAGACACGCGGGAACCGGAGCTTCGGGGACCGGGCCACGCCGGAGGCCGCCTTCGACGACCTCGAACGCCGACCGCGGACGGACGACTCCACCTGCGTCGGGATCACCGCCATCGAGAACCCCCTCCCTCTGGCCCTTCGGGGCCTTTGGGCCCTTGCGGGCCCTCCCGCCTCGCCGGGGCACGCGGGCCCCGGCAGCGCGACCGGCCCGCGCGCGGGACGCGCGGGCCGTCTTCCCTGGCCCCGAGGGGCCTGCCCTTTTCCGCCGGCCCCCCCACGGGGCGCGGCGGTGCCGGGTCACCGGGAGGGGTGGGGGAGGGCCTTCCCCGGACGGCGGGTCCGGCCCTCCTCCATCTCACCCGGAAAACGCGCGGCGAACCGGAGACTACGGCACGGGTCCGACACCTCCCGCGGCCCCCGGCCCCCCCCGCGGGGGGCGTCGGAGGACGATGTGGAGATCTCCCGGCCGCGCACCCCGAGGGTCTCGCGCGGGGGCCCTTCCCCCGCGGTCGAACCACAATCCCTTGGGGTGCGGCGCGACAACATACCCTTTGGATTGTGGATGTCAAGGGGTCCGGTCCCTCTTTCGGTCCGCCCGCCTCGGCCCTTGAGCCGCGGGGAGAACCTGTGGAGGAGCGGCGAAGGGGAGGGGGGCGGGGAGGGCAGGGGGAAAGAAGGACGGGCCGCGACGCGGGCGGCGACGGGGACTGTCCCTTCCCAGGGGACTGTCCCCTCCCCGGGTGTAACCCTTCGGCGTCCCCGAGGGGGAAAGGGCGCGGGTACCAGGGGACTGTCCCCGTCGAGGGGACTGTCCCCGTAGGTGTCCCGGGGAGCGGCGGCGACGAATCTCCCGGACGCCCGCCGCGCTCCGTAGACTGGTCTGCTTCCCGACGGAAGGAGGCCCTCCCGTGCCCGACCTGACCAGCAACCTCCCCACGAAGCTCTTCCTCGACGGGGCCTGGCGCGAGGCCACGGGTGGCCGGCGGACGGCGCTCGTCTACCCCGGCAACGAGGAGGTCATCGCCCACGTCGAGGAGGCCTCCGAGGCGGACGTGGACGCCGCGGTGAAGGCGGCGCGCCGGGAGATGGAGCCGGGCTCGGCCTGGTCGAAGATGGGGCCCGCCGAGCGCGGGCGGGTCCTCTTCCGGATCGCCGAGAAGATCCGGGAGCGCGCGGACGAGGTCGCGCGCCTGGAGACCCTCAACACCGGGAAGCCGCTCGCCGAGGCGAAGGCCGTGGACGTGGCCGAGGCGGCCAACGTCTTCGAGTACTTCGCGGGCTGGGCGACGAAGTTCCACGGGGAGACGCTCCCCGGGCGGCCGGGCGGGTTCCTCTACACCCTGCGGGAGCCGGTGGGGGTCGTCGGCGCCATCACGCCGTGGAACTTCCCCGTCGTCCTCGCCACCTGGAAGGTCGCGCCGGCCCTCGCCGCGGGGAACTGCGTCGTCGTGAAGCCCGCCTCCCTCACGCCCTTCTCCATCCTGAAGGTGGCCGAGATCGCGCGGGAGTGCGGCCTCCCGGCGGGGGTCTTCTCCGTCCTCCCGGGCGCGGGAGGGAAGGCCGGCGCGGCGCTCGTGAAGCACCCGGGCGTGGACAAGATCGCCTTCACGGGCTCCACGGAGATCGGGAGGTGGGTCGGCCGGGAGTGCGCCGACCAGGTGAAGCGCTGCACCCTGGAGCTCGGCGGGAAGAGCCCCAACATCGTGCTGGCCGACGCGGACCTGGACGCGGCGGTCCGCGGCGCCACCGCGGGGATCTTCTACAACAAGGGCGAGGTCTGCGCGGCGGGCTCGCGCCTGCTCGTCGAGGCCTCCGTCCACGACGCCTTCATGGACAAGCTGCTCTCCCGCACCGCGAAGATCCGGCCGGCGGACCCCTTCGACCCGAAGAGCCGCCTCGGCCCCGTGGTGAGCCGGGGGCAGATGGAGTCGGTCCTCGGCTACGTCGAGAAGGGCAAGGCCGAGGGGGCGCGCCTCGTGGCCGGCGGCGCGCGGGCCAAGGTCGGGGACGGGCGCGGGTGGTTCCTCGAGCCCACGGTCTTCGACGAGGTGGACAACGAGAGGCACTCCATCGCGCGCGAGGAGATCTTCGGCCCGGTCCTCTCCGTCATCCGCGTGAAGGACGCCGAGGAGGCCGCGGCCGTCGGGAACCGGACGATGTACGGCCTCGCGGCCGCCGTCTGGACCCGCGACGTGAAGAAGGCCCTGCGCCTCGCCCACGGCCTCAGGGCCGGGACCGTGTGGGTGAACGCCTACAACCTCTACGACCCGGCCCTCCCCTTCGGCGGCTTCAAGCAGTCGGGCCACGGCCGCGAGCTCGGCTCCGTGGCGATGGACTCCTACACCGAGTTGAAGAGCGTGTGGGTGGACCTGGGCTAGAGGCGGACGGAGAACGCGAGAGGGCCCATGACAGCACGGCGGGATGCCTTCCTCGTCGCCCCGGTGCGGACCCCCATCGGGAAGTTCGGCGGGGCCTTCGCCGAGGTCCCGGCGGCGGACCTGGGGGCCGCGGCGGCGCGCGAGGCGCTCCGGCGCGCGGGGGTCGCCCCGGACGCCGTGGACGAGGTGATCTTCGGCCACGCCCGCCAGGCCGGGAACGGGCCGAACCCGGCGCGGCAGGTCGTGAGGAAGGCCGGGCTCCCGGACTCGGTCCCCGCCTACACGGTGAACAAGGCCTGCGCGTCGTCGCTGAAGGCGATCGCACTGGCCGCGGGCTCCATCCGGCTGGGCGAGAACGAGGTCGTCCTCGCCGGGGGCCACGAGAACATGTCCCGCACCCCCTACCTCCTCGACCGGGCGCGCTTCGGCTACCGGCTCGGGCATGCCGAGGTCGTGGACGGGATGTACCGGGACGGGTTCCTCTGCCCGCTCTGCGGCGAACTCATGGGGGCGACGGCGGAGCACCTGGCCGAGCGCTGGCGGATCCCGCGGCGGGAGCAGGACCTCTACGCCGTCGAGTCGCAGCGGCGCTGCGAGGCGGCGCGGAAGGCCGGGCGCTTCGCCGACGAGGTCGTCCCGGTGGAGGTCCCGGGGCCCAGGGGGACGAAGACGGTCGTCGCCCTCGACGAGCACCCGCGCGACGGGGCGACGCCCGAGGGGATGGCGAAGCTCTCCCCCGTGTTCCGCGAGAAGGACGGGACGGTCCACGCGGGGAACTCCTCCGGGATCACGGACGGGGCCGCGGCCCTGGTCGTGGCCTCCGAGGCGGCGGTGCGCCGCCTCGGGCTCCGGCCCGAGGCGCGGGTGGTGGACTGGACGGTGGCCGGCGTGGACCCCGCGGTCATGGGGATCGGCCCGGTCCCCGCGGTCCGCGCGCTCCTGGAGCGCAACCGGCTCTCGGTCGCCGACGTGGACCTCCTGGAGCTCAACGAGGCCTTCGCGGCGCAGGTGCTGGCCTGCGCGCGCGACCTCGCGCTCGACCTCGCCCGCGTGAACGTGAACGGGGGGGCCATCGCGCTCGGGCACCCCATCGGGGCCACCGGGGCGCGCATCGTCGTCACGCTGGTGCACGAGATGCGGCGGCGGGGCGCCCGGAGGGGGATCGCGACGCTCTGCGTCTCCGGGGGAATGGGGATGGCGATGCTGCTCGAGCGGGCGTAGGCTCCGGGCCCCACCCCGGGAGGGGGGGGCGGCCCCGGCCGATTCCATGCGACGGCGGGGGCCTCCTCCGGCGTACCTTTAGGGGACACGTCGGGATGGGAGGCACGCGTGCCGGAACCGGAGAAGCGCACCCGGATCCTCCTCGTCGAGGACAACACGATCACCCGCAAGGTGGTCCGGGCCACGCTGCGCCGCGAGGGCTACGAGGTCCTCGAGGCGCCGGACGGGAAGACCGCGCTCGAGCTCATGGAGTCGAAGCGCCCCGACCTGATCGTCCAGGACATGGTCCTCCCGGACATGGAGGGGGTGGACCTCGTGCGGAAGCTCCGGGCGGCGCCCGGGGGGGACCGGATCCCGATCCTGGCCCACTCGGGCTTCGCCTCCGTGGTGGAGGCCGCGCAGCTCCTCGACCAGGGCTTCACCGACTTCCTCCTCAAGCCCGTGTCCCCCTCGCTCCTCGTCCTCGCGGTCAAGGCCCACCTCCAGGCCCCGGCCCCGGAGGCGGCCCCGGCCCCGGGGGAGGCCGCCGCCGGGGCCCGGTCCATCCTCGTCGTGGACGACGACCCGCTGCTGCGCGACCTCGTCGGGGCCCACCTCGTCGAGGCCGGCTACGCCGTGACCCTCGCGGCGAGCGTCTCGGAGGCCCTGGAGCGTGCGCGGAAGGACCCGCCGGACGCCATCGTCAGCGACGTCCTCCTCCCCGAGGCGGACGGCTACCAGCTCTGCATCGCCGTCCGCTCCGACCCGGCGCTCAAGAAGATCCCGGTGGTCCTCGTGTCCTCGACCTTCCGGGAGGAGGAGGACGCCCGGCTCGCCAGGGACGCGGGGGCGAGCGCCTTCGTCGCCCGGAACGCGGGGATGGCGGAGATGACGGAGGCGCTCCGCGCGTGCCTCGGCGAGCCCGCGCCGCGGCTGTCGATCCCCCGCGTGATCCTCGACGAGCGCCGGGCGCACCGGATCCTGGAGGTCCTCCGGCGCCAGGTGGCCTTCGGCGCGGAGCTGGGGCGCCAGTCCTCGCTCCAGTCGGCGGCCCTCTCGGTCCTGGGGGTCATCGCCGACTCCCTCTCCAACCCGGAGGCCGTGGTCCAGAGCCCGGCGGAGATCCTGGCGCGGTGCCTCGACGCGGCGGGGACCTCCTGCGGGGCGGCCTACCTCCTCGGGGCCGACGGGAAGC
Organism: uncultured Planctomycetota bacterium; assembly: GCA_964555565.1. Classification (GTDB taxonomy): domain Bacteria; phylum Planctomycetota; class JAJSAM01; order JAJSAM01; family JAKLKS01; genus CAZKTF01. The sequence goes on along the minus strand of CAZKTF010000081.1, from coordinate 1,950 downwards.
TCGCCCTCGCCACCCGGATCGGCTACCCCGACGCGCGCGAGGCCGAGGTCGCCTCCTTCTTCGGGCACCCGGGGATCCTCGCGCGGGTCCTCGACGAGCGCGAGCCGCTCCTCATCCCCTCGCCGCGCGTGTCGGAGGAGGAGGCGCGGGACCTCCTCGCCCGGGCCGGGACGGCCACGATCCTGGCGGCCCCGCTGGCCTTCGCTCGGGAGCGCCTCGGCGTGCTCGTCCTCGCCTCCAACACCACCGACCTCTCGCAGTGGGTGGACGTCTCCCGCACGGTCGGGCAGCAGCTGAGCCACGGGATCGTGCTCGGGCTCGCCGTCTCGCGCATGGCCGCCTCCGAGCACCGGTACCGCTCGCTGGTGCAGGACGCGGCGCACGGGATCTACCGGAGCGACGCCGACGGGCGCCTCGAGGCGGTGAACCCGGCGCTCGTGCGGATGCTGGGCTACGGGAGCGAGGGGGACCTCCTCGGCGTCCCCGTCGGCGACCTCTACGCGGACCCGCAGGCGCGGGAGAGCCTCCTGGAGCTGACCCGCGACGGCGGGCGGGTGGACGGGTTCGAGGCGGGGTGGCTGCGCCGGGACGGGAGCACCGTGCACCTCAGGCAGAGCGGGCACGCGCTCAGGGACGCGGAGGGGGGCGCGGCGGGATTCGAGATGATCGTCGAGGACGTCACCGAGCGGCGCGCGCTGGAGGAGCAGGCCCGGCAGGCGCGCCTCGTCGAGGCCATCGAGACCCTGGCCGGGGGCGTGGCCCACGACTTCAACAACCTCCTCACGTCCATCCTGGGCTACGCGAACCTCCTCCGCGACCGGACCCCGCCCGACGACCGGTCGCGCCGCGAGCTGGACCAGATCCTGCGCGCCGCGGAGCGCGGCGCCGGGCTGACCCGCCGGCTGCTCGCCTTCAGCCGGGCGCAGGTCCTCTCCCCCCGGGTCGTGGACCTGGGGAAGCTCCTCGGGGACATGGTCCCCGGCCTCCGCGAGACGCTGGGGGACGCCATCGAGCTGGCGACGGTCCTCCCCCGCTCGCCGGGGCGCGTGCGCGTCGATCCGGAGCAGCTCGAGCAGGCGATCCGCGTCTTCACCGACAACGCCCGGGACGCCATGCCCCGGGGGGGGCGGCTCACCTTCGAGGTCTCCCGGGCGGACGTGGACGCGGCCGAGGCCGCCCGGCACCCGGGACTGGAGCCGGGACGCTACGCGGTCCTCTGCGCCGCCGACACGGGGACGGGGATGGACGAGGCCACCCGGGCGCGCGTCTTCGAGCCCTTCTTCACGACCAGGGGGCGGGACCGCGCGGCGGGGCTCAACCTCGCGATGGTCCACGGGGTCGTCCGCCAGAGCGGGGGCGTGATCGAGGTCGAGAGCGAGCCCGGGCGCGGGACCACCTTCCGCGTGTTCCTGCCCCGCATCGACGAGGACCTCGCCACCCGCGAGGCGACGCCGGTCCCCGCGCCCGCGGGCAGGCGCGCCGCGAGGAAGCGCGCGGCCCCCGGCGGGAAGCGCGTCATCCTCCTCGTCGAGGACGAGGAGCCGGTGCGCGCGCTCCTGCGCGACGTGCTCGACATGGCCGGCTACGCGCTGGTCGAGGCGCGGGACGGGGAGGAGGCGGTGCGGCTGGCGTCCTCGCGCGAGGGGCCCATCGACCTGGTCCTCACCGACGTCGTCATGCCCCGCATGAACGGGCGGGAGGCGGCGGAGCTGCTCCGGGAGCTCAAGCCCGGGGTCCCCGTCCTCTTCATGTCGGGGTACAGCCGGGGATACCTGGAACTGAGCGGGAACTTCCGGGAAGGGGAGCAGTTCCTGTCGAAGCCGTTCTCGTTCGTCGTGCTGCTCGCTCGGTTGCGCGCACTCATCCGCCGTGGCGCGCCACCGCGACCCAACGTGCTCACGGTCGGGACACTCGAGCTCGATCCCGGAGCGCGACGCGCGCGACGTAACG
>CAZKTF010000080.1:13752-14660 GCA_964555565.1 uncultured Planctomycetota bacterium | reverse complement strand
GTGGTGGACGAGAGCCACGTGACGGTCCCCCAGCTCGGGGGGATGTACCGCGGGGACCGGGCGCGGAAGGAGACGCTCGTCGAGTACGGCTTCCGGCTCCCGTCGGCCCTCGACAACCGTCCGCTCACCTTCGAGGAGTGGGAGAGGCTGCTCGGCCGCGTCGTCCACACCTCGGCCACGCCGGGCGCCTGGGAGGTGGGGAAGGCGGGGGGCCGCGTCGTGGAGCAGGTCATCCGGCCCACGGGCATCGTGGACCCCCCGGTGGAGGTGCGCCCGGCGCGGGGCCAGGTGGACGACCTCCTGGCCGAGGCGCGGGGGGTGGCGGCCCGCGGGTTCCGCGTCCTCGTCACGACGCTCACCAAGCGCATGGCCGAGGAGCTGACCGAGCACCTCGTCCAGGCCGGGGTGAAGGCCCGCTACCTCCACGCCGACGTCGAGACGCTGGAGCGCTCGGAGATCCTCCGGGACCTGCGCCTCGGCGCCTTCGACGTCCTCGTGGGGATCAACCTCCTGCGCGAGGGGCTCGACCTGCCGGAGGTGGCGCTGGTGGCGATCCTCGACGCCGACCGCGAGGGGTTCCTCCGGAGCGACCGCTCCCTCGTCCAGACCTTCGGCCGGACCGCGCGCAACATCGAGGGGCGGGTGGTCCTCTACGCCGAGTCCGTCACCGGCTCCATGCGCCGGGCGCTGGAGGAGACCTCGCGCCGCCGCGAGAGGCAGCTCGCCCACAACCGGGAGCACGGGGTCGTCCCGCGCACGGTGCGGACCCCGATCCGCGACCTCGTCGCCGTCCCCGGCGAGGAGGAGGGCGCGCCGCGCCGGGTCCTGACGCTGGTGAATCCGTCCATCGCCCGGCGCTCGGGCTCCGAGACCGGCGAGGAGGGCTGCCTCTCGATCCCCGGGGTCTG
>CAZKTF010000080.1:0-13742 GCA_964555565.1 uncultured Planctomycetota bacterium | reverse complement strand
CCGATCCGCGACCTCGTCGCCGTCCCCGGCGCGGAGGAGGGCGCGGCGGGGGCGCTCTCGCCCACGGCGGCGCTGGACCCCGCGGCCCGGCGCGCCCGCGTCGCCTCCCTCCGGAGGGAGATGCACGCCGCCGCGGCGCGCCTCGACTTCGAGACCGCGGCGGGCCTGCGGGACGAGGCGCTCCGCCTGGAGCGCGAGGAGACGGGGGCGTGAGCGGCGAAGCGGCCTCCCGGACCCTGGCCGGGCAGGCCGCGGCGCTCCCCCGGACGCCGGGCTGCTACCTGTTCCGGGACGGGGAGGGGCGCGTCCTCTACGTGGGGAAGGCCGCCGACCTCCGCGCGCGGGTGCGGCAGTACCTCGCCGGGACCGACGAGAGGGCGAAGGTCCCCGTGTTCCTCGCCCGGGCCCGCGGGGTGGACTTCGTCGTGACGCGCACGGAGGCCGAGGCCCTCCTCCTCGAGAACACGCTCATCAAGCGCCACCGGCCGCCCTGGAACGTGCGTCTCCGGGACGACAAGGCCTACCCGTGCCTCCGGCTCGACCTCCGCCACCGGTTCCCGCGGCTCACGGTGGTGCGCCGGTTCCGCGACGACGGGGCGCTCTACTTCGGCCCCTACGCCGACGCGGGGGCGCTCCGGCGCACCCTCCGGGCCCTCCGGACCGTGTACCCGCTGCGGTCCTGCTCCGACTCCTTCCTCGCGAGCCGGGAGCGGCCCTGCATGTACCACGAGATCGGGCGCTGCGCGGCCCCCTGCGTGGGGCTCATCGGCGAGGAGGCCTACGCGGCGCTCGTGAAGGAGGTCGTGGCGATGCTGCGGGGGGACGCCGGGGCGCTCCTGGCCGATCTCCGGCGCCGGATGGGGGAGGCCTCCGGGGGGCTGCGGTACGAGGAGGCGGCGATCCTCCGGGACCGGGTCGAGGCCATCGAGCGGACGGTCGAGCGGCAGGCGGTCACGGGGGCGGACGGGGTGGACCGGGACGCGGTCGCCTTCCGCAGGGAGGCGGACGCCTGGCGCGCGGGGGTCCTCTTCTTCCGCGACGGGGCGGTGGCCTCCTTCCGCGCCCACCGGCTCCCGGCCGGCCCCGTGCCGGCGAGCGACGCCGAGGCCCTCTCCACCTTCCTCGCCCAGTTCTACGAGCGGGGGAAGGCGGTCCCCGCCGAGGTCCTCGTGCCGCTCGAGCCCGCGGGGCGCGGGGCGCTCGAGGAGTTCCTCGCGGCGCGCCGCGGCGGCAGGGTCGAGGTCCGGGTCCCGGCGCGCGGCTTCCCCCGGGCGCTCCTCGGCCACGCCGAGAGGAACCTGCTGGCCGCCCTCACCGCCGCGGACCCCGGGGCCGAGGCGGCGCGTGCGGCGGACGCCCTGGCGGCCCGCCTCGGGCTCGCGGCGCCCCCGCGGCGGATCGAGTGCCTCGACGTGAGCAACCTCGGGGATCGGGACAAGGTGGCCTCGCGGGTCGTCGTCGAGGACGGCCGGGTCCTCAGGGACGAGACCCGCACCCTCCGGATCCGGACGGTGGAGGGGCAGGACGACTTCGCGGCCATGGGCGAGGCGGTGCGCCGCCGGCTCCGGGACCCGGAGACCTTCGGGGAGCCCCCGGACCTGCTGCTGGTGGACGGCGGCCGGGGGCAGCTCGGCGCGGCGCTGGCCGCCGCGGCGGAGGTGGGGGGGGCGCCCGTCGCCATGGCGGGCCTCGCCAAGGCCCGGCCGGGGAGGCCCGGGGACCAGGCGCGCGAGCGGGTCTTCCTCGGGCCCCGAGGGGAGGCGGTCCCGCTCCCCCCGGGGGCCCCGGAGACGCTCCTGCTGGCCCGCGTCCGCGACGAGGCCCACAGGGTCGCCGTGGCCTACCACCGGAAGGTGCGCGCCCGGTCCTCCTTCGCCTCTGTCCTCGACGGGATCCCGGGGCTGGGTCCCAGGCGCCGCACGGCGCTTCTGCGCGCCTTCGGCTCCTCGGCGGGCGTGGCGGGGGCCACGCCGGAGGCCGTGGCGGAGGTGGTGGGGAGCCGGCCGGTCGCGGAGTCGGTCCTCAAGAGGCTCCATGCTGCCGCGGGCGATTCCGGGGGTCCGTCCCCCGGGGGACTTAGAATCCCGCCGCCCGCCGAGGAGGGCCCACCATGAAGATCTTCGCCGACACCGCGAACGTCGCCGACATCAAGCGCCTGGCCAACCTGGGGCTCGTGGACGGGGTGACGACGAACCCCACGCTCGTGGCGAAGGAGGGGCGCGACTACCACGAGGTGATCCGGGAGATCTGCGCCCTCGTGGACGGGCCCGTCTCCGCGGAGGTCGTGGCCACCGAGGCCGGGGCGATGGTCGAGGAGGGGATCGCGTTCTCGAAGATCCACCAGAACGTGGTCGTGAAGTGCCCCGTGGGCCTCGAGGGCCTGAAGGCCACGCGCGAGCTGTCGAAGCGCGGGATCCGCGTGAACATGACGCTCGTCTTCAGCGCGGGGCAGGCGCTCCTCGCCGCGAAGGCGGGGGCGTACCTCGTGTCCCCCTTCATCGGGCGGCTGGACGACATCTCCGAGGACGGGATGGGCCTCATCCGGGACATCGTGACCATCTACCGGAACTACGGCTACGCGACGCAGGTGCTGGTCGCCTCGGTGCGCCACCCCATGCACGTCGTCGAGGCCGCGAAGATCGGCGCCCACTGCGTCACCTGCCCGCCGAAGATCATCGAGCAGCTCGCCCAGCACCCCCTCACCGACAAGGGCCTCGCCGCCTTCCTGAAGGACTGGGAGAACCGGCCGAAGCGGTAGGCGGGCGGGGCAAGCCCCGCCCATACCCCCCGAAGACACACGGCGGGCGGGGCAAGCCCCGCCCCTACAACGGCCGCGTCACCCCCGCGGGTGGAACTTTCGGTGGACGTCCCGCAGGCGCGCGGCGTCGGTGTGGGTGTAGATCTGGGTCGTGGCCACGCTCGCGTGGCCGAGCATCTCCTGCACGCTGCGGAGGTCGGCGCCTCCCTCCAGCAGGTGGGTCGCGAAGGAGTGGCGGAGGGTGTGGGTCGAGGCCCGGGCCCGGACGCCGGCGGCGCGGAGGTGGCGGCGGACCGCCCTCCACACGTCCTCCCGGAGCATCGGCCGGCCCGCGCGGGTGAGGAAGAGCGTCGTCCCCTCGCGGCCCCGGGCGAGGCGCGGGCGCCCGTGCGCGAGCCAGGAGCGCAGCGCCTCCCGCACCCCGGCGCCGAAGGGGACGAGCCTCTCCTTGCGGCCCTTCCCGAGGGGGCGGAGGACCCCGAGGTCGAAGGAGACCCGGTCCGCGGTCAGCCCCGCCACCTCGCTCGCCCGGAGCCCGCACCCGTAGAGGACCTCCAGGATGGCGCGGTCGCGCCGGCCGAGGACGGTGCGCGCGTCGGGCGCGGCGAGGAGCGCTCCCACGTCCTCGCGCGAGAGCACCGCCGGGAGCCGGCTCCACAGGCGCGGCGAGTCCACGCCATCGGCCGGGTCGGTGGACGCGCGCCCCTCGCCGAGGAGGAAGCGGTGGAGCCCGCGCAGCGCCGCGAGCGCGCGGGCCATGGACCGCGCCGAGAGTCCCCGCGCCCGCTCCGCCGCCAGGTGGGCGAGGATGTCCTCGCGCGCGGCGCCGGCGGGGGCCCGGCCCGCGCGCTGCAGGTGCGCCAGGTACCGCCCGAGGTCCCGCCGGTAGGCACGCACGGTGTTCTCGCTCACGCCCGCCTCCGTCCGGAGGTAGCCGATGAAGTCCTCGAGTTCAGGGGAGGGCATCGGGGGATTCATCGGTCACGAAGGGCCCGCGAGGCGACGGAGGCCCTGGGCCCCGGGCCCTGAGCCACGGGGCGGAACGCGTGGCGGAATCCGGGCACCCGCAGAGCGAAACCGTGCCCGGAAGAGGCAGTCCGCCGCAACCCATTGGCATGGAATGGGTTGTGTCCATTGCCCTTTTCGTGACAGGCGGCACCTCCGTGGCTATCCTCTTACGCCCTTCCGGGTCGGGGGGACGACCGGCACGGCACCGTCACGGCATCGAAGAGGAGGCCTCGTGGCCCGAAAGCTCGCCCTCAAGAGCATCAGGAAGAAGCCCGCCGTGAAGCCCGTGGGGAAGTCCAAGGCCCCCATGGCGGTCCCGGTGCTCCGCCCCGCCCCGGTGAAGCTGAAGCAGATCTACCTGGCGGCGGATCTCGCGAAGTTCCGCGATCGGCTGCGGGCCCTGCGCTCCTCCCTCAGCAGCGACATGACGAGCCGCGAGAAGGAGGCCCTCAAGGCCGCCGGGCAGGACTTCTCCGTGGACCACATGGCGGACTTCGGGTCGGACAACTACGAGCAGGAGTTCACGCTGGGCCTCCTCGAGAACGACGTCGAGACCCTGCGCGACATCGACGAGGCGATCGGCAAGACCCGCAACGGCGGTTTCGGGCTCTGCGAGGAGTGCGGCGAGAAGATCTCCCGCCCGCGCATGAGGGCCATCCCCCACGCGAGGCTCTGCGTCGAGTGCAAGATGAAGCTGGAGGCGTAGGATAGACCGCCCGGGGCCGTCCCCGGGCGGACACGAGCATGCAGAGCCGCAAGGCCTTCCTCGCCCTCGCCGCCCTCGCCGCGTTCCTCGACATCCTGAGCAAGGAGTGGGTCTTCGCCCGCGTGGAGACGGGCCGGGCCGTCCCCGTCATCGAGGGGTTCCTCCTGTTCCGGCCGCACTACAACCCCGCCGGGCCGTGGTCCTGGGGGCTCGGCCTGCCGCCGGAGACTCTGCGGTACCTCTTCCCCCTCCTCTCCCTCGCGGCCGTCGTCCTCCTCGTCCAGCTCATGCTCCGCTCCGACCCCGCGGACCGCGTCAAGGCCTGGGGGTTCCTCCTCATCCTCGGCGGCGCGGCGGGGAACCTGTGGGACCGCGTCCACGCGATCCTGGACCCCATGGTGACCCCCTTGATGCAGCGGGGGGTGCGGGACTTCATCTTCTTCCCGAACATCGTCTTCGGGCGCGACTTCCCCGCCTTCAACCTCGCCGACACCTGGATCACCGCGGGGGTGGTCCTCGTCGCGTGGCGCTTCCTCCGCGAGAAGCCCGCCTCCGAGGCGCGCGCGCCCGTCCCCGCGGAGGGGGAGGGGGTCCGGGCGTGAGCGGCGCGGCCACGGGCCCCCCCGACCCCGGGGGCCTCCCCCGGATGGAGGTGTCGATCGGGGCGCTCCGCCTCCGCAACCCGGTGATGACCGCCTCGGGGACCGCGGGAAGCGGGCTGGAGCTGCTCCCCTTCTCGGACGTCCGCCGCTACGGCGCGGTGGTCGGGAAGACCGTGACGGCGAAGCCGCGCGAGGGGAACCCCCCGCCGCGCACCTTCGAGACCGCCGCCGGGATGCTCAACTCCATCGGGCTCGCCAACCCCGGGATCGACCGCTTCATCGACGAGGTCCTCCCGCAGGTGGCCGCGGCCGGGTACGTCTTCGTGGCCAACGTCGCCGGGGAGGACGAGGCGGAGTTCGGAATGCTCGCCGCGCGCCTGGACGGGCGGCCCGGGGTCGCGGCGGTCGAGGCGAACCTCTCCTGCCCCAACGTGGCCGGCGGGCTCGACTTCTCCATCGACCCGCGGCGCGCCGCGGAGGCGGTGGCGGCCATGCGGCGCGCGACGCGGCTCCCGATCCTCGCCAAGCTCTCGCCCAACGTCACCGACGTCCGGCCGCTCGCCAGGGCCTGCGAGGAGGCGGGGGCGGACGCGGTCAGCCTCGTGAACACCTACCTCGGGGCCGCGGTGGACTGGCGGCGGCGCCGGCCCGTGTTCGCGCGGGTCGGGGCGGGCCTCTCGGGGCCCTGCATCAAGCCGCTGGCCCTGTACCAGGTCTGGAGCGCGGCCTCGGCGGTGCGCATCCCGGTCGTGGGGATCGGCGGGATCCTCACGGCGGAGGACGCGCTGGAGTTCCTCTGCGCCGGGGCCACCGCGGTGCAGGTCGGGACGGCGCTCTTCCGGACCCCGCGGGCGGGGGAGGACGTCCTCGAGGGGATGGAGCGGCTGCTGGCCGAGGCGGGGGTGGCGGACGTCCGGGACCTCGTCGGCAGCATGCGCCCGGAGGGGCGGCCTTGAACCTCCGCGACGTGGACGCGGCGCTGCTGCGCCGGGCCGTGTCCCTCTACAGGTCGGAGGCCTACGGGGAGGCCCCGCCGCGGCGGAAGCTCCCCGACCTCGCGGGGGCCCGCACCCTGGAGGAGGCCCTCACGCTGTTCGAGGACGAATCCCGCCGGCACGAGGGGGCGCGGCCCGTGCGCCGCTGGGTGCTCCGGCTGGGGAACCCCCGCTACCCGAACATGAAGCTCGTCCTCGAGGAGTACCTCCTCGCGGGGGAGTTCGTGTTCACCGTGGACACCCACGACGCGGCGGTGGTCCTGCCCGGGGCCCCCGACGAGCCCGCCTGGCGGGAGCTGCGCGCCTGGAACCTGGCCCTCAAGCGCCGCATCGAGGCCCGCTGGCGCGAGGGGGGGGTCCCCACCTACGCGACGCTCCGCGAGCGGCTGGCCGGGGCCGCGCCGCGGCGCGCGGGGCCGCCCCGGGGGACGATCCTGGTCGTGGACGACGAGGGCGACATCGCCGACACGGTGGAGGCCGTCCTCGTGGGGGAGGGCTTCCGGGTCCGCAAGGCGCGGGACGGGGCCGAGGCGCTGCAGCGGGTCCGCGAGGAGATCCCGGACCTCATCCTCATGGACTACGACATGCCGCGCCTCAGCGGCATCGAGGCCTGCGCGCGCCTGCGCCGGAGCCGGCGGAGCCGCGACATCCCGGTCCTCCTCGCCACGGCGAGCATGGTGGACCTGTCGGCCTTCAGCGACGCGGACGGCTTCCTCGTGAAGCCCTACCAGAAGGACGTCCTCGTGCAGTTCGTCACCCACCTGGCGCGCCGGAAGCCCGCCGCGGGCGGGGCCCCCGCCCGGGCCGCGGCCCGCAGGGCCCCGCCCCGGGGGGCCCGGGGTCCCATTCGTCGCGCCCCGGGGCGCGCCCCGCTAGCCTCTGGGGTCCGTCCCCGTCCCCCCGGGGAAGAAGAAGAGTGACCCCGTGAGCGTGAACGACTTCCTCGCCGGCAGCATCCGCCTGCTCTTCGGCTCCCACAACGAGCGGATGATCCGGGCCCTGGCGCCCGCCGTGGCCGCCATCAACGCGCTGGGCCCCGCCTACGAGTCCCTGACCGACGAGGCCCTGCGGGCCAAGACCCCGGAGTTGCGGGAGAGGCTCCGGAAGGGGGAGGCGATGGACCTCCTCCTCCCCGAGGCCTTCGCCGCCGTGCGCGAGGCGGCCCGCCGCACCCTGGGGATGCGCCCCTTCGACGTCCAGATGCTGGGCGGGGTGGTGCTCCACCGGGGATGCATCTCCGAGATGGCCACGGGCGAGGGGAAGACGCTCGTGGCCGTGGCCCCCGCCTACCTCAACGCGCTCGAGGGCAAGGGGGTCCACGTCGTCACGGTGAACGCCTACCTCGCCCGCCGCGACCGGGACTGGATGTCGCCGGTCTTCCAGGCCCTGGGGATGCAGGCCGGGGTCATCTACTCCGACCAGGCGCACGACGAGAAGCACGCGGCCTACCGGATGGACGTCACCTACGGGACGAACTCCGAGTTCGGGTTCGACTACCTCCGCGACAACATGCGGGCCCGCAAGGAGGACCAGTGCCTCGCCCACTTCCAGTACGCCATCGTGGACGAGGTGGACAACATCCTGGTGGACGAGGCCCGCACCCCGCTCATCATCTCGGGTCCCGCGGAGGAGAGCACCGAGAAGTACCGCATCTCCGACGACGTGGTCCGCCGCCTCTCCCCGGGGACCGACTTCGAGGTCAACGAGAAGGACCACCACGTCCTCCTCACCGAGGAGGGCATCGAGAAGGCGGAGCGCATGGTCGGCGTGGACTCCTTCTACACGCCGGGCAACATGGACTGGCCGCACCACCTGGAGCAGGCCCTCAAGGCCCACCACCTCTACCGCCGGGACAAGGAGTACGTCGTCCAGCCCGGGGAGGGGGGCCGCGAGGAGGTGATCATCGTCGATGAGTTCACGGGGCGCCTCATGGCGGGGCGGCGCTGGAGCGACGGGCTCCACCAGGCCGTGGAGGCCAAGGAGCGGATCCCCATCCGCCGCGAGTTCCAGACGCTGGCGACCATCACCTACCAGAACTTCTTCCGCCTCTACCGCAAGCTCGCCGGCATGACGGGGACCGCCAAGACCGAGGCCGCGGAGTTCCACAAGATCTACGGGCTCGAGGTGATCCAGGTCCCCACGAACCGCCCCCTCCTCAGGAGCAACGAGGACGACCGGATCTACCGCACCGCGAAGGAGAAGTGGGACGCGCTGGTGGAGCACATCGCCGAGGTCCACGGCGCCGGGCAGCCGGTCCTCGTCGGCACGACCAGCATCCAGAAGAACGAGCTCCTCTCGGGGATGCTCCAGCGGCGGGGCGTCCCGCACGAGCTCCTGAACGCCAAGAACCACGCGCGGGAGGCGACCATCATCGCGCGGGCCGGGCAGCGGGAGGCCGTGACCATCGCCACGAACATGGCGGGGCGCGGCACCGACATCATCCTCGGCCCGGGGATCCCGGAGATGGGCGGGCTCCACGTGGTGGGGACCGAGCGCCACGAGGCCCGCCGCATCGACAACCAGCTCCGCGGCCGCTCGGGCCGCCAGGGGGACCCCGGGTCGTCCGTGTTCTTCCTCTCCCTCGAGGACGACCTCATGCGGATCTTCGCGAAGGAGTGGGTCTCCACGCTCCTCCAGAAGCTCGGCATGCAGGAGGGGGAGGAGATCCGATCCCGGATGGTCTCCCGGATGATCGAGCGCGTGCAGCGCAAGATGGAGGAGCACCACTTCGACATCCGCAAGCACGTCCTCGAGTACGACCACGTGATGGACCACCAGCGCAAGGTGATCTACGGGATGCGCCAGTCGATCCTGGAGGGGCGCGACACCCGCGGGATGGCGCTCGAGATGGTGGAACGGGTCGTCACCGCCATGGTGGACTCCTACCTTCGCGTCGAGGAGGGGCCCCGGGACGCGGCCGGGCTGGCCCAGGCCCTCGAGCGGCGGTTCGGCGCCGCCGTGGACCCGGCGCCCTTCGAGCGCCGCGACCCCGGCGAGGCGGAGGAGGAGCTCCGCGGCCTCGCCCGCGCGCGCTACGGGGAGCGCGAGGCCCACTTCGGCGCGGAGAGGATGCGGGCCATCGAGCGCTACCTCCTCCTCGAGTCCATCGACGAGAAGTGGAAGGACCACCTCTACGCCATGGACGCGCTCCGGAGCGGGATCGGGCTCCGCGGCTACGCCTCCGAGGACCCGAAGACCATCTACAAGATCGAGGGGGCCCAGTACTTCGAGAACATGCTGGCCGCCGTCCGCGACGAGGTGACGGAGCGGATCTTCACCATCAAGCTGCACGGCGAGGGGGAGGGGGAGGGCGGGGGCGAGGTCCCGCCGCCGCCGGAAGGGCCGCTCCCCGGGGAGTCCCCCGCGGCGGGCGCAGTCGCCGGGACCCCGCCCGCGGCCCCGCCCCTGCGCCGTCCCGTCGAGCTCCCCGTGACCGGCGCCTACAACTTCACCTCCTCCGGGCTCCCCGAGATCGGCTCCGCCACGCGCGCCATGGCGGAGGCCGCCGAGCGATCCCCCGCGGCCGCGGAGGGGAAGGGCACGGGCCGCACGGATCGCCGGGCCCAGGAGAAGGTGGGGCGCAACGACCCCTGCCCCTGCGGGAGCGGAAAGAAGTACAAGAAGTGCCACGGGAGGGAGGCCGCCTGAGCGCCCCCGCGGCGCAGGGGGGAGGTCCCGCCCCGGGGGCCGCCGCGCCGCACTCCAAGGTCCCGCCGCGCTTCCTCCAGTGGTGGTACGACCTCTGCTACCTCCTGGCCCTCCTCCTGGGGTCCCCCTACGTCCTCTACAAGATGGTCACGAGCCGGCGGTGGCGGGCGGGGCTGTGGGAGAGGTTCGGCGGGGTCCCCCGGCGCGAGGGCGCGGCCCCCTGCCTCTGGATCCACGGGGTCTCCGTCGGGGAGGTCCTCGCGGCGAAGACGCTGGTCGAGCGGATCCACCGCGAGATGCCGGGCTGGGAGGTCGCCGTCTCCACCACCACGCGCACCGGGCAGGAGGTGGCCCGCCGCCACTACCCGGGGTGCCTGACCTTCTACTACCCGCTCGACTTCTCCTTCGCGACCGAGCGTGTGCTCCGGCGCGTGCGGCCCGACGCGGTCCTCCTGATGGAGCTCGAGATCTGGCCCAACTTCCTCCTCTCCACGAGCCGCCGCGGCGTGCCCGTGTTCCTGGTGAACGGACGCATCTCCGAGAAGTCCATGCGGGGGTACCGCCTGCTGCAGCACTTCATCCCGGAGCCCATGGACCGGATCGGCCTCTACTGCGTGCAGACCCCGGCCTACGAGGCGCGCTTCCGGGCCCTGGGGGTGCCCGCCGAGCGGCTTTTCGTGACCGGCACCATGAAATTCGATACGGTGGCCCTCGAGGACGCCGAGGGACTCCGCGATCGGTTCGCGGCGTCCCTCGGGTTCCCCGACGGGGACTGGGTCCTCGTGGCCGGGAGCACCCACGCGGGGGAGGAGGCCGCGGTGCTCCGCGCCTTCCGGCCCGTGGCCGACGCGGACCCGCGGGCGCGGCTCGTGCTCGCCCCGCGGCACCTCGAGCGGCTGGAGGCCGTGGAGGCGGAGGCGCGGGCGGCGGGGTTCGAGGCGGTGCGGCGGACGCGCCTCCCGGCCCCCGGCGGGGCGCCGCGGGTCGTCGTCCTCGACACGATGGGGGAGCTGGCCTCGGTCTACGCGGTCGCGGACCTGGTGTTCGTCGGGGGGAGCCTCGTCCCCCACGGCGGGCAGAACGTGATGGAGCCGGCGGGCCTCGGGAAACCGGTGCTGACGGGGCGCCACACCTGGAACTTCGAGGAGGCCGTGGCGCGCCTGCACCGGGACCGCCCCGAGGGGGCGCGGCGCGGCCGCGCGGCGGGGGAGGCGGTCCGGAGGAACATGGGGGCGACCGTGCGGATCCTGGACCTGCTCCGGGAGAGGCTGGACCCGCGCGGGTCGGCCGGGCGCGGCGGGGCCCCCGGGGACCTGTCGGGCCGCCTGCGGCGGCCCGACCCCGGGGTCGGCGGGGACGGGAGGGGAGGGAGCCGATGAAGGGCCGGACGCTGTTCACCTCGGAGTGCGTCACGCCGGGCCACCCGGACAAGGTCGCGGACCAGGTCTCCGACGGGGTCCTCGACGCGGTCCTCGAGGGGGACCCGACGGGCCGCGTGGCCTGCGAGACGCTGGTGACCACGGACCTCTGCATCGTCGCGGGGGAGATCACGAGCCGCATCCGCGTGGACTACGAGAAGGTCGCGCGCCGGGTCATCCGCGAGGTCGGTTACACCCACGCCGACATCGGCTTCGACGCGGACACCTGCCGGGTCGAGGTCTTCGTCCACGCCCAGTCCCCGGACATCGCCCGGGGGGTGGACGAGAAGGGCGCGGAGGGGGCGATCGGGGCCGGCGACCAGGGGCTCATGTTCGGGTACGCCTGCGACGAGACCGAGGTCCTGATGCCCGCCCCGGCCTGGTACGCGCGTCTCCTCGTCCGCCGCCTGGTGGAGCTGCGCACGACGAACCGGCTCCCGTGGCTCAGGCCCGACGGGAAGACCCAGGTCACGGTGGAGTACCGGGACGGCCGCCCGGCCCGCGTGCACACGGTCGTGGTCTCGACCCAGCACTCCCCCGAGGTCGATCAGAGGACCATCCGGCGCGAGGTCGTCGCGAAGGTCGTGAGGCCCTCGATCCCCGAGGGGATGCTCGACGCGGACACCGTGTACCACGTCAACCCCACCGGGCGGTTCGTGGTGGGGGGGCCCAACGGCGACACCGGGCTCACGGGCCGCAAGATCATCGTGGACACCTACGGGGGGATGGGGCGCCACGGGGGCGGGGCCTTCTCCGGGAAGGACCCGACCAAGGTGGACCGGAGCGCGGCCTGCGCCGCGCGGTGGGTCGCGAAGAACGTGGTGGCCGCGGGCCTCGCGCGGCGCTGCGAGCTCCAGCTCGCCTACGCCATCGGGGTGGCCGAGCCGGTCTCGATCCGCGTGGACGCCTTCGGGACCGGGAAGGTCCCCGAGGCGAAGATCGCGGCCGCGGTCCGCGAGACCTTCAACCTCACCCCCCGCGGGATGATCGAGGCCCTGGACCTCCGTCGCCCCATCTACCGCGGGCTCGCCCGGGACGGCCACTTCGGCGTGACCGGCGGCGGCAGGACCTGGGAGGAGACGAACCGGGTGGACGAGCTCCGCCGGATCGCCTCGCCGGGGGGGCGCCGGAGGGCGACGGTCGGGAGACGATCGAGCCGGTAGGGTCGAGGAAGGCTTCTACCACGGAGACACGGAGAGCACGGAGGGCACGGAGAACGGCAGGCGGAGGGGGGGGAGGCAACGGCCCTCCAACGAAGGATCTTCGCCGCGGTCGTCCCCCCCCTTTCCTCGCCGTTTTCCGGGTCGTTCTCCGTGTCCTCAGTGTCCTCCGTGTCTCCGTGGTGAAAGCCTCTTCCGGACTTTCCCGGGGACGTCCAGACGGAACGGCGAGGATCCTCCGCGCCGCGCGGGTCCGTTCCTCCTAGGAGCCCGCCGGGCGCGTCGCTAGGTTCCCGCGTTTCCGCGGCACACCCCGGAGGGGAAGTCCATGCCACCCGCCTCCGCCTCGAAGAAGCGCTCCAACGGCGCGCCGCGCGTCGCCCGCGACGTCACCGACCCCTCCCTGGCGGACGCGGGCCGCGGGCGCATCGAGTGGTCCGAGCGGGACATGCCGGTGCTCCGCCGGATCCGGGAGCGCTTCGCCCGCGAGAAGCCGCTGCGCGGGCTCCGCCTGGGCTGCTGCATGCACGTCACGACCGAGACCGCGAACCTGATGCGGACCCTCGCGGCGGGGGGCGCCGAGGTGGCGCTGTGCGCCTCGAACCCGCTGTCCACCCAGGACGAGGTGGCGGCGGCGCTGGCGACGCACTACGGGGTCTCCGTCTTCGCCCGCCGCGGCGAGGACACCGCGACCTTCTACCGCCACCTGAACGCGGTCCTCGACACCGGTCCCTCGATCACGATGGACGACGGGGCGGACCTGGTCTCCACGATCCACAAGTCCCGCCGGGCGCTCATCCCGGGGATCCGGGCGAGCCTCGAGGAGACCACGACCGGGGTCATCCGGCTCCGGGCCATGGCCCGGGACGGGGCGCTCCGGATCCCCGTGGTGGCCGTGAACGACGCCGACACGAAGCACCTCTTCGACAACCGCTACGGGACCGGGCAGTCCACGCTGGACGGGATCGTGCGCGCGACGAACGTCCTCATCGCGGGGCGGACCGTGGTCGTGGCCGGCTACGGCTGGTGCGGGCGGGGCTTCGCGATGCGCGCCCGCGGCCTCGGGGCCCAGGTGGTCGTGACCGAGGTGGACCCGATCAAGGCCATCGAGGCCGCCATGGACGGGTACGCCGTGATGCCCATGGAGAAGGCCGCCCCGCTGGGGGACGTCTTCTGCACCCTGACCGGCGACGTCCGGGTGCTCCGCCTGGAGCACTTCGAGAGGATGAAGGACGGCGCCATCCTCTGCAACTCGGGGCACTTCGACGTGGAGATCGACCTCAAGGCCCTCCGCAAGGCCGCGAAGGCCTTCACGCCGGGCGTCCGGACCCTCGTGGACGGCTACACCCTCCGGGACGGGCGGACGCTGTTCGTCCTCGGGGAGGGCCGGCTCGTGAACCTGGCCTGCGCCGAGGGCCACCCGGCCAGCGTGATGGACATGTCCTTC
>CAZKTF010000079.1:0-14732 GCA_964555565.1 uncultured Planctomycetota bacterium | reverse complement strand
CGCGGGGTAGCGCTGGGCGAGCCTGACCGTGGAGACCCAGGCCGGGATCCGGGTGTCGAGGTACCCGTGCTCCGCCGGGCCCGCCTGGAACCGCTCGCGGAGCTCCGGCATGGCGCGGAGGACGACGAAGACGCTTCCCCCCGCGGCGCCGACGGCCGCGAGGACGACGAGCGCCCTCCCCCACCGGGGCCAGCGCACCGCCCGGGCCCCGAGGAGACCCAGCACCACGATCCCCCCGGCCGCGGCGGCGAGACCCATGCGGGCGCGGGCAAGCGGGATGGCCACGGCGAGGATCGCGGCCGCCAGCGAGAGCGCCCCCGCCCGCGTAAGACCGGCGGGGCCTCGCCCTGGACCACTCACCGCGAGCAGGGCCAGCGCCAGGGGCAGCGCGAGCCCGGCCGCGCCGGCGAGGTTGTTCCGGTTGAGGAAGGTCCCCGTGACCATCCCGGCGCTTGAGACCTTGGGGAACCCGAGCACCGTGTCGTCCCCGTAGCGGGTCGAGAGGATCCCGTAGACGGCCGAGAGCGCGAAGGCCGCGACGACGGCCCCGAGGACCGCCATCGCCGCGGCGCGCCGCCTCGCGACCAGCAGCGTCCCGAGGAGGACGGCGCCCCCGAGCGCGAGCCCGCCCAAGGCCGCGCGGGTCCCCTCCGGTGAGACGGTGACCGGGCGCCACGAGGCGTCCCCGGGGAGCAGAGTCTCGAGCGCGCGGGCGGTGCCGGGGGACAGCAGCCCCAGGACGGGGCGCGGGAGCGGGACCATCTGCAGGAGCGCCAGCGCCGCCAGCCCCGCGAAGGGGAGGAGCAGCGGGGCGTGGAGCCTCCAGGGCTCCGGCTCCCCCGCGGCCCGGCGCTCAAGCGCCACGGCGAGCGCGGTCGCCGCGACGGCCACGCCGAGCATCGACAGGATCGCGTAGGGCCCGTTCGCCCAGAGGAAGGCCTCGAGAGCAGTAGGGGGCGCCGCGGTCCAGTCCCTGTGGAATCTCCCGACGCCGCCGAAGAAGACGGGCGCGAAGAGGATCGTCGCTACGAGCAGGGCGAGGAGGGTCTTCTCGGCGCGGCTCACCGGAACGCCCCCCGGATTTCGGCCAGGAACGGCCCCGGGTCGGACCACCGGAACACCAGGTCCGGGGCCGGCTGGAACAGCGCCGCGCCCAGCGCCGCGAGCGCCGAGGGGAACTCCCCTGGATACCCCGGAGGAGGCCCCGCCGCGGCGGCCTTCACGCGGCGGAGATCGCCGGCGAGCCAGCGGCGGCGCACGGCGGAACGGTAGCGCGGCGGCGGCCCGCGGTAACCCTCGAGCAAGAGTCGCGGGAAGTCCACGCCGGAGTCGATCGCCAGCCCGAGCGTTCCCCAGGGTCGGGGGTTGACCTCCATGAGCACCGCGTGGGTCCCCTCCCTCCGGAACTCCACCATCGCGAGCCCCTCGTACTCCATGGCGCGGAGCACGGCCAGGGCCGGCTCGACGATGCCCGCGTGGGGGGGCTCGGAGACCGCCGCCGAGGACGGCCCTCCCGCCGGGTGGACCTCCCGGAGCCGCCTGTGGACGAACACCGCGGCCGCGGCGCCGTCGCGGAGGAGCACCCCCACCCCGCAGCCCGTCCCGGGGACCCAGCGCTGGACGAGCGCCCGCGGGCAGCCCGCGACGAACAGAGACACGAGCGCCGCCTTGAGTCCCGCGCGATCGCCCGCGAAGGCCGGGCCCGCCCCGCCCACGCCGCCGCCGGGGAGCCTCCAGCGCGAAGCCGCGGGCTTGACGACGAGCGGGGGAGCCAGTCCGCAGCGCTCCGCGTCGGCCTCCGAGGTGGCGACGAAGGTCTCGGGGACAGGCACCCCCGCCGCCTTCGCGGCCCGCAGCGTCTCCTCCTTGTCGAGCGCCCGCGCGAGCGCCGCGGGAGGGGGCAGGAGGAGATCGGAGGCGGCCTCGATCTCGGCGCGCCGCTCGAGGAGAGCGAGGACGGCCGCGTCGGTGGTCGGGATGATTGCCGGGCGCGGACCCTCGCGCACGGCCCGGAGGATCGCCTCCACGAATCCCGGCGCATCAGTCGTCGGTGAAGGCGCGGGGAACGACCTCACGCCATGGGAGCGCGGCGCCCTGTCCCCGGGCCCCGCCCGCGTCGCCTCGACGACGCATCCCGCCCGGACGAGCGAGCGCGCCACCGCCAGCGCCGCCGGCGGCCCGCCGTCGGCCACGATCACCCGGCGACCCGCGATGCTCACGCCGCCCCGGGAAACTGCACATCGACGGCGGGCGACCCAAGGGTCGAACGCGCCTGGGGGACAGGCCAACGGCGGGCGACCCAAGGGTCGCCCCTACAACGGCGGTGGAACCCGGGCCTTTGTAGGGGGGCCCCCGGGGACTTCGAGGCCCGCCAGTGGCGGGCCGAGCCTGGGGAGGCTTGCCCCGCCCGCCGTTCGAATTGTCGGGACAGGCCAACGGCGGTGGAACCGGGGCCGTTGTACGGGCGGGGTTCACCGCGCCCGGCCGTTGCCGCGGCCGCGCCACCCGCGCGCGCCGTCATGCCGTTGTACGGGCGGGGTTCACCCCGCCCGGCCGTGGCCGCGGCCGCGCCATCCGCGCGCGCCGTCATGCCGTTGTGGGGGCGGGGTTTGCCCCGCCCGCCGTCCGTCCGCAGGACGCTGTCCACCCCCGTCATGCCTTTGTAGGGGCGGGGCTTGCCCCGCCCGCCTTTCCGTCGCAAAAGGCGCGCATCCAGTGCTCGGCCGCAAACAGGTGCCACAGGGTGTCCGCCGTCGCCTCGTCCCCCTCCTCGAACCGCCGCAGCAGACCCGCCACGCCCGCCGCGTCGAAGACCCCGCGCTCGCGGAAGGACCGCGATCCCAGGGTCTCGCGCACCGCAGGAAGCAGCGTTCCTCGCATCCACGACCGGAAGGGCACGGCGAAGGCGATCTTGTCCCGGCGCGCGCGAACCTCCTCGGGGACGAGCCCGCGGATGGTCTCGCGCAGAACCCACTTGGTCACGGGGCCCCGCAGTTTCATCCCGTCCGGGAGCGCGTCCACGAACTCCACCACCCGGTGGTCGAGGAAGGGGAGCCGCACCTCTCGCGAGAAGGCCATGCTGTTGCGGTCCGCGTGGCGGAGGAGATGCGGGAGCATCCTCGCGCCCTGGGACTCCCGGAGGCTCGCGCGAAGGTCCCCCGGACGCGGCGGGAGCGGCCGCGCCGCGGCGCGGA
Source organism: uncultured Planctomycetota bacterium (assembly GCA_964555565.1). Classification (GTDB taxonomy): domain Bacteria; phylum Planctomycetota; class JAJSAM01; order JAJSAM01; family JAKLKS01; genus CAZKTF01. The sequence goes on along the minus strand of CAZKTF010000079.1, from coordinate 11,538 downwards.
CGAAGTCCCGCGCGAGCCAGGGGAAGGACGGCCCCCCCTTCGCGGCACGCAGCCATCGGGGAGCGCGGCTCCGGAGCGCCGGCATGAGGATCCGCCGCGCCGCGCCCTTCCCGTGCCCGGCGTCGAACTCACGCATCCCGCGCCGCACCTCTCCGACGCGACCGGCCCGGAGCCCCGACCACCAGAGGTCCCCGTAGAAGAAGTGGTACCCCGCGAACACCTCGTCCGCCCCCTGCCCGTCGAGAAGAACGGTGACGCCCTCGCTACGGGCGAGCTCCATGACCTTCCACTGGGCGTAGATGCTCGGGCCCCCGACCGGCTCCTCCTGCGCGAGGACGACCCGGGGGAAGTCCTCGAGGAAGCCCTCCGCGGTCGGGACGACCCGATGGGACTCGATCCCGGCGGCGCCCGCTACGACGTCGATCCAGCGCGACTCGTCCACGGGGCTCCCCGGGAAGCAGGCGGAGAAGCCCGCCTGGCGCTGGGCCGCGCCACCGCCCTCGCCTTTCGCGCGGAGGCGCGCGACCAGCGAGGCCACCGTCGAGGAGTCGATCCCCCCGCTGAGGCTGGTCCCCACCGGGACGTCGCTCCGGAGCCGGATCCGGACCGCGTCCTCTAGGAGCGCCGCAAGCTGTTCGATCGACCCGGTCTCGTCGGAGCTGTGGTGGGGGCCACCCTTGGCGGCCCCGTCGGTTCCCTCCGGCAGCGCCCAGTACCGCCTCAGCGCGATCTCCCCGTCCGTCAACGTCAGCGTGTGTCCCGGGGGGACCTGCTCCACCCCTTCGAAGAACGTCTCCGCCGTCGTCCCTGCATGACCGTAGGCGAGGAACCGGAACAGGACCTCCGGGCGTGCGCGCCCTGCGCCCGAGCCCGGGGGGACGAGCGCCTTAGCCTCGGAGGCGAACCGGAACTCGCGCCCCGGCCGGTGCCTGTAGAAGAGCGGCTTCTCCCCGAAGCGGTCCCGCGCGAGGAAGAGCGTCCGCTCCCGCACGTCCCAGATGGCGAAGGCGAACATCCCGTTGAAGCGCTCCACCGCGGCGGGGCCCCACCGCGCGCAGGCCTCGAGGAGCACCTCGGTGTCGCTCCGCGACCGGAACCCGACCCCCGCCGCCTCCAGCTCCGAACGCAGCTCGAGGTAGTTGTAAATCTCCCCGTTGAACACGACGGTGTAGCGCCCCGAGGCATCTGCCATGGGCTGCCGGCCCGCCCGGCTCAGGTCGATGATCGCCAGCCGCCGGTGCCCCAGCACCGCGGGCCCGAGGACCTCCAGCCCCTCCCCGTCCGGACCCCGGTGCGCGAGCGCGGCGGTCATCGCCCGCACCCCGTCCGCGTCGGGCGCGCGCCCGTCCAGCGCAACCGCCCCCGCGATGCCGCACATGGCGGCCTAGCCTACCCGCCGTTTCGCGAGACGGACCAGACCGGTCGGAGCGAGACGAAGCCCCTCTCCCCGGGCGGCGCGTCCCCGACGACCGTGAGGGGGTAGATTCGCTGGTGGACGTCGAGGGGCATGAGCCCGTCGCGGTCCTTGGCGAAGACGGAGACCTCGTAGTCTCCCGGCAGGAGGGAGAGTTCGGGGATTTCCACGGCCATCTGCCCGGTGCCCTCCACGCGCCCCGGAGGCGATGCGAGAGTCGTCGCCTCCGCGCACAGTGCCCCATCGGGAGAATAGACGGCCACCCCGAACACGGGGTTCTCGTAGGAGGAGGCCGCCTTCCAGGAGGCCGAGATGCGGAGCCGCCCCCCCGAGCGCGCGCACCCCGCGGGAAGGCCCTCGTCCCCCTCGACCCGGACCCCCTCTAGGCGCACCTCCCCCGTGCCGTGCCGGGGGCTCCAGTTCCAGCGACCGCCGGCGCGGTCCTCCTTCTCCGGGTGCTCCTCGGCCATCTTCCGGCGATAGGTCCCGATCGCGTCGCTCGGCTCCCCGTCCGCGATGACCTTCCCGTGGTGCAGGAGAACCACCCGGTCGCAGAACTGCTGCACGATCGTGAGGTTGTGGGAGACGAAGAGGATCGAGACCCCTTCCTGGCGCCTCTCCGCCATCCTCTGGAGACACTTCGCCTGGAAGTCCATGTCCCCGACCGCCAGAACCTCGTCCACGAGGAGGACTTCCGCCGGCACATGGGCCGCGACGGCGAAGCCGAGCCGCACGGCCATCCCCGAGGAGTAGACCCGGACCGGCGAGTCGAGGAACTCCCCGATGTCCGCGAACCCGACGATCCGGTCGAAGACCACCTCGATGTCCCTCCTCCGGAGACCCAAGAGGGCGCCGACGAGGTAGATGTTCTCCCGGCCGGAGAGGTCGGGGTGGAACCCGGCCCCGAGTTCGATCATCGCGGCGACGCGGCCCTTCACCTCCACCGAGCCGGCGTCCGGCCGGTAGACAGCCGCGGCAAGACGGAGGGCGGTGCTCTTCCCGGCCCCGTTGGCCCCCACGACGCCGACGGCCTCGCCGCGCCGTGCGGCGAAGGACACACCGTCCAGGGCCACGAAGGGCGCGGGCCCCGAGGAGGCGCGACCGACGAGCCGCCCGAGGAGACGGGGGATGGCGTCCCTCAGGGCGTCCGAACGGTTCCGGATCCGGAAGGTCTTGCGAACGTCCCTGAACACTACGATCTCTTCGGCCAACCTGTCCTCCGAGCGGTCGCGGCGGTTGCGCCAGGAGCCGCGACTCCATGGCACGAGAGGATAGCGTCCGCCCTTGCGCCGACTGCGTACCGCCCGCGAGGGCCGCCGACGCTACCCCAGGTAGCCGAGGTCCTCGAACCTGCGCAGGAGTTCGGGGTCCAGTTCTTCCATGGGTCCCGGATCGGGGGAACTGGCGCAGTTGGGGCAGGGGCGGCCGCGGGCCTCCGGCTGCGGGCTCCACCGACGGGAACGATCGACCGTCGAGACCCTCCGGGACGGAGAGACCCAGGGCGGCGAACAGGGTGGGGAAGACGTCCACGATCTCCATCGGGCTTGCGCCGCGCTCGGCCCGCACGCCCGTGCCTGCCCAGCAGTACATCCCGTAGCGCAAGTGCGTCCCCTCGGACGGATCGTCGGAGGCCTTGAAGGTGCCCCCGCCCGCGTACCGTCCGGGGGACCCCTTCAGATCTCCTCGGCGAATCGGGGAGACAGGCGGTGGAAGACCGTCCACCCGAGGACGGCGACGAGCAGGGCCCCCACTATACCCGGTAGGAGACCGCTCCCTGGCCACTCGCCCAGCAGCAGGCATTGCCGGTAGGCGTCGAGGAAGGCGGACATGGGGTTCCATGCCAGGACGGTGCGAGCCACCGGGTCGGAGACCGTTAGCGGATAGACCACCGACGTGGCGAACATCGCCATGATGAGCAGGACCTGGACGAGGTAGTTGACGTCGCGGAAAAACAGGTTGGCCGCGGACAGGAGGAGCGCCAGTCCCACCGTGAAGAGCAGCTGCAGCGCGAACACCGCCGGGATCGCGAGGACGGTGACATGGAACTCGATGTCCTTCCAGCCCATCAGGAGGACGAGGAAGACGAGGCCGATGAGGAGGTCGAAGAGCGAGGCCAGCACCTTCGCCAGCGGGATGACCTCGCGGGGGAACGCCGACTTCCTGAGGATGTCCGCCGCAACCACCAGGGACGGGGTCGCCTGCGTGATCGAGGTGGCGAAGCACGTCCAGAAGAGAAGGCCCACGTAGGCGAACACCGAGTAGGGCACCCCGGACCAGCGGTTGCCGGGGGGGACGAGGCGCCCGAAGTCGAGGACGACGAAGATCGCCATCATGACCACCGGGCCGAACAGGGCCCACGCCGCCCCAAGGGCTGCCCGCGCGTACCGGATCCTGATCTCCCGCATGACGAGGAGGGCAAGGAGGTCCTTGAACTTGAGCAGGTCGCCGAGCATGCCGGTCTAGCATAGGGCCGGCATGCGCGCAGGCGGAGCGGCATTGCGGCACTCGACGATCCTGGCGGGTCCGACCTCGGGTCCATGAGCGAGCGTCCCATGGCTTCGGAGCCAACGCACGATGGCGTTGTCGATCGAGAGACCCTCGCTCTCAGCTACGTGGTCTTCGGCAGGACCCCCTTCGACGCGATGGCGCTGCCATGGCACTTCCTGGCGCGTCACCTCGCCCGCCGCCATCGCGTAGCCTACGTCCTGGACCCGGTCAGACCGTTCGCGCCGCGCCCGGCTCCCGGATCGGTCCCGCCGGGCGTCTCCCTGGTCGTCCCGACGGACTACCCGCTGCAGCGGTTCCGGTCCGTGCGGCGCAAGGGGCTCCGCGCGGCGGCACGGAGGATCCGGGACGCGCTGCCCGCGGATCGGAGTCCCCTCGTGGCCGTCGTGTACCCCTTCGGCCCGCTCGACACCGCGCTCGCCCTGGAGCCGGATCGGATCGCCTATGTGGCGTCGGACGACAACTCCGTGGACTCGGGCGACGGGTCCCGGCCCAACGAGAAGTTCCTCGCCTGGGAGAGACATGCCTTCGAGGTGGCGGACCTCATCGTCCCCATCGCCGAGGTCCACGTCGGGCGCCTGCGCGACTACCACCACTCCCGGGTTCGTCTCATCCCCGCGGCCTACGACGACGAACTGTACGATGGCGAGACTCGCCCTCCTCCCGCCGGCCTGCAGGGTCTGCCCCGACCAATCCTCGGCTTCTGCGGGACCGTCCGAGCCTCGCGACTCGACGTAGACCTCGTACTCCGGGCGGCCGAGGCACGCCCCGGTGCATCCTTCGTGTTCGTCGGGCCGGTGGTCGAGAGCCGGGGAGCCACCATGGCCCCCCTCAGGCGTTTGCCGAACGTCCACTTCCTCGCGTGCAGCTCATCGGAGGAGGTCCCCGCCTGGATCCTCGGCTTCGACGTCGTCATCGCGCCCTACCGCAACCACCCGGGGAACCGTGGCTTCTACCCACTGAAGGTCCTCGACGCGCTGGCCATGGGACGGCACGCGGTGCTCACTCCCCCCGCAGGACTCACCGAACTGTCCCCGCATGTTCACGTTGCCGGGGACACGACGTCGTTCCTTCTCGCGATCGACGCGGCTCTGTCGGAAGGAAACCGGCCGGAGACGGCGGAGCGACGTCGCCAGGCTGTTCGTCACCGCGCCTTCAGTCGCTGGGTCACCGCGTTTGAAGCGGAAGTCCTCGATGCACTCCGATGAGGCAGGGAGCGCCTCCCTCGGGGCGCACTCCGGGGGATTCGCAATCCTCCGCCCAACCCCTTACCGTACGGGCGTTCGGGCTCACGAGGCCTGCAGGTAAGAGCGAGGCACGATCCGTTGAGCACCAGTCCCCTGGCGAAGGTATCCCCGGATGCTCGGATCGGAACCGGGGTCTCCATCGGGGACTTCACGGTGGTCTACGGGAACGTGAGCCTCGGCGACGGCACCACGATCGAGAGCCATTGCGCGATCGGCCTGCCCACTCCCCTGTCGGGAGGAAAGCCACTCGTGATCGGGGACGGTGCCGTCATCCGTTCCCACTCCGTCCTGTACGAGGGCTCATCCTTCGGTCCAGGACTACGGACCGGGCATCGCGCGACCGTGCGGGAAAGGGTGTCCGCCGGTGCCGGCCTGCAGATCGGGACGAACGCGGACTTCCAGGGCGACTCGGTTTTCGGGCAATATGTCCGAACACACAGCGGCGTGTTCGTCGCGAAAGGGGCACGGATCGGCGACTTCGCCTGGTTGTTCCCCCATTCCTGCCTGCTCAACGACCCCCACCCGCCGAGCGACCTCTGCCAGGAAGGGGTCACGATCGACGAGTACGCCGCCGTGGGCGCATCGAGCTGCGTCCTCGCCGGGGTCCGCGTCGGCGCACGATCCCTCGTCGCCGCCGGCAGCCTGGTCAATCGGGACGTGGAACCCGACACCCTCGTGGCCGGGGTGCCTGCGCGCAAGCGAGGGCCGACCTCGAAGGTACTGCTCCGAGACGGAAGCGGCAGGCCGGCATACCCGTGGATGAACCACTTCCACCGCGGGTACCCACCAGCAACCGTCGAAGAGTGGAAGCGCCGGTTCGGGAGGTCAGACTGATGAGCCTCGAACGCGCCCGGATCCTGGAGTTCCCCAAGGTCCCGGACGCGCGGGGGAACCTGACCTTCATCGAGGGGGGGAATCATGTCCCCTTCCCCATCGCCCGGGTCTACTACCTCTACGACGTGCCGGGGGGAGCGACGAGGGGCGGCCACGCGCACCGCGCGCTGGAAGTGGTGATCCTCGCGATCACGGGGAGCTTCGACGTGACACTCGACGACGGAGCCGGGCGCCGCACGTTCACCCTGCGCCAGTCCAACCAGGGGCTGTACGTCCCCACGATGGTCTGGAGGGAGCTCTCCAACTTCACCTCGGGCGCCATCTGCCTGGTCCTAGCCTCCCTGCCCTACGATGCCTCCGAGTACATCCGCGACTACGATGCCTTCCGCACGGAAGCCCGGGGGCGCCGTGGCGGCTAGCCAGGTCCCCTTCCTCGACGTCGGCGCCGCCTATCGCGAACTGCGGACGGAACTCGACGCCGCCGTGGGGCGGGTCCTCACGGGTGGCCACTACATCCTCGGCGCTGAGCTTGAGGCCTTCGAGAGCGAGTTCGCGGCCTTCGTCGAGGCGGGCCACGCCGTCGGCGTCGCGAACGGACTGGAGGCGCTGTTCCTCTCCCTCCGCGCGCTCGGGATCGGGCCCGGAGACGAGGTGCTCGTCCCGGCGAACACGTTCATCGCCACCTGGCTCGCAGTGTCTCAAGCTGGGGGCGTCCCGGTCCCCGTCGAGCCGGTCCCCGGCGTCTGGACGATGGACCCATCGCTCCTCCACAAGGCGCTGACGCGCAGGACGAAGGCCGTGATCCCGGTCCACCTGTACGGACAGCCCGCCGAGTTGACCCCCATCCTCGAGTTCGCCCGCAAGAACGGCCTCCGGGTGGTTGAAGATGCGGCACAGGCCCACGGCGCGCGGTACCAGGGAGAGCGGATAGGAGCCCACGGCGACGCAGTCGCCTGGAGCTTCTACCCCGCGAAGAACCTCGGATGCGCCGGGGACGGCGGGGCGATCACCACGGACGACGACGCGCTGGCGGAGCGCCTCCGGGTGCTGCGGAATTACGGCTCCCGGGTGAAGTACGACCACGAGGTGGCCGGGTTCAACTCCAGGCTCGACGAGGTGCAGGCGGCCATCCTACGCGTGAAGCTCCGGCGGCTCGACGAGTGGAACGCCCGCCGGTCGATGATCGCCGAGAGGTACCTCGCCGACCTGCGCGGGCTTCCACGGCTCGACCTGCCCACGCCCGTTCCCGAAGCGCCCTCGGTCTGGCACCTGTTCGTGGTGGACCATCCCCGGCGGGACGAACTCCAGGCGCATCTCTCCGGCCGGGGAATCCAGACTCTCATCCACTACCCGGTCCCGCCCCACCGGAGCGGGGCCTACGCGGACACGGGGTTGGCGTCCGCGAGGCTTCCGATCACCGAGTCCGCGGCGGCGACCCACCTGAGCCTGCCCATCGGGCCTCACCTCTCGGAGGAGCAGGCAGGCCGCGTGATCGAGGCCGCTCGTGGTTTCTGCAGCCACCGCGCCGGATGAAGCGTTCGCTGGTTTCCCTCCTGGCCTGCCCCCCTGCCACGCGGGTCTGTCGTTCCACGCGTTTGACCCGGTAGGCCAAGACATCCACCGCGGACCGATGCGTATCGAGACGCACATCCATTCGCCGGAAGAGACACCGGGCCTGCTGACGACGGCCTGCAGGAGCCTGCGTGCCCAGCATCAGCCTGAGGTCTTGGTCAGGCGCGGCACGAGCATCGACGAGCATCCGGTGAGCCGCGGGCTGGCCTCCCCCCTCGAACGACTCTCCTTGCATGGTGGCCGCTCCAATGGGATTCTTGCCCTCGATGAACCTGGCACGGACCCTCAGGGTCGCCTGGTGGATCCTTCGGCATCCTTGGGCGATCACGCTCCTCTCAAGGGGGAACCGCTTGAGGGACCTCATCCTGAGGGAGGACCTTCGGCGGATCGGGTGCGACATCAGCCTGCCGGGCAGCCGCGGCTTGGCAGAGGCCCACCTGAACGTTGCCGTCGTGGAGAGACTGCGGCGATGTCTGTCCGGACTGCCGCCGGCCACGCTGCTGGACGTCGGCGCCGCCTACGGGCAGTTCTCGCTCGCGGCCACCCTCGCGTTCCCGGGTCTGCAGGTCCACGCCTTCGAGCCGCTTCCCGAGGAATTCGAGGTTCTTGAGCGTACCCTCCGCCGCCTTCCGGGCGCAGTGGCTCATCCCGTTGCGCTCGGGGATGGGGAGGCAACTCTCGCCTTGCACCGAAGTCGCAACAAGGGCTCCTCCTCCCTACTCAGGATGTTGCCAGCCCACACGGACGCGTTCCCGGGGACGGAATGCGACGGCACCGTCCTAGCGAAGGTCCACACGCTCGATGATGTCGTGGCTACGACCCCCATCGCCCTGCGACACCCGGTCCTCCTCAAGATCGACGTGCAGGGATTCGAGGACAGGGTCCTGCGCGGTGCCAGAAGGACCCTGCAGCTGGTCAATGCCCTGATCGTGGAGATGTCGCTGGTTCACCTCTACGAGGGACAAATCCTGTTCGCCCCATTGAAGGACCTCATCGAAGCCTCGGGTCTGATCTACGCGGGGGAGTTCGACCGGGTCGTATCCCCGGTGACGGGGGAAGTGCTGCAGATCGACGGGCTCTTCCGGCGTGCATCGGCACCGGGATCGGCTGTCACTTCCACCCGATGATCCGGAAGTAGTAGTGGAGCGCGTTCGAGCGGTCCACCTGCTGGAGCTGGATGAGGAGGCGGGTGAACTCGTCGGGACGCGGGGGGTGGGCGTAGACGACGTCCACGCGGGAGAAGCCGGCGTCGAGGGCCTTCGCGCGCAGGGCCTCCGGGTCGAGGCCCGTCCCGTGGTGGCACTCGGCGAGGCCCTCGAGCGCGCGGTCCGCCTCGGTCGTGGCGCGAGGGGGCTTGGCGGCGCGGCGGATCTTCAGCCACCAGCCGAAGCGCTCGTGGAAGGCCGCGTTGGAGTCGTTGTCCGTGTAGAGGAACCCCCCCGGGCGGAGTACCCGGTGGAACTCCCTTAGCGCCGCCGCCGGGTCGTAGAGGTGGTGGAGCAGCGAGTACCCCGTGACCGCGTCCACGGAGGCGTCGGTGAGCGGGAGCGCGAAGACGCTCGCGCGGGCGAGGTCGCGGTGGAGCGGGAGGCTCCGCCGGAGCATCCCGAGCGAGACATCCACACCCACGACGTGCTCGAAGAGCGGCTTCCCGCGCTTGAGGATGACGCCGGAGCCGCACCCGGCGTCGAGGAGCTCGCGGGGTTTCCCGTGCTCGGCGCAGAGGCGCCCCAGGACCTCCGAGACGTAGGCGTAGTCCTCCTCGGGCCGGACCGTCTGCCGGTCGTAGGCATCGGCGTGGCCGTCGTGGAACAGGACGTTGGCGTCCTCCACCTTCCGCTGCATCTCCCCCGGGGCCGCGACGAAGAGGTCGGGGATGCCCTCCGGGGTGAGCGGGTAGGTGGCGCCGTCCTGGTCGGCGACGAGCCTCCCCTTCTCGAGTCGGAGCGGCGAGCGCGTCCTGGGACACCGGAGCTTCCCGAGGAGGTATCCGGAGGGCGCGGTCACTTCGCCGCCTGCCGGTGGGCGCGGTACCAGGCCACGGTCTTCCGGATGCCGTCGCGGAGAGGGGTTCGCGCGCGCCAGCCGTAGTGACGCTCGGCCCGGGAGGTGTCGAGGCGGCGGCGCGGCTGGCCGTCGGGGCGGGAGGGGTCGAACCGGAGGACTCCCCGGAAGCCGGTCTCCCCCGCCACCAGGCTCGCGAGGTCGGCGATCGAGGTCTCCGCCCCCGCGCCCAGGTTCACGGGCTCCCTCGGGGATGGCTTCTCGACGGCCAGCACCAGGGCCGCGGCGCAGTCCTCCACGAACAGGAACTCGCGCGTGGGCTTCCCCGTCCCCCACACCACCACCTCGTCCGCTCCCCCCTGCGCCGCCTCCACGAACTTCCGCACGAGCGCCGGGATGACGTGGCTGTCCTCGAGGTCGAAGTGGTCGCCGGGGCCGTAGAGGTTCACGGGCATGAGGAAGGCCGTGTCGAGGCCGTACTGGGCGCGGTAGCTCTCCGCCATGACGAGGAGGGCCTTCTTCGCCACGCCGTAGGGGGCGTTGGTCTCTTCCGGGTAGCCGCTCCAGAGGTCCTCTTCGCGGAAGGGCACCGGGCAGTGCTTGGGGTAGGAGCAGATCGTCCCGAGGAGGATGACCTTCGGCGTCTGGTGGAGGCGCGCCTCCTCGAGGAGGTGGAGTCCCATGGCCATGTTGTCGTGGAAGAAGCGGCCCGGGTTGCGGCGGTTGGCCCCGATGCCCCCCACGACCGCAGCGAGGTGGAGGACGACGTCGGGGCGGAAGTCCCCGAGCATGCGCCCCACGGCCGCCCGGTCGGTGAGGTCGTACTCCGCGCGCGCGGGAGCCAGCACCGTGGTCCCCGGAACCGCGCGGAGCCTCGGGAGCACGTGGCCGCCGAGGAAGCCCGAGCCCCCGGTGACGAGGACGCGCTTCCCGGCCGGGGCCGCCGTCATGCCCCGCTCCCGTCGCGCTCGGCGTGACCCGCGTCGCGGAGAACCTTTTCGCGCTCGGCGAGGCGGTGGTCGGACTCCACCATCATCTTCACGAGGTCGCGGTAGCCGAGGCGCGGCTTCCAGCCGAGGAGCCTCCGCGCCTTGGTGGCGTCCCCCCGCAGGTGGTTCACCTCGGCGGGGCGGAGGTAGCGCGGGTCCACCTCCACGAACTTCTTCCAGTCGAGGTCGAGGAGCCCGAAGGCCAGCCGGCAGAGCTCCCGCACGGTGTGGGATTCCCCCGTCGCGACGACGAAGTCCTCCGGACGCTCGTGCTGGAGCATCCTCCACATGGCCTCGACGAAGTCCCCGGCGTAGCCCCAGTCCCGGCGCGCGTCGAGGTTCCCGAGGTAGAGCTTCTTCTGGAGCCCGAGCCGGATGCGCGTGGCGGCGCGCGTGACCTTGCGGGTGACGAAGGTCTCGCCGCGCCGCGGGGACTCATGGTTGAAGAGGATCCCGTTCACCGCGAACATCCCGTAGGCCTCGCGGTAGTTCACGACCTGGTGGAAGGCGTAGACCTTGGCGCACCCGTAGGGGCTGCGGGGGTGGAAAGGGCTCCGCTCCGTCTGCGGCGGCGCGGTCGAGCCGAACATCTCGCTCGAAGAGGCCTGGTAGAAGCGCACGGGTCGCCCCAGGGACCGGAGCGCCTCCAGGAGCCGGATCGTCCCCGTGGCGTCCACGTCGGCGGTGTAGACCGGCTGGTCGAAGGAGACGCGCACGTGGGACTGCGCGGCGAGGTGGTAGACCTCCTGCGGCCGGCACTCCGCGAGCACGCGGTGGAGCGAGGACTCGTCGAGGAGGTCCCCGTGATGGAGGCGCAGCCGCGCCCCCCGCTCGTGGGGGTCGTGGTAGAGGTGGTCGATGCGCCCCGTGTTGAAGGAGGACGAGCGGCGGATGAGGCCGTGGACCTCGTAGCCTTTCCGCAGCAGCAGCTCGGCCAGGTAGGAGCCGTCCTGTCCGGTGATGCCCGTGACGA
>CAZKTF010000078.1:7375-14791 GCA_964555565.1 uncultured Planctomycetota bacterium | reverse complement strand
GCGGACATCTACACCGCCGGGATGCTCGCGACCGGACTCGCGGTTCCCCGCGTCGCCGGCTGGGTGTCGGCGATCGTCGGCGATCTCGTGTGGTTCGCACTCCTACTCGGGACGAGCATCGCCGCTGCATCGCTCGCGGACGACGACCGGGTGATCGGTCTGGCGATGCTCGTCGCGATGATCGTCATCCCGCGTCTGGCGCGACGCTTCATCCCCGCACTCCGGACGGGGAACGCGGGAACGGCCGCCACCGGGCGGTCCAGCCTCGCCTCCCGCGTGAGGAGTCCCAGGTCGAGCTCGAAGGCCGCCACGCGGAAACCCTCCACGGGCACGCGGAGCCCGCGCGCCGCCTCCGCCGAGAGCTCCCCGGCCCAGCCGAGCGGCGCCCCGCCCAGATCGAGGCGCGCCGTGCGCGCGGGGTCGAGCGGCTCCACCCGGTCCCCGGGGGCGGCGGGGCCGGCGGCCACCGACCCGGCGAGCCCGAGCGCCTCGAGCACCGCCTCCACCGCCCCGCGCGCCCCGGGGAACTCCCCCTCCAGGGCGCCCGCGAGCATGCGCCGCTCCAACGGGCGGCCCGGCCCGTCCGCCGGGAGGAAGACCGTGGAGGCCTCGAACAGGCGCGCCCCCTCGACTCCGCGGGCGCGGTTGCGCTCCAGCGAGCGGAGGAGCGGGCCCAGGAGCGAGCGGCGGAGGAGGGGCTCCTCGGCCCGCACCGGCTTCACCACCCGGACCGCGGGCCGATCGGTCCACGGGGACGGGTCGTCGAGCGGGCCCTCCGCCGTGAAGGGGAGGGTGAGGGCCTCGTGGAAGCCGGCCCCGGTCAGCGCGCGCCGGACCGCGGCCTCCACCCGGGAGACGCGGGAGACGGGAACCGGGCGGACCGGGAGCGCCACGCGGGCGGGGATGCGCTCGTACCCCCGGCTCCTCGCCACCTCCTCGACGAGGTCCTCCTCCCGGGCGACGTCGCCCAGGCGGTGCGTGGGGACGCGGACGCGCAGCCCCTTCCCGTCCTTCCGGACGGTCTCGAACCCCAGCCCCCGGAGCGCCTGCAGGGCCTCCGCGCCCGGTACCCGCACGCCGAGGATCCGCTCGAGGCGCGCGAACCGGAGCGCCACCACGGGTCCGCGCGGCCGCCGCTTCGCCGCCGGGCCCGCGCGGACCGCGCCGCGGGCCGCCGTCCCCCCCGTGGCCTCCGTCATGAGGGCCAGGGCCCGGGCCGAGGAGTCCTCCATCTCCGCCGGGTCCACCCGGCGCGAGAACAGCGAACTCGCGTCGGTGGCGAGGCCGAGCGCGGCGGCCGAGGCGCGCACCGCGCCCGGGTCGAACCGGGCCGACTCCAGGACGACGCGGCGCGTGCCGGGGCCGACCTCGCTGTCCTTCCCCCCCATCACCCCCGCCACCGCGACCGGGCGCTCCGCGTCGGCGATGACGAGGAGGCCCGGAGGGAGGCGCCGCTCGCGCCCGTCGAGGGTGAGGAGCGTCTCCCCGGCCCGGGACCGGCGGACCAGGATGCGGCCCCCGGCGAGGCGGTCGAGGTCGAAGGCGTGGAGCGGCTGCCCGCGCTCGAGCATCACGTAGTTCGTGAGGTCCACGAGAGTGCTCACGAACCTCACGCCGAGCGCGGAGAGGCGGCGCGCGACGAGGGGAGGGACCGCTCCCGCGCCGGAGTCGAGGAGGACGCGGGCGACGTAGCCGGGGCAGAGGGCGGGGTCCTCCACGCGCACCGCGACGAGGGAGGAGGCGGCGGGCGCCCCCCTCCTGGGCGGCGGGAGCGCGGGGGCCTCCGGGTCCGGGAGGCGGAGCCCGGCCGCCGCGGCGAGTTCGCGGGCCACACCCAGGTGGGAGAGGCAGTCCCCCCGGTTCGAGGTGATCTCCAACTCGAGGACCGCGTCGTCGCCGTGGACCTCCCAGCCGGGAACGGGCAGGCCCCGGTCCGTGAGGAGACGGGCAGCCTCGGACGGGGGGCCCTCCCAGGACGCCAGGTCCCGCAGCCAGGAGAGGAGGACCCTCACGCGAACTGTCCCAGGAAGCGGACGTCGTTCTCCACGAGCCAGCGGATGTCGTGGATGTCCCAGCGCCGCATGGCGGCCCTCTCGATCCCCATCCCGAAGGCGAACCCGGTCCACCGCTCCGGGTCGTAGCCCGCGCGGCGGAGGACCTCGGGGTGGACCATCCCGCATCCGAGCAGCTCCATCCAGCGCTCGCCGCCGCAGACCGCGCACCGCGCCCGTCCCGCCTCGCCCGCGGCGGGGTCCGGGGGAGGGACCCCGGCCGGCGCGACGGAGCAGAGCGGGCAGGAGACGTCCATCTCGGCGCTGGGCTCGGTGAAGGGGAAGTAGGAGGGGCGGAACCGGGTCCCCACCGCGTCGCCGTAGAAGGCGGCGGCGAAGGCGGCGAGCGTCCCCTTCAGGTCCGCGAAGGAGACCCCCTCCCCAACGCAGAGGCCCTCCACCTGGTGGAAGGCGTAGAGGTGGCGGGCATCCACGGTGTCGGGCCGGAAGACCCGCCCCGGCGCGATGACGCGGACCGGCCGGGGGCCGTGGCGGCGGACCGTCTCCTCCAGCGTGCGGACCTGCACCGGGGAGGTCTGGCTGCGCAGAAGCCAGCCCCCGGGCAGGAGCAGGTTCTCCGAGGGGTCCCGGGCCGGGTGGCCGGGGGGGATGTTGAGCCCGTCGAAGTTGTGCGCCTCGTCCTCGACCTCGGGCCCGGTGACGACCTCGAAACCGAGGGTCCCGAAGACCCGCGCCACCTCCTCCTGGACGAGCGTGAGCGGGTGGAGCGCCCCGGGCCGGGCGCGGACGCCCGGCATAGTAGGATCGAAGGCAACCGCGTCGCTATCGCTCCGCGGTTGCCCTACCGAAGCTTCGATCTTCCGTCTGCAATCCTCGATCTCGCTCTCAAAGATCCCCTTCATGCGGTTGACCGCTGCGCCGTAGGCCGGCAGCGACGGGTCCCCACGCAGGGAGCGAATGTGCGAGCGGCATGCCTCGTAGACGCTGTCGGGACCCTGGAGGAACTCCGCGCGCACGCGCCGCCACTCGGGCAGGCGCCCATCCGGCGCCAGGTTGGACGCGAGGCAGTAGTCCAGGCGCTCGCGGAACGGCTTAAGCCACTGGTCGCATTCGCTGGACGTCCGGGGAAAGGTCTGCGCCGGCACGGAAGGGAACCTCCATGGCGACCCAGACTATCGGTTGTCGCGCACCAGCGCGACAACCGCGTCGAAGCCGGCCGGGTCGTGCGTGGCGAGGTGGGCCAGGGTCTTTCGGTCCATCGTCACGCCCTTCTTCTCGAGGGCCCCGATGAACTGCGAGTACTTGAGGCCCCGCTCCCGGCAGGCCGCGTTGATGCGGACGATCCAGAGCGACCGGAAGTCGCGCTTGCGCTCCTTGCGCCCGCGGTAGGCGTGCGCCATGGAGCGCTGGACGGCGTCCTTCATCGTCCGGAGCAGACGGTGGCGGGCGCCGCGGAACCCCTTGGCGGCCTTCAGCAGCCGCTTCTTGCGTCGGTGCCTGGGGACGGCGGTCTTGACGCGCATCGGCTCGGCTCCTCGTTGCGGGCGCCGGGCCTAAGCCAGGCCCAGCAGCCGCTTGACGGTCTTCACCTGCTTCCCGTGGTGGATCACGGGGTGCCGCAGGTGCCGCTTCCGCTTCCGGGTCTTGCCCGACAGGAGGTGGCGCCGCCCCGCGTGGTAGCGCCGCACCTTGCCGGTCTTCGTGATCTTGAAGCGCTTCTTGACGCTCTTGTTGGTCTTCAGCTTCGGCATCGGGTCTCCCGTCGAAGCGCCGCATTCTAGGAGGCCCCCGTCCCCCTGCCACGAAAAACGGGCCGGCTACTTCTTCGCGACGATGACCGACATCCGCTTCCCGTCGATGGAGGGCGGCCGCTCGACCTTCCCGAGATCCTGGAGGGCGACGCAGAAGCGCAGCAGGAGATCCCGCCCGACGTCGAGGTGGACCATCTCCCGGCCCCGGAACATGAGGTTCACCTGGACCTTGTCGCCTTCCTCGAGGAACTGCCGGGCCTTGCCGAGCTTCACGTTGAAGTCGTGCTTCTCGGTCTTGGGGCGGAGCCGCACCTCCTTGATCTGGACGGCGTGCGCCTTCTTCCGGCTCTCCTGCTGCTGCTTCTTCTTCTCGTACTTGTACTTGCCGTAGTCCATGATGCGCGCGACCGGGGGACGCGCCTCGGGGGCCACCTCGACGAGGTCCAGCCCCTCCGTCCGCGCCATCTCCAGCGCCTGGGGCGTGGGCACGACCCCCAGCTGCTTCCCGTCCGCGCTGATGAGGCGCACCTCCCGGATGCGGATCCTCTCGTTGATCCTCGGTTCGTTGGCGTTGGGCGTCGAGCTCATGGACCTCCCTGGATGACCCGGGCCCCCGCACCGGCGGCTCCCTCGCCGGATCCTGCACGGGGGACACGGGCCGCGGAAGAGGGAACGGAGGGACGCGCGCTCCCGGAAGCACGAGGGGCCGGCCCCCCGGCGGGGGGCCGGCCCCGTTCAAGCGCGGTCGGAGACGCGGTCGAGGCGACGGCTAGTAGTAGATGAACGCGAACTTCAACTCGTCGATCTGGGGCCTCGTGGCCGAGCCGATGTTCGACACGAAGTCCGCCTTGAACCGGATGAACCGGTACCCGCCGAGGTTCGCCGTGGGGTCGGTCGTCTGGGGCGTCACGGTGGCGAGGTCGGGCGTGCCGGGGATCAGGGCCGACTCGTGGGCCCCCTGGTAGACGATGCTGAGCGAGGTCCCGGCGGGGACGTTCTGGGTCACGATCGGGTCGAAGAAGATCGGGTTCTGGACGCCCGTGTCGTACCACTTCGACTGGGCCTCCGACTTGTCCACCTGGTAGAAGAACCGGCAGTCGTGGTTCCAGGTCGCGGCGGGGTAGGCCGTCCCGCCGTTGTAGGTGACCATCATCGTGGTCCCGCCCTGGGCGCTGGTCGTGTAGGACCAGTAGTTCACCGGCCCCCCCGTGGGGTTGTTGATGTCGAGGATGACGTGGTCGCGGCCGTTGTAGGGCCAGTTCGCCGTGTACGTGGGTCCGCTGATCCAGTTGACCTCGCTCGTGCTGGGCGAGTAGTTCGCTGCGGGCACCACGTTCACGGCCGTGTCGGAATAGGACCCCGTGAAGCCGGTCACGCAGCTGCCCGTGGTGTTGTGCCCCATCTGGACGCTCAGGTTCGGGTAGGTCCCGCCGACCGCATTCCCGCCCGTGTAATAGCGCCAGGCGAACCCGGTGACCGTGCGGGCCGTGTTGCCCATGTGGGACGGCGAGTAGAGGTTCTGCGTGTGGGCCTG
Source organism: uncultured Planctomycetota bacterium (assembly GCA_964555565.1). GTDB lineage: Bacteria > Planctomycetota > JAJSAM01 > JAJSAM01 > JAKLKS01 > CAZKTF01. The sequence goes on along the minus strand of CAZKTF010000078.1, from coordinate 9,494 downwards.
CGAGACCCAGAACGGGAGGGCGAAGCCGCCGCTCACGTTGAAGGTGATGTCGAGGCTCTTGGCCCCGAACACCCCCACCAGGGAGCCGAGGATCCCGCCCAGGCCGAGCGGCTTGTTGTTCCAGACCGCCCTGTCGTAGGTGGGGGCGTAGGCCGTGTCCTCTTGGAGGTTGAATGGGTCGTTGAAGGTCTCGATCCTCTCGGAGTAGTTCGGCGCCGTGGGGTCGAACTCGGAGGTGAAGCGGACGACGACGCCCTTGTCCAGGGCGTTGCCGGAGCGGTCGGTCAGCGCCGCGCTGACGGTCACGGTGATGCTGTAGGGGCCCTTGCCGTAGCCGAACACCGGCCGGTAGGTGAAGGTCTTGCCGTCGGGGCTCGCCCGGATGGTCCCGGTCACGGCCCTGCCCTGCCCGTTGTTGTAGACGGTGAAGGTCGTGTTCGGGTCGAAGGTGGAGGGGAGCATGGGCTCGTTGAAGGTCACGATCACGTCGGCCCGGCTGTCCACACCCGGGGGGTAGCCGCGGCCTTCGAGGTTCACGCCGGGGGCGTCGCTCGCCTCGACGCTGACGACGCTCGGCTGGGTGTAGTCCTGGAGGTACTTCGCGGTCGTGCGGAAGGTGGTGACGAAGGTCTGCGTGATGTACTTCCCGCTGGCGGAGCGGACGGTATTGGTCGTCCCGGAGTCGAGGCCGGGGACTACGACGCTGTAGAGCGAGTTCGCGTCGAGCCCGTAGGGGCTGCGCAGCGCCGGGATCGCGCGCCGGCGGGTCGGGTCGAAGATCGCCCGGCTCAGGTAGGTCCGCTTGATGACCGGGCTCCCCGAGATCGGGTCGAGCTCCTGCACCGAGTAGGGGTAGAAGTCGCCCGGGGCATCGACGATGAGCCCGCCCGTGGACGGGATGCCGATCTGCGCGGTCCGCCGGTCCACCTTCGGGAGCCCTTCGGGGAACTCCGGGAGCACGGGGGGCGTGAACTGGATGGGCTCGGAGAAGACGAGCATGATGACGTTGTCGCGGAACGCGTTGCTGGTCCCGCGGGCGCCGGTCGCGATGAAACGATTGGTGACGGGCTCGAGCCTGCCGAGCAGGAACCGCTTCAGGATGAAGTTGCCGCCCGCCTGCGCGGGCTGCGCGCCCCCGAGAAGGGCCGCCATCCCCACGAGGAGCCCCGCCACCAGGGCGGGCCTGGCCAGTCGATTCCGCATCTCCACCCTCCTACGGCGCTTTGGCACCGAGCCCCTCGGTCGTCCGGCGCTGTCGGACGTACCCCTTCGTCTCCCTGGAGGCTCCCCGAAGCCTCCCCGGGATTCCGGGGTCATCACGGATTGTACTTTGCACCACCCCCGTGTCAACCAGGGAAAGAGGGAATTCCCGCCCCCCCCCGGCGACCCCTCCGGCCCCCCCGGGGAGGCCGCGGAGGGCCCCCCGGAGCCGCCCTTCCCCTGCCCCTTCCCCTAGCCGGGTCCCTGCCCCGGGACCGAGATCCCCAGCTCGCGGAGCTGCCCCGCAGAGACCGGCGAGGGGGCACCCGACATGAGGTCCTGGGCGCTCGTCGTCTTCGGGAAGGCGATGACGTCACGGATGCTGGGGAGCCGGAGGAGCAGCATGGCGAGGCGGTCCACCCCCAGCGCGATCCCGCCGTGGGGGGGCGCCCCGGAGGCGAGGGCGTCCAGGAGGAAGCCGAACTTCTCGCGGGCGACCGACTCCTCGATGCCGAGGACGCGGAAGACGCGGGCCTGGAGGTCCGTGCGGTGGGTCCGGATCGACCCCCCGCCCACCTCGAACCCGTTGAGGACCACGTCGTAGGCCCGCGCGAGGACGGCCCCCGGGTCCTTCTCGAGGAGGTCCTCCTGCCCCGGCCGGGGGCTCGTGAAGGGGTGGTGGCGCGCGCCCCAGGTCCCGTCGGCGGTGCGCTCCAGGAGCGGGAAGTCCACGACCCAGCAGAAGGCGAGCCCCCCGGGGTCGGCCAGCCCGCGCGCCCGGGCCGCCGCCGCGCGGACCGCCGCGAGCGCCGCGCAGGCCGTCTCTTCCGGCCCGGCCACGAAGAGGGCCAGGTCCCCCTCCCCCGCCCCCCCCCCGGGGAGGAGCCCCCCCCCCCCCCCCCCCCCCAGGGGCCTCCCC
>CAZKTF010000078.1:0-7365 GCA_964555565.1 uncultured Planctomycetota bacterium | reverse complement strand
TGAATACGTTGCGGCTGGAGCGACCAAGTTCGTCCTCCGCCTCGCCTGCCCCGAGGGCCTTCGCGAAGGACCCCTTCGCCCCCCCGGCCTCCCGCTTCAGCCAGGCGAGCCCCTTCGCCCCGGCCTCCTTCGCCGCCCCCTCGAGCCCGTCGATGTCCTTGCGGGAGAGCGCCCCGCCGCCGGGGACGGAGAGCCCCCGCACGACCCCCCGCGCCTCGGCCGCCCCGCGGAACACCCCGAAGCCGCTCGCCCGCGCGAGGTCGGTGGCGTCGGCGATCTCGAGCCCGTAGCGGAGGTCCGGCTTGTCGCAGCCGTACCGGAGCATGGCCTCGGCGTAGGGGATCCGGGGGAAGGGGAGCGGCACCTCCCGATCGAGGACCGCGCGGACGACCGCGGCGAGCATCCGCTCCGTGACGTCGAGGACGTCCGCCTCCTCCACGAAGGACATCTCCACGTCCACCTGGGAGAACTCCGGCTGGCGGTCCACCCGGAGGTCCTCGTCGCGGAAGCAGCGGACGACCTGGTAGTAGCGGTCGAGCCCGGCGACCATGAGCAGCTGCTTGAAGATCTGGGGGGACTCGGCCAGTGCGTAGAAGGAGCCCGGGTGGACGCGGCTCGGGACCACGTAGTTGCGGGCCCCGCCGGGCGTCCAGCGGACGAGGCACGGGGTCTCCACGTCCACGAACCCCTCGGCGTCGAAGAACCGCCGCACCGCGGAGACCATCCGGTGACGGCCCTCGAGCGTGCGGTGCGACGAGGGGCGCCGGAGGTCGAGGTAGCGGTGCCTGAGGCGCTGCTCCTCGGAGACCTGGGCCCCCTCCTCCACCGGGATGGCCGGAGGGCGGGCCGGGTTGAGGAGGACGACCTCCTCGGCCGCCACCTCGATCTCGCCTGTGGCCCGACGGGCGTTGCGCATCCCCTCCGGCCGGGCCTCGACGGCGCCGCGGACCCGCACCACGTCCTCGGGGCCGAGGCGCACCGCGGCCGCGTGGGCCTCAGCCGCGGAAGGGGGGACCCGGACCTGGGTCACCCCGTAGCGGTCGCGGAGGTCCACGAAGACGAGCCCTCCGTGGTCGCGCCGGGAGGCGACCCATCCGCAGAGCGTGACGCGGGTGCCCGCGTGGGAACCCCTCAGCTCGCCGCAGGTGTGCGTGCGCATCATGGGACCCGGCCTCCTCCGCCGCCGCGTCGGGAACCGCGAAGCCTATCGGGGGTGCCCGATCGCGCGGCGGAGTTCCGAACCCGCGAAATCCTCCCGGCTCCGCCGCGTCCCCCCTACCATGACGGGCTCGGCGCCCGCCCGGAGGAGACCCGCATGGAGACCACCCTCGTCCTCGTCAAGCCCGACGGCGTGCAGCGCCGCCTGGTGGGCCGGATCCTCTCCCGGTTCGAGGAGAAGGGGCTCCAGGTCGTGGCCATGAAGCTCCTGCGCCTGCCGGCCGCGCTCCTCGAGACCCACTACGCCGCCCACAGGGGGAAGCCCTTCTACGCGGGGCTCGTCCAGTACATGGCCTCGGGGCCCGTGGTCGCCGTGGCCCTCCGCGGGAAGAACGCCGTCGCCGTGGTCCGGAAGATGATGGGGGCCACCTTCGGGTCGAAGGCGGAGCCGGGGACCGTCCGGGGGGACTTCGCCGTGTCCGACGGGTTCAACCTCGTCCACGGCTCCGATTCCTCGGAGGCCGCGCAGAAGGAGCTCCGCCTGTACTTCCGCGAGGACGAGGTCCTCGAATGGACCCCCGGCGACCAGTCCTGGGTCTACGACTCCTCGGACGGCGTCCGGTAGGCGGGGGGCGGTGACCGGCCGGTGACGGCACCGCGCGAGCCTCCGGGGATGGACGCGGGAGGGTCCCCGACATGAAGACGCGCCACGCCGCCGCGCCTCTCCTCCTCGCCGCGGCGGCCGCCCTCGCGTCGGGCTGCGCCTCGACCTCCTCGGAGGAGGAGGAGCTGGCCACGGGCCAGTACCTCGAGAACGCGGCGCGGTACTACGAGGACGGCAACTACGACGGGGCCCTGAGCCAGTTCCGCCGGGCGCTCCGGAAGGACCCCCGGAACTCGAAGGGGATCCTCGGCGAGGCCTTCTCGCTCATGCAGCTCGGGCAGGCCGCGAAGCCCTCCGCCGAGGCCTACATCTGGGAGGCGGAGGCGAAGATGGCGGCCCTCTCCCCGCGGGACTACGGGGCGGCGGGCTGGAAGGTCCACCTCGGGCGGGGGATGGTCCAGAGGCGCCTCGCCGACCTCTACGGCCAGTTGGCCCGGCTGCGCCGTTCCCAGGCGGGGAAGTCCGGGAGCGAGGAGGCGGCGAAGCAGGCCGCCGAGGCGGAGGCGGAACGGGACCGCCGGGAGGCCTCGGCCGTGGAGTCCTTCCGCGAGGTCCTCTCCTACGAGGACCAGCCGCTGGCCGAGGACAACCTCGCGGCGCTGTTCTTCCTCGCGAGCCACGAGGCCCTGCACGCGAAGGGCCCCGCGGACTACGAGCGGGCGCTCGGGTACTTCCGCCGGTACGCGACCTGGGTCGAGAAGTCGAAGAAGCTCTGGGTCGATCTGGAGAAGCGCGACCCCGAGAGCGCCGACTACTACAGGTCCATGCGGGAGCGGGCCATCCGGCAGGAGGTGGCGCTGCGCGACCTCGTCGCCGACGTCCACTTCAAGCGCCGGGACCACCAGGCCTCCATCGACGAGCTGAAGAAGGTGATCGAGCTGGACACGGACCACGCCCCGGCCTGGTTCAACCTCGGGCGCAACCTCGAGGAGCTGGGGCGCCACGGGGCCGCCTTCGACGCCTACAAGAAGTTCCTCAGCCTCACCGACCTCCCGTCCGCCTCGGCCGAGGTCCAGGAGGCCGCGCAGCGGATGGCCGCCTGCGAGGAGAAGGTCCGCGGGTCCGGGGGCGGCTCCGCACGGGACCCGCGGTAGTAGGGGCCGGGCTCCCCGGGCTCGGGCCGCCACTGGCGGCCCTCGAAACCCCCGGGGGCCCCCGGCCCGCCGTTGCGGGGCCCGCGGCGCGCCGCGAGCGGCGGCAGGTACAATCGTGCCATGCCCGCCCTCCTCCGCGTCTCCCCCGCCGCGCTCGTGCTCCTCCTCCTCCTCGCCGCGGGCGCCGCGGCGGGCGGGGACGTGGTCCTCCGGTTCCGCGACGGGAGGCTCGCGTCCGGGCGGGTCGTCGAGATGCAGGAGGAGACCGTCCTCGTCGCGACGGAGAAGGGGAAGGTCTCCTACCGCTGGGAGGACCTGACCCCGTTCTCCGCCTACGAGGTGCGGGCCTCCGTCCTGGCCGAGGACGACGGGGAGGCCCGCCTCGCGCTCGGCCGCTGGTGCCTCGCCCACGGGCTCCCCGCCGAGGCCCGCCGGGAGGTCCTCCGGGCCCGCGGGCTCGGGGCCGGGGAGGCGAAGGCCCTGGACACGCTGCTCGGGGAGTGCGACCGGGAGGAGGCCGAGGCGGCCTTCGCCGAGGCCGAGCGGCGGGAGGCGGCCGGGGACCTGGCGGCCGCGGTGGAGGTCCTGAGGACCTACCTCATGCGCGCCCCGGCTTCGGAATGGACGACGAAAGCGCGGGAGCAGGCTGCGGACCTCGTCCGCAGGAGGGAGGCGGAGGAGGCGCGCAGGCGGCTGGAGGCGGAGGAGGAGAGGAAGGCCCGGCTGGCGGGGCGGAAGGCGGACTACGTCCGCGGGAAGATCGCCGCCGCGGACGAGGCGCGCGCCGAGGGGGCCCGGCTCGCCCTCGTCGGGCTCCGGGAGGAGATCGGCGGGGCCTTCAGCAGGTTCCGCGACGCGCTGGGGCAGGCGGAGACGCGGTTCCTCGAGGCGAGGGCGGCCTACCGCGCCGCGCGCCGCGTGGCCGGCGAGGACGACCCGGCCTCGGCGTGGACCGGGCTCGCCGGCGAGCGCGCGATGGACGGCAGGCTCCTCGACCTCTACCTCCGCCTGGCGCGCACCTTCGTCGCGCACAAGTCCTGGGAGGAGGCCCAGAAGGCCCTCGACAAGGCCCTCCGGATCGACCCCGTGAACCCCGAGGGCCTCGAGCTCCAGGCCACGGTGAACAAGAACTGGCTGCGCCGCAAGCTCTCGGAGATCACGAACGCGGCCGGCACGACGAACGACAGGTGAGAGCATGCTCCGCTGCACCGGGGGTCAGACCTCGGGCGCCCATGGGGTGGCGCAGCACGTCAGGCGAGGCGCCCGGGGTCTGACCTCTCGGGGAGCCTTGCCGCGCACGAGGTTCCGCCCCTCGGCGCCCCGTGCTGGCTACGCTTCCGGGACGCCGTCACCCACCCGCGAGGCGCCCGGGGTCTGACCCCTCGGGGAGCCCTGCCACGCCCGAGGTCCCGCCCCTCGGCAGCCCGCCCTGGTTCCGCTTCCGGCACGCCGTCACCTGGGGCTCACACGAACCCCTCGATCAGCACGTCCTCTCCCAGGCGGGTCACGCGGGTCTCCTCCAGCCGGAGCGCCCGGTCCGCGGTGCGGAGCCCCTCCTCGCCCGCCACGGCCGTGGGCGCGGGTCGCCCCCCGAGGATGGAGGGCGCCACGAAGGCGGCGACCTGGCGCACGAGCCCGAGGCGGAACACCGCGGCCACGAGCTCTCCGCCCCCCTCGAGGAGGAGCCGCCGGACGCCGCGGGCCCGCAGCGCGCGGAACAGGGCCTCCAGGTCCACGCGGCCGTCCGTGCCGGGATAGAGGCCGATCTCCACCCCGAGGGCCTCCAGGGCCGCGCGCCGCGCCGCGGGCGCGCGGGCCCCCGCGGCGACGAGGACCGGGGCCTCCCGGGCCGTCGCGGCGAGGCGCGCGCCGGGGCCGAGCCGCAGGGACTCGTCCACCACCACGCGGAGCGGCGCCCGCGGGGCGCCCGGGACGCCGCGGGGGCGGAGGTCCGGGTCGTCCAGGACGGCGGTGCGGGCCCCCACCACGACCGCGTCGCAGCGGGCCCGGAGTTCGTGCACCCGCGCGCGCGCGGCCTCCCCGCTGATCCACCGCGAGCCCCCGCGGGCGTCGGCGGTCTTCCCGTCGAGCGTCATCGCCCACTTCGCGATGGTCCAGGGAACGGGCTCGGGGACCGCGCGTCGATACCGCGGGATGAGGGCCTCCGCCTCCGGCGACGCCTCGCGGCGGGCCTCCACCCCCGCGGCGCGCAGCAGCGCGGGCCCCTTCCCCGAGGCGTCGGGCCAGGGGTCGTCGCAGGCGTAGACCACCCCGGCCACCCCCGCCGCCAGCAGCGCCCCGGCGCAGGCCGGGGTCTTCTTCCCGGGACCGCCCGCCGCGCAGGGCTCCAGCGTGAGGAAGGCCGTGGCGCCCCGCGCGAGGGGGCCCGCCGCGCGCAGCGCCTCCGCCTCGGCGTGGGGGCCCCCGTAGGCGCCGTGGAAGCCCTCCCCCACCACCGTACCGTCGGGGCCGAGGAGGACGCACCCCACGGGGGGGTTCGGGAGGACGTCCGGGGCGCTCCCCGCCGCCAGGGACGCCGCCCGGGCGAGCCATCGGCCGGCGTCGGCCACGACGCTATCCGCCGACGCCGGCCGCCGACCGGACCGGCTCCCCGTAGAGTGCCCGGAGGGTCGCCGCCACGATGCGGGCGCGGACGTAGGCCCCCGGGGGGCTCCCGTCGTCCGGGAGGATGGCGATCTGGTGGTGGGGCGTGCGCCCCCAGAGGCGTTCCGCGTCGCGCGGGCTCGGCCCGTCCACGAGGACCTCGACCTCGCTCCCCACCCTCGAGGCGTTGCGCGCGGCCACGACGCGGTCCTGGGCCGCGAGGACGCGGGCGTTGCGCTCCCGCTTGACCTCCTCGGGGACGTCGTCGGGGAACTCCGCGGCCCGGGTCCCGGGGCGGACCGAGTACTTGAAGACGAACGCGGTCTGCCAGCGCACCTCCTCGAGGAGGGAGAGGGTCGCCTCGAAGTCCGCCGCGGTCTCCCCGGGGAACCCCACGATGAGGTCGGTCGCCAGCTCGATCCCGGGGACGCGGGCGCGGGCCTCCGCGACGAGCTCCAGGTAGCGGGCGCGGTCGTAGCCGCGGAACATCCGCCGGAGCACCGCGTCGGAGCCGGACTGGGCCGGGAAGTGGAGGTAGGGCATCACCCCCGGGAGCCGCCCCATGGCGTCGAGCAGCGGCGTCTCGAGGTCCATGGGGTTGCTCGTGAGGAACCGGATCCGGCGGACGCCGGGGACGCCGTGGACGCTCTCCAGGAGGCGGTCGAGCGTGGGGCGCCCGGGGAGCGTGCGCCCCCAGGTGTTGATGTTCTGCCCGAGGAGGAAGACCTCGGTCGCGCCGTCCTCCACCAGGAGGCGGACCTCGTCCAGGACCGACTCCTCGTCGCGGTCGCCCTGGCGCCCGCGCGTCGCGGGGACGATGCAGTAGGAGCAGCGGTGGTCGCAGCCGCGCATCACCGCCACCCAGCCCCGGTGCCGCTCCGTCCGCACGGTCACGTCCCGCACCGGCTCGCGGAAGCCGTCGATCCCGACGGAGACGATCCTCCGCCCGCTCTCCTCGGCCTCGGACACGAGGCGGGCGAGGTCCTGGTACCGGCGCGTCCCCACCACCACGTCTACCGCGGGGGCCCTGCGCAGCAGCTCCTCGCCCTCCCGCTGGGCCATGCAGCCCATGACGGCGACGAGGAGCGAGGGGTCGCGCCGCTTGCGCCGCCGCAGCGCCCCCAGGCGGGACCAGACCCGGTCCTCGGCGTGTTGGCGGACCGAGCAGGTGTTGAACACGACCAGGTCCGCCTCGTCCGCGGAGGCGGCGGGACCGTAGCCCAGCCGCCGCAGCTCCCCGAGGGCGAACTCCCCGTCGAGGATGTTCATCTGGCAGCCGAAGGCCTCCACCCAGACCTTCTTCGCCGGAGGCGGGGGGGCCGAGGTCTCCATCGGACGAGATGGTACGCCGATGGGGTTTCCGGCCGAACCCCTACCCGACGTGCATGAAGCGGATCACCGCGAGGAAGTCCTTCACGGAGATCGGCTTCGGGAGGATGGGGACCTCCTTCGGCACGGGGGGCCAGTCCCCTTTCGGGAGGTCGGTCATGAGGAGCATCTTCACCATCGGGAACCGCCGGCGGACCTCCCGCGCGAGCTCGTCCCCCCGCATGCCCGGGAGGTCCAGGTCCGCGAGGACCGCCTCGACCTTCGCCGAAGCGAGGTGCTCCAGGACCTTCGCCCCCGAGGTGGCGCACACGGCGTTCCAGCCGCTGGCGTCGAACTCGAATCCCAGGGAAAGACCGTAGAAGGCCACGGGCTCCACGACGACGATCGCCATCTTCTCCGGGAGGGGAGGGGAGGGCGGCCCGGGCGGCGGGGTCGCCGCGGCCGACCAGGGGACGGGCCTCGGGCGCGGGGCGGCCTGCGCCGGCGCGGCGGCGTGCGCCGCGGGGGGCGAGGCCG
>CAZKTF010000077.1:0-14837 GCA_964555565.1 uncultured Planctomycetota bacterium | reverse complement strand
ACCGGGGAGGAGGCGGCCGCCGCAGCCGCGCAGGGGGTCCCCGGGGACTCGTCGGGCTCCCGGCGGGAGCCCGACCCCGGGGGCGGGGCGGCCGTCCCGCCCGCCGTGGCGCCGCCCGCCCCCGCGGACCCGGACGCGACCGACGATCTGCTCCGTGCCAAGAAGCGCGTGAAGAAGCGCAGCACCTGGGAGGAGATGGAACCCAATGGGTGAACCGCTGCCGGCCGAGCCGAGGGAGCGCGCCGCGAAGTTCCGCGAGAAGTTCGGCGCGCTCCGCGACGAGATCGGGAAGGTGATCGTGGGGAACCGCGAGGTCGTGGACGCGGTCCTCACCTGCCTCTTCTGCGGGGGGAACTGCCTCCTCGAGGGGGTCCCGGGCCTCGGGAAGACCCTCCTCGTGCGCACCCTGGCGAGGACCCTCTCCCTGGATTTCTCCAGGATCCAGTTCACGCCCGACCTGATGCCCGCCGACGTGGTGGGCACCACGGTCCTCTCCGAGGAGGGCGGCCACCGGGCCTTCCGCTTCCAGAGCGGGCCGGTGTTCGCGAACATCGTCCTCGCGGACGAGGTGAACCGCGCGACGCCGAAGACCCAGTCGGCCCTCCTCGAGGCCATGCAGGAGCACTCGGTCACCGTGGCCGGCGAGACCCACCGGCTGAAGGAGCCCTTCATCGTCATCGCGACCCAGAACCCCATCGAGATGGAGGGGACCTACCCGCTGCCCGAGGCCCAGCTCGACCGGTTCCTGTTCAAGATCGTGGTCGGCTACGCGAGCCGCGAGGACCTGAACGAGGTCCTCTTCCGCACCACGGGGACGAAGGAGGCCGACCTCCGGCCGGTCCTCGACGGCGCAGAGGTGGAGGCCTGGAAGCGCTTCGTGCGCGAGGTGGCCGTGGCGCCCCACGTCGCCGACTACGCGACGCGGCTCGTCCTCGCCACCCACCCGGGCGGGCCGCTCGCCCCGCCCGAGGTCTCGAAGTACGTGCGGTTCGGGGCGAGCCCCCGCGCCGCGCAGGCGCTGGTCCTCGGGGGCAAGGTCCACGCCCTCCTCGACTCCCGCTACAACGTGGGGTTCCGGGACATCTCCTCGGTGGCCCACCTGGCCCTCCGGCACCGCATCATCCTGGGCTTCGAGGCCGAGGCGGACGGCGTCGGGCCGGACGCCCTCGTGGACCGGGCGCTGGCGGCGACCGCGCAGTCCGACCTCCTGCACCCGGAATAACCCCGTGGCGCTCCTCGAGAAGGACTTCCTCGCGCGCCTGGAACGCCTGGAGATCGGCGCGCGGAAGGTCCGGCGCGGCGTCCGGCGCGGCGAGCGGATCAGCCGCCGGCGCGGCCACTCCGTGGAGTTCGCCGACCACCGGCCCTACGCCTCCGGCGACGACCTCCGGTTCCTCGACTGGAACGTCCTCGGCCGCCTCGACCGCCTGATGGTGAAGCTGTTCCACGACGAGGAGGACCTGGCGGTCCACCTCCTCGTGGACGCGAGCCGGAGCATGGAGTTCGGGGAGCCCACCAAGTTCCTCTACGCCCGCCGCGTGGCGGCGGCCGTCGGCTGGGTGGCGCTCGCGGGGCAGTGCCGCGTGCGCCCCGCCTTTCTCAGGGCGGGGGCGGCGGTGGAGTCCCCCGGGTATCTCCGCGGGATGCCCGCGGGACCCCGGCTCCTCAACTTCCTCGAGGCCGGCCGGGCCGCGGGCGGCAACGGGCTCCGGGACGGGCTCCGGCGGTTCGCCTCGGAGGTGCGCCCCCGGGGGGTCGTGGTCCTCGTCTCGGACCTGATGGACGCCGACGGCGTCGAGGACGCGCTCACCGCGCTCGGGCGCTGCCAGGCGGAGTGCCACGCGATCCAGGTCCTCGACCGCGTCGAGACCGACCCGGTCCTGGAGGGGGAGCTGCGCCTCGTGGACAGCGAGGACGGCTCCTTCGCCGAGGTGAGCGTCACCGGGGAGATCCTCGACGCCTACCGCCGCCGCCTCCGGGCCTACCTCGGGGCCGTGGAGGCGGCGTGCCGCCGCCGCGGGATCCGCCGCATCGAGGCCGGGACGGAGGTCCCCTTCGAGAAGCTGGTCCTCGAGGTCCTGCGCACGCGGGGGATCCTCCGGTGAGCTTCCTCGCCCCGTCGTTCCTCTGGCTCCTGGCGCTGGCGGTCCCCGTGGTGGTCCTCTACTTCTTCCGCCAGCGCCAGCAGGACCTGCTCGTCCCCACGAGCTTCCTCTGGGCGGAGGCGCTGCGCGACACCCGCGCGGCGGCGGTGCTCCGAAAGTTCCTGAAGAGCGTCCTGCTCCTCCTCCAGCTCCTGTTCCTCGCGCTCGCGGTCCTGGCCCTGGCCGGGGCCACCGCCGAGCTCCTCTCGGGCCGGGCCCCGCGCCTGGTCGTCGCGCTCCTGGACCGCAGCGCCTCCATGGGGGTGCGGGACGCCGGGGGGCGCACGCGGATGGAGGCCGCGAAGGAGGCGCTCCTCGGCGCCGTGGACGGGCTCCGCGGCGAGGACCGGATGATGGTCGTGGCCGTGGACGCGCGGGCCGAGGTCCTCGTCCCCTTCACGGGCGAGAGGGCGCGCCTCAGGGCGGCCGTGGGCCGGGTCGAGGTCCGCGACCTCCCGACCGACTTCTCCGACGCGGCCGTCCTCCTCAGGGCCCAGCGCACCGCCTCCACGGGCCGCGAGACGGAGGTCCTCGTCCTCTCCGACGGGGCCTTCCCCGACCCCGGCACCCTCGAGGGCACGAAGGTCTCCTTCGTCCCCCTCGGCGAGGCGGTGGACAACGCCGGGATCACGGACGTGAAGGTCGTGCGGAGCCCCGGCGCGCCCCCCGCGCTGTTCGTCTCCGTGGAGTGCTTCGGCGGGAAGCCGCTCCAACGCACCCTGGCGCTGTACCGCGGGGAGCGGCTCCTCGACGCGCGGGAGGTCGCGGCGCCCGCGGGGGCGCAGGCGGTGGCGCTGTTCCCCCTCGGGGGGGTGGACCCCGGGCCCGCGGAGCTGCGCCTTCTCGGCGAGGACCCCTTCCCCGGGGACGACCGGGTCCCCGTGGTCCTCCGCCCCGATCCCCCGAGGCGCTTCGCCATCTACGGGAAGGGGCGCAACCGCTTCCTGGAGAGGCTCCCCGACCTGCGCCCGGGGCTCCTCGGCCCCGCGGCTCCGGTGAAGGACCCCGCGGCGCTGCGCGGGCTCGGGCCCCTCGACCTCGTCGTCTACGACGGGGAGGTCCCGCCCGACCCGCCGCGGACCGCCGCCGCCATCTACGTGGGATGCGTCCCCCCCGCGCCGGCCGCGGGCGAGGGGCCGGCCGTCACCGTCGAGGGGACCATCTCCTACCCCCCCGTCATCGACTGGTCCCGGACCCACGCCGTCACCCGCCACGCCGAGTTCTCCGAGCTGATCGTCGTGGAGGCGCTGCGCCTGAAGGGGGTCCCCCGGGCCGGGGTCCTCGTGGACAGCGTCGAGGGCCCGCTGCTGGCCATGGTCCCCACGCGCGACGGCGAGGCCCTGGTCATCCCCTTCGACCTCGCGAAGTCGAACCTCCCCCTCAAGGTGGCCTTCCCCCTCCTGCTCGCGAACGCGCTCGAGTACCTGTTCTCGGCCCGCCGCACGGGGGACCCGGAGGAGGTCCTCCGGACCGGCGAGCCCATCGTGCGGGCGGCGACCGCGGGGGCCTCCGTCGAGTTCCGGGACCCCGCCGGGGAGAGCGCCCGGGCCACCGCGGGGGCCGAGGGGCGCGTCCGCTTCGGGGGGACCTGGAGGACCGGGCTCTACCGCATCCTCGGGCCCGCGGCGGACGAGGAGGACCATGCCGCGGCCGCGCTCCTCAGCCGGTCGGAGTCCGACATCGCCCCGCGCGCGCGGATCGCCGCGGGCGGGGTGGAGCACCCGGCCGCGCCGGAGTCGGTGCGGACGAACATCCTCCTCCGGGACCCGCTCCTGCTGCTGGCGGCGGCGATCCTGATGCTCGAGTGGATCCTGTGGGCCACGAGGCGATGACGGCCGTCTGCCTTTCTTGCGGGGCGGGGGGCCGGCGCACCAGAATGGGCCGCGTCGTCGGCGGCACGAGGTCCCCATGATCGACCGGTACGGGCGGCGCATCTACAACCTCCGGATCTCGATCACCGACCGCTGCAACTTCCGCTGCCTCTACTGCATGCCGGCCCACGCGCGGTTCAGGCCCACGGCCGAGAACCTGACCTACGACGAGGTCCTGCGGATGGTCCGCCTCGCGGTGCGCCTGGGGTTCACCGACTTCCGGGTCACCGGCGGCGAGCCCCTCGTGCGCCCCGGGGTCGTGCCCTTCCTCGGCGACCTCGTGCGCACCCCCGGGGTCCGGCGCGTGGCGATCACCACCAACGGCCACCTCCTCGGCGAGAACCTGGAGGGGCTCGCCGCGGCGGGGGTGCGCAGCATCAACCTCTCCGTGGACTCCCTCCGCCGCGACCGGTTCCTCCGGATGAGCCGCGGGGGGGACCCGGACCGCGTCTGGGGCGCGATGGAGCGGGCGGCCGGGGACCCGCGGTTCCACCTGAAGGTGAACTCCGTCGTCATGGGCGGCGTGAACGAGGACGAGATCGAGGACCTGGCCGCCCTGACCCTCGACCGGGAGCTGGACGTCCGGTTCATCGAGTTCATGCCCTTCGGCTACTGGGACATGGCCGCGCCGGGGGCCGTCGTCCCCGCCGACGAGATCGAGCGCCGCCTGCGGGCGCGCTTCGGCCTGGAGGACGCGGACACCGGCGAGGGGGACTCCGGCCCGGCGACCTACCTCCGGCTCCCGGGCGCGCGCGGCCGCGTGGGGCTCATCCGGCCCGTGTCGGACAAGTTCTGCCGGGACTGCAACCGGATGCGGCTCACCGCGGACGGCCGCCTCAAGGCCTGCCTCCTCATCGAGGAGTACCGCGACGTGCGGACCGCGCTCCGCGCCGGCGCGAGCGACGGGGAGCTGCTCTCGATCCTCGAGGGCGAGACCTTCGACAAGCCGGAGAAGCACCAGGGCTACCGCCTCTTCTCCATGAACGAGACCGGCGGGTAGGCGGAAGTCCCCCGTGCCCCTCACCGTCGTGACCGGGCGGAGCGGCCTCGCCCCCCTCCGCCGCAAGGTGGAGCGGGGGGAACGCCTCACGCGCGAGGACGGTCTCCTCCTCTACGCGCACCCGGACCTCCCGGCCGTCGGCTCCCTCGCCAACGAGGCCGCCGAGGCCCGCCACGGGAAGGTCGTGGGCTACAACGTCAACCGCCACATCAACTACAGCAACCTCTGCCGGCTGTCGTGCATGTTCTGCTCCTTCGCGAAGAAGCAGGTGGAGAAGGACGGCTCGGGCTACGAGTTCTCCATGGCGGAGATCCTCGCCCGCGCGGCCGAGGCGGACGCCGCAGGGGCGGACGAGGTCCACATCGTGGGCGGCCTCCACCCGGACTACCCCTACGAGTACTACCCGCGCATGCTGCGCGCCATCAAGCAGGCCTACCCGCGCCTGCACCTCAAGGCCTTCACGGCGGTCGAGATCGACTACTTCGCGGGCCTGGCGGGCAAGGGCGTGGAGTGGGTCCTCGAGGACCTCAGGGCCGCGGGGCTCGGCTCGCTCCCCGGCGGCGGCGCGGAGGTCCTCTCCGAGCGGGTCCACCGGAAGATCTTCCGCGACAAGATCGGACCGGACCGCTGGCTCGAGATCCACCGCATCGCCCACCGCATGGGGATCCGGAGCAACTCGACGCTCCTCTACGGGCACATCGAGACCCCGGCCGAGAAGGTGGAGCACCACCTGAGGCTCCGGGCGCTGCAGGACGACACCGGCGGCTTCATGACCTTCATCCCGCTCCGGTTCCACCCGGAGAACAACGCGCTGCGCCGCCTGCCGCTGGCCCGCGGCATCGTCTCGCTCCGCGAGGTGGCGGTCGGGCGGCTGATGTTCGACAACGTCCCCCACGTGAAGGCCTACTGGATCATGATGGGCCTGGAGACCGCGCAGCAGGCCCTCCAGTACGGGGCCGACGACTTCGACGGCACCGTGGTCGAGGAGAAGATCACCCACATGGCCGGGGCGACGACCCCCGAGGGGCTCACGGTGGATCAGATCCGGCGGATCGTCCGCGAGGCGGGCAAGCTCCCCGTGCGCCGCGACACGCTCTACAACCGCCTGGAGCCGGTGCCCGTCTAGGTAGGCTGGGGACGTCCGCAAGTAGTCAAGTAGCGAGGCGCTCTCGCTCGAACAACGCCCCGGATACTTGACTACTTGCGGACGTCCCCTCTCGCCTCTCGCCCCCGGACGCCGGTCACCCTCCGGGCCGCGCCGGCGCCCCGGTCCCGGTAAGATGGTGGTTCATGTCGCGCACCCCCGCCCTCGCCCTCGCCGCGGCGCTCCTCGCCGGCTCCCCCGGCGCCGGGGGAGCGGCCGCCGCCGCGAAGCGGGCCTTCGTGCCCGCCTTCACCGACGTCACCGCGGAGTCCGGCGTGGCCTTCGAGACCGTCCCGCGCCCCGACGGCTGGAACGGCTACGGGAACGGCGTCGCCGTGGCGGACGTGGACGGGGACGGGGACTTGGACCTCTTCTTCCCGCAGGACCTCGGGGACTCGGCGCTGTACCTCAACGACGGGACGATGCACTTCGTCGAGGGGGCGGCGGCCGCGGGCCTCGTCCTCCCCGGCCCCGAGGACCACGCCAAGGCTGCGGCCTTCTTCGACTACGACCGGGACGGGCACCCGGACCTGTTCGTCGGCACCGTGGGCGAGGGGAACCGCCTCTTCCGGAACCTCGGCGACGGCACCTTCGAGGACGTGACCGCGGCGGCGGGGATCGGCGGGGGGACCGCGTTCACCATGTCCGCCGCGCCGGGGGACTTCGACGGCGACGGCTGGACCGACTTCTACGAGAGCAACTTCCAGCCCTTCGACTGGGAGGGCCCTCCCGGGGCGCCCCCGACCGGACCGGCCCCGAACCGCCTCTGGCGGAACAACGGGGACGGGACCTTCACGGACGTGGCCGCGGCCTGCGGGGTGGACGACCCCGTCGCGTCATGGGTCGCGCACTGGCTGGACGTGGACGGGGACGGCTTCCAGGACCTCATCGTCGGCAACGATCGGGTCTTCTACACCGATCAGACGCCCCGGTCCCGGATCTTCCTCAGCGGGGGTCCCCCCGACTGGAGGTTCGAGGACCACGCGGAGGAGTTCGGGCTCACCGAGGCCATGGAGGCGGGGATGGGTGTCGCCGTCGGGGACCTCGACGGGGATCGGTCGCTCGATTTCTACGTGGCGGACTTCGGCCCCAGCGCCCTCGTCCTGACCGGCGGCCCCCGCCCCTGGAGCGACTCCGCCCCCGCGTTCGGCGTGGCCGGGGGGCTCGACGAGCAGCACCGGCTGCAGATCGCGTGGGGCGCGGCCATCGTGGACCTGAACATGGACGGGCGGCAGGACCTCCTCGTGCAGAACGGGACCCTCCAGTACGCGCTCCCCTTCACGCCCGCGGCCCTGGCGCAGCGGCCGTTCCTCTGGCTCCAGGCGCGGAGGCGCCGGTTCGAGGAGCGAGCCGCGGAGGCGGGCCTGGTGGCGCTCGAGGCCCACGGGGGGCGCGACGCCATCCCCGCGGACCTCGACGGGGACGGGGACCTGGACCTCGTCGTCTCCACCCACGTCGGGCCCGCGAAGCTCGTCCGCAACGACACCCCGCGCTCCTCGGACTGGTACGGGGTGCGCCTCGTCGGGACCCGCAGCGACCCCCAGGGGCTCGGGGCGAGGCTCTCGCTCAAGGCGGGGACGCGCCGCGCGTGCGACCTCGTCACGACCGGCGGCCAGCCGGGCGGGTCGCTCCCGCCCGAGAGGATCCTCTACACGGGACGGAGGTCGCGGGGGAGGGCGCGGCTGACCGTGACCTGGCCCTCGGGGACCGTCCAGACCGTAGACGCGGTCCGGGACGGATGGACCGTGGTCACGGAGCCGTCGGTTCCCTAGGGGCCGGGCGCAGCCCGGCCCGCCGTTTCCCGCGTTGTGCACGAGGGGTCAGACCCCTCGCTTCCGACCCCTCGCTTCCGAGCGCCGCGTTTGCAAATGTGCACGAGGGGTCAGACCCCTCGTGGATTCAGCGCGGCCCCGGCCTCTTCCAGACCCCCGGGATCGCGGCCGCGCACCCCGGGCACTTCCCGCCCGTCGGGGTGAGCAGGTCCTCCAGGACGCGGAACCCCACGCGCCGCACGAGCGTCGCCCCGCAGGAGGGGCAGCGGGTGTCCTCGCCGTCCCCCACACGCCCGGGGAGGTTCCCGGGGTAGACGAACCGGAGCCCCGCGTCGCGGCCGATCCCCGCCGCCCGCAGCAGCGCGGCCGCGGGGGTGTTCCCCCGGTCGGTCATCTTGTAGTCGGGGTGGAACGCCGTCACGTGCCAGGGGACGTCCGGGGAGACGCGGGCCAGGAACCGCGCCATCTCCCCCACCTCCTCGTCGGAGTCGTTGAGCCCCGGGACGAGGAGCGTGACCACCTCGAGCCAGAACCCCAGGGACGGGAGCGCCTCGATGGTGGCGAGCACGTTCGCGAGCTCCCCGCCGAGCGCGCGGTAGGTCCGGTCGCGGAACCCCTTCAGGTCCACCTTGTAGAGGTCCACGAAGGGCCTGAGGAACCGCAGGGCCTCGGGGGTGGCGTTGCCGTTGCTGACGAAGCCCGTGAGCATCCCCTCCCGCCGCGCCCTCCGGAACACCTCCGCCGCCCACTCCGCGGTGATGAGGGGCTCGTTGTAGGTGGAGACGACGATGGGCGCCCCGCCCCGGGCCGCGAGCGCGACCAGCTCCGTGGCGCCGATCTCGCGGAACTCGGTGGAGGCCGCCGGGTCCCGCAGGGCCTGCGAGGTGCCCCAGTTCTGGCAGTACCCGCAGTGGAAGTCGCACCCGAGCATCCCGAAGGAGAGGGCCGAGGAGCCCGGCAGGCAGTGGAAGAAGGGCTTCTTCTCGACCGGGTCGAGCTGCAGCGCCGCCACGTAACCTTTCGGGACCCGGAGCGTCCCTGATTCGTTGAAACGCACCTGGCAGATCCCGCGGCGCCCGGGGCGCACGAGGCACCGGTGGCCGCAGGCCAGGCACCGGACCGCGCCGTCGGGGAGCCGCTCGTGCAGCTCAGGCGCGGCCGGTCCCGAGAGGGAGTCCAGGGGAGGGCGGAGTTCTTTCAGGGTGTCCATGCAAGTTGGAGGGCCAGTCGGCCGATTATAGATCCGCTGCCCGGCGCGCAAAGCCGGGAGTCGATTCAGTTCACAAGTCCTTGTTCTGCAATGAGTTGAGTCTTGTTTTACAGGTGGGTGCCCCCGGGCCTGGGCGGGGGGGCACCGTGGTATAATTCGTACGCCTGAGCCGCCTGCAGAAAGAGACGTAGACATGTCGAACTTTCACACACCGACCGCGCGCGACGTCCTGAACGCGGAGGCCGTTGACCTGGCCACGGACGTGGCGACCCTCCTCCTCGAGTTCCGGGACCGCATCGAGACCGGGGAGTCCGTGGGCCTCGCCATGACCTGTCTCGAGATCTCCGATCGGATCCTCAAGGCGCGCCGCGCGACCCTCCCAGGGGAGTCCCGCGTCTTCCTGGGCGAGGCGCGCACCTGCGCGCTCCGGACGATGGTCGCTCTCGAGCGCCTCGGCGCCCACGAGAAAATCCCTCGCCACAAGGAAGCCCCTCTCTACCGCCGCCTGAGCGGCCTCGCGGCCGCGCTCGGCGCGCTGGCCGAGTAGCGCCTCACCGCGGCTCGCCCGGGCCGAGCCACGCGTCCCGGGCCTCGAGCAGCGCCTCCGGCGAGTCGAACCCGAGCGCCTTCGCCGTGGCGTCCGGGTCCATCCGCTCCCCGCGGAAGACCCGCACGAGGTAGGCGTCGAAGGCCCGACGCCGCGCCCCGCCGTCCGCGCGGTCCTTGAGGAACAGCACGAGGCTGTCCGCCTGGGCGTGGAACACGCAGACGAACACGTCGGGCCGCTCCTCGCAGGGAGAGGACTTCCGCGCGTGGAGCACCATCGTCCCGTAGCCGGTCTGCGCGAGCACCGCGCGGGCGTCGAAGGGGGCGAAGCCGGAGTCCCGGAGCTGTCCCAGGATCGCGGCCGCCCACTCCCGGGTGCGCACCCCCTGGCAGGCCTGCGAGGCCGTGTCGGCCATCCCCTCGTCCACCCAGAGCGGCAGCGGGGTCTCCCCCCCCGCCCGGTCCCGGAGCCAGCGGTGCGCCGTCTCGTGGAGCACGTCCAGCAGGCACTCCGTCTCCTCCCGGGTCTCCAGGACCTCGGGGGCGACGAGGACGACCCCCTCGGGCTCGAGCGCCAGGGCCACGAGGGAGGAGGTGGGCTCCAGCGGCAGGATCCTCGGCGCGACGATCTCCTCGAAGGCCCGGCGATCCGGGGCCACCACGGTCACCGCGGGCGGGCGGCCGACGGCGTCCAGGCAGGGGAACTCCACCCCGAGGAGCGTCTCGACGGCCGAGGAACCGATGGCCACCGACCGGATGTGGGGCGGGGTCCGCGACGGTCCCGCGGCGAGGAGGAACGGCCGCGCCTCGACCACGGTCCGCGTGAACCCCTGGCCCGCGAAAGCCGGGATGAACCTCATCTCGCCCTCGGCGACCCGGAGCGCGGCCGTTTGCGGGGGCACCTCGGGCGGCTCGATGACCGGGGGCGTGCGGAGCACCGCCTCCCGGGCCGCCCCGGCGAGGGCCACGAGGACCGCCGCCGCGACCGGGTAGGCGACCCACCCGGGCAGGGGGAGCACGCGCCGGAGGAGCGGGACCGCCGGGCGGCCGTAGAGCGCCCCGTCCACGAAGCGCTCCCGCAGCGCGCTGCGGAACCCCTCGCGCGGGCGGGCCTCTCCCCCCGCGCGGCGGAGCGCCTCCGCGATCTCGCGGTCCAGGTCCCGGTCGGGGCCGTCGCCGGGCTTCACGCCATCCCCTCTCCGAGCCCGTCCCGGAGCGCCGCGCGCGCGCGCCCGAGCATCCCCTCGACCGCTTTCTCCGTGGTCCGTCGCTTCGAGGCGATCTCCCGCACGCTCAGCCCCTCGAGGTACTTCCAGCGGAGCAGGTCGCGGTAGTGGCCCGGGAGCGCCGAGAGCGCCCGCAGGAGCACCGCGGTCCCGTCACGCGCCGCGGCCTCCCCCGCGGGGTCGCCGGGCCCCGCGATCCCGTCCAGCACGGGCGAGGGGTCCGTGGCCATGGGCGCGGCCGGCCCGCGGCTCTTGCGGGCGAGGTCGCGGATGGCGTTGCGGGAGATCCCGCCGAGCCACTGGCCGAAGTCCCCGCGGGTGGGGTCGTAGCGGGCCATCTGGGCCAGCGCCCTCGTGAAGACCTCCTGCGTGACATCCTCCGCCACGTCCTGCCTCCGGCCCACGCGGTAGAACACGAACTCGTAGACGGCGTCCAGGTACCGATCGAACAGGTCCGCGCGCGCCTGCCGGTCGCCTGCCGCAGCCTGCCGCACGAGCGCGGCCTCCTCCGGGTTCACCTCCGGAGGGGGGGCCGCCCCGTCCTCGACGTGGCGGGCGTCTGCGGGCATCCCGTGCCGTCCCCTACCCCATGGGCCCGCGGGGGGGGCCTCCCCCGCCCCGGGCGGACCGGATGAGCATACGCGACCCTGCGCGGGTGGCCAGCCCCCCGCCCCCCGCGTTCCCCGCGCCCGGCCGGCCGGGGCGCGGTAGCATCCCGCCGCCGTGCCCCCCACCGGCGCCCCGCGGGTCTCCCGGTACACCTACCGGCTCCACGCCCGCGCCTCGCTCCTCGAGGGCCTGCTGGCCGGGACCCTCATCACGAGCGACGTCGTGGCCCGCAAGTCGCTCGGGGCGACCCAGTTCCAGATCATGATCCTGACGATGGCGCCGAGCGTCTCGATGCTCCTGGCGCTCGTGCTCGCGGACCGCTTCGAGGACGTGCCGCAGCGCCGCCTGTTCCTGTGGGCCGGCGTCCTCGGGCGGCTCGTCCTCCTCGCCATGGCGGCCGTGGCGGGCCCCTGGCCCTTCCTCGCGGTCCTCCTCGTCCAGGCGACCGTCCAGACCGTCGTCATCCCCGCGCAGAACGCCGTCTACCAGGCCAACTACCGGCCGGACTACCGGGGGAGGCTGTTCGGACGCGCGCAGGTCTTCGCCCTCGGCGCCACGGCCGCGGCGGCCTGGGCGGCGGGGACCGTCCTCGACCACGACCCCCGGGCCTTCCGGTGGCTCTACCCCGCGGCCGGGGTGGCGGGGTTCGGCGCCTGCCTGGTGTTCGGGTCGATCCGAGTCCGCCGCACCCCCTGGCCCCGCGCGCCGGGCGCGGGCGCGGCCCCCGCGGCCGGGGGGTCGATGTGGACCACCCTCTTCCGGGACCCCGCCTTCCGGCGGTTCGAGACGGCGATGTTCGTGTACGGGATGGGCTTCATGTGCATCCAGCCCGTGTTCGCCCGCCTCTTCGTGGACGAGCTGCGGATGACCTACAGCGACGCCTCGCTCGCCAAGGGGGTCGTGTTCAACGCCGTCCCCATGGCCGCCCTCGCCTTCGCCGGGAGGATGCACGACCGCATCGGCCTCGAGCGCCTCGCCACCCGGGCCTACGTCCTCCTCGCCCTCTTCGCGGCCTGGATGGCCTTCGTCCACACCCCCGCCCAGGTGGTCGCGGGCTTCGCGCTCTTCGGCCTCGGGATGGCCGGCGTCGGGATCGCCTGGTCCATGGGGCCCCTCAAGTACGCCCCCTCCGGCGAGGCCTCCCGGTACATGGGCGTCCACGTGGCCCTCGTCGGGATCCGCGCCCTGCTCGGGTACCCCCTCGGGGCCTTCGTCGCCGAGCGGTTCGACTCCTCGAGGCCGACCTTCGCCCTGGCCTCCGCCTTCTTCGCCACGGCCACCGTCCTGATGATGCGGGCCGAGCGCCTCCTCCCCGGCGCCCCCCGGGCCGCCCGGTAGCCCCGGCCCGAGCCGCAGGGCCGCGAGGAAGAGGGCCCCCGGCCAGAGCTGCATCAGCAGGCGGGAGGCCGAAGAGGCAACGTGCCAATGGAGCGGCCAGGGGGTGAGAAGGTAGACGGCGTAGAAGCCCGCCCCCGTGGCGGCCAGGGCGATCCAGCCCGCGACGGGGACCGGCCCCGACGGCCTTCTGCCCCGGGCCCGGAGAAGGAGGAGCCCCAGGAGGATCGGGGATCCCATCTGGAACACGCTCAGGACGATCCCTTTGAGGATGACCACGTGCCTCGCCGCGTCCAGCACCCTCGTCCCCGCGGTCTCCGCATCGAGCCCCGCGAAGAGGAGGCTCGGCGGAGCCCAGCGGATCCGGAACCACGCGAGGAGGGCCAGGAGGGGGAGGGCACCGGCCAGGATCGCCCCCAGCTCCCGCAGCGCCGCGCCGGGGCGCCGCCGGAGGACGCCCTCGGCGATCCACCCGGTCCCCAGGGCGCAGAAGAAGAGCAGGCCCTCGTTCTTGGTCCACGCCGCGCTCCCCGCGGCGAGCCCCGCCGCGAGGAGCCAGGCGCGGCTCCCCGGGGGACCCCTCCGGTGCAGGGCGAGGGAGACCAGCGAGGC
The DNA here is from genome assembly GCA_964555565.1 of uncultured Planctomycetota bacterium. GTDB lineage: Bacteria > Planctomycetota > JAJSAM01 > JAJSAM01 > JAKLKS01 > CAZKTF01. The sequence goes on along the minus strand of CAZKTF010000077.1, from coordinate 1,368 downwards.
GAGGACGAAGAATGCCAGCGGGATGTCGGCGTACTGGGCAGGGGCCTGGAGGAGGAACTCCGGGGTCCCGAGGAGGAGGATCCCCGCGAGGAGCCCCGTGGCGCGGCCCCGGAGCTCCGCCGCACCGGCGACCAGCAGGGCCACCGTCCCCGCGGCGAAGAGGAAGGCCGCCAGCGCGGGGATGGCGGGGGACCCGGGAGAGGTTCCCGGCCAGACCCGGGCGACCGCTCCCGGCAGGAGGAGGGGGTATTCGGGATTGGACCATCCCAGGCGGGGCGACAGGGCGTGGACCCACCACTCACCGCCCCGTGCGAGGAACCTCGCCTTGAGGTTCCACACGGCCCAGGCGTCCCAGGAGCCCTCCGGGGACCGGATCGTGGCCGCCAGGAAGAGCGCGGCGGCGCACAGGGCCAGCCCCGCGAAGACCGCGGCCAGCACGGGAGGGGTGGGCGCGGGCGCCGTGCGGCCCGCTTGCGGTGGAACGGCGGGGGCCTCCGCGCGGCCCCGGGCGAGGAGGAGGGGGAGGATCGCCAGGGCCGCGAAGAGGATCGATTCGAGGACGGCGTAGACCGGTCCCGGGGGACCCGCAACCAGCACCGCGGCCCCGTAGAGCGCCGACGGGATCGCGAGCCCGGCGCCGACGGCGAGGGCAAGCCCGAGGAGCCGCCCCTTCGTGCGGCCGATCCCCGGGAGCCTGCCGAGCCAGAGGTAGGCGGCGGCCACGGGGAGGAGCAGGCGGAGGACGGCGAACACGTTCACGGTCCCCTGCGCCGGAAGAGGAGGAGACCGTCCCCGAGGTCCCTCTCCAGGACGAGCCCCAGGTCCCGGATTCGAGAGGCCGGAGGAGGCAGGAGGAATCGGCCCAGGACCCGCGGGTGGTACGCACCCCTCGCCACGAGGACGGGGGCCAGCGCGTACTGGGTCTGGTACAGGGCCGCCGTCTCCCGGTCCCCGCCGCCGCCGTCGTCCAGGTAGCCCAGGGTCTCCCCGGGAGGGAGGAGGCCGCGGAGCTCTTCGAGGCGGCCGGCGGCTTCGGACGGCTCCTCCCATGGCGGAAGGCCGTGCAGGAGAGGGGCCACGGATACCGAGAGGGCGGCGAGGGCGCAGACCGCGAGGGCGATGGAGGCGGCGCTCCCGGCAGGGAAGACCGCAAGGGCCGGGTCCTCCGGGAAGGGCGGAGGCTCGCGGCTGCCGGGGCTCCCGGGCAGGACCTCGCGGAACGCCGGACCGGCCATGCGGACATCCTAAGCCGGGCCCCCGCGCGGTCGCCGCGCCGACGCCTCGCCCCGCGCCGGTTTTCGGCCGCCGGCCCCCGCGAGGGCGATACTCTCCCCGGCTGCCCTCCGCTCCCCGATAGCTCAATGGTAG
>CAZKTF010000076.1:0-14869 GCA_964555565.1 uncultured Planctomycetota bacterium | reverse complement strand
CCGGGGCCGCGGGGGGCACGGCGGCGGGGGGCGCCTTCGGGGCCTCCCCCTTCCCGCACCCCGCCGCCGCCGCGAGCGCGCAGGCGGCCAGGGCCGCCGCCGTCCTGAGACCTGCCGCCATGGCCGCCTCCCGGTGTGGGCCCGCCGATCGCCCCGCCCGAGGGAAGTTCAGCACGGGGCATGCCGGGCGTCAGTGACCCGCGTCACGATCCGTGGCCGAGGGGGGCCCACGGTCACAGGACGCCGGCCGCCGGCCGCCGCAGGCTCCGGATCGAGCCTTGCACCCGCCCGGACATCCCGGCAAGCTTTCGGCTGTCGCCCGATGGCCGTCGGCCAACCCCTCTTGGAGGTCCCCGTGAAGAAGCCCAGGAAGCAGGCGCACGCGCCCGAGCCGGAACCCGCCGCGGCCTTCGTGGACTTCGGTGATCGCTACCCCGAGGTCTCCGACGCCTACGAGCGCCTGGGGCAGGCCGTCCACGGAGCGGGCCCCCTCACCCCGCGGGAGCGGCGCCTCGTGAAGCTCGCCATCGCCATCGGCGGCCGTCTCGAGGGGGCGGTGCGCTCCCATGCCCGCCGCGGCCTGCGCGAGGGGGTCGAGCGCGAGGCCCTCGACCAGGTCGCCGTGCTGGCGGTCACCACCGTCGGCCTCCCCACGACGGTGGCCGCGCTCCGCTGGATCCACTCCGCCCTGGAGGAATAGGCAACGGCGGGCGGGGCGACCCGCCCCTACAACGACCCCGTTTCCACCGCCCTTGTAGGGGCGACCCTTGGGTCGCCCGCCGTTCCCTCTACCGCCCGAAGACACACGGCGGGCGGGGCAAGCCCCGCCCCTACAAAGGCCCCGTTTCCCCCGCCGTTGCAGGGGCGACCCTTGGGTCGCCTGCCGTTCCGCGGCCCCCCGGGGGGAGTCGCTCGAACCGCGCCGTGAAGTGGCGCAGCGTCGGGGCCTCCTCGACGATCCGCGCCCCGGGCACGGAGCCGCGGCGCCCCCACACCCCGAGGAGCACCTCGAGCACGTAGTCCACGTGGCTCTGGGTGTAGACCCGCCGCGGGAAGGCGAGGCGCACGAGGTCCTGGTCGGCGGGGAGGTCCCTGCCCGTCCCCGGGTCCTTCCTCCCGAGCATCACCGTCCCCACCTCGACCGCCCGCACCCCCCCCTCCAGGTACAGCTCGCACACGAGGGCCTGCCCCGGGAGGTCCAGGGGGGCGAGGTGGGGGAGGAACCCGCGGGCGTCCAGGTACACGGCGTGGCCGCCCGGCGGCCGCACCGTCGGGACCCCCGCGGCGTGCAGGCGGTCGGCCAGGTAGGCGATGGAGGCCACGCGGTAGCGGAGGTAGTCCGGGTCGAGGGCCTCCCCAAGGCCCACGGCGATGGCCTCCAGGTCCCGGCCCGCGAGGCCCCCGTAGGTGGGGTACCCCTCGGTCAGGATGAGGAGGTCCCGCTCCAGGCGGGCCAGCCGATCGTCGTTCCCGGCGAGAAACCCGCCGATGTTGGCCATCCCGTCCTTCTTCGCGCTCATGGTGCAGCCGTCGGCGAGCGAGAACATCTCCCGCGCGATCTCCAGCGGCGCCCGCCCCTGCTGCCCCGGCTCGCGCTCGCGGATGAACCAGGCGTTCTCCGCGAAGCGGCAGGCGTCGAGGTAGAGGGGGACCCGGAAGGCGTCGCACGCCTTGCGCACGGCGCGGAGGTTGGCGAGGGAGACCGGCTGGCCCCCGCGCGCGTTGTTGGTCACCGTCACCATCACGAGGGGGACCGTCCCGGCGGGCTGCACGCGGAGGAAGGCCTCGAGCGCCCCCGCGTCCATGTTCCCCTTGAAGGGGTGGGGCTCGGTCGGGTGGAGGGCCTCGGGGACGGGAAAGTCGAGCGCCAGGGCCCCGCGCGCCTCCACGTTCGCGCGGGTCGTGTCGAAGTGGGCGTTGTTGGGCACGACCTGCCCCGGGGAGCAGGCCACGGTGAAGAGGATCCGCTCCGCCGCGCGCCCCTGGTGCGTGGGGAGGACGTGCTTGAAGCCCGTGATGGAGCGGACCGCCTCCTCGAACCGGAACCAGGAGGAGGCCCCGGCGTAGGACTCGTCCCCCCGCATCATCGCCGCCCACTGCCCGCTCGACATCGCCCCGGTCCCGGAGTCGGTGAGGAGGTCGATGAGGACCCGGTCGGCCGGGAGGAGGAAGGGGTTCCAGCCGGCCTCCTCGAGCCACCGCCGCCGCTCCTCCGCCGTGCTCAGGCGGATCGGCTCGACCATCTTGATCCGGAACGGCTCGATGATGGTCCTCACGGGGCCATTCTCCGGCCGCGAGGGCGCGGGGCAGCGTCCCCGCGGGAGCCTCGCGGGACCGTGGTCACACGTCCGGGGGGACGTCCGCGCGCGGCCCCGGGTTCCCTGGCCCTACTGCCCCGCACCCTCCTTCCTCCGCTCCCCGGAATCCCCCTCGCCCGCGACCGGGGTCAGGAGGCGGTTGTACGCGGCGAGGCCGGGGATCGTCCCCAGCCCCATCGATTCCACGGCGGTGGACGGCACGATGACCAGCGCCCCCTTCTGCTTCAGGCCCTCGAAGAGCATGTTCATGGCGCGGAGGTGGAAGGCGACCGGGTTCGTCGCGTACTTCCGGGCGGCGTTGACGAACTTCTCGGCGATCTGGTCCTCGGACTCGCCGAGGATGATCCGGGCCTGGCGCTCCCGCTCGGCCTGCGCCTGCCGGCTCATCGCATCCTGGAGGTTGTCCGGGATCACCACGTCCCGGATCTCCACGGACTGCACCCGGATACCCCACGCCTCCGTGCGGGCGTCGATCAGGCGCTGGAGCTGGGCGTCCAGGACGTCCCGCCCCGCCAGGAGGGACGCCAGCTCCGTCTTGCCGATGACCTCCCGCAGCGCGGTCTGGGCGGCCCAGGCGATGGCCACCTGGTAGTCCTCGACCGCCAGGGCGGCCTTCTCCGCGTCGAGGACGACCCAGAAGAGCACGGCGTCCACGTTCACGGGCACGGTGTCCTTGGTGAGGGTCTTCTCCGCGTAGAAGCTCGTGGTGCGGATCCGAAGGTCGATGAACATCGCCACCCGGTCGAACAGGGGCAGGAGGAAGAACAGGCCCGGCCCCTTGGACCCCCGGAAGCGCCCGAGCCGGAGCACGATGGCCTTCTCCCACTGGTCCGCGACCCTCGGCGACTGGGCGAGGAGGAGGGCCAGGATCGGCCCCGCCGCAAAGCCCGCGCCGACGAGCCACGGGTCGCGGGCCCTGAGTCCGACCAGCCCGACCGCGGTCCCCGCGGCGAGGACGGCCAGGAAGACGAGGATGGCGACGGGGTTGAGACTGCCCGAGGTCCGGACGGCGGGGGGCACGCTCTCTGCGGCGAATCGGGATTCCTCCACGAGATCCTCCTTTCACGACAACGCGGCTGCGTGTGGCGGCGGCCGCGGAGCCGGCCCGGCGGCCGGGGCTCCCGCGGCGAGGCGCCCCTCCTCGATCTCCCAGACCGACACGATCGGGAAGAGCTTGGAGAAGAGAACGTAGAGCAGGACGAGGGTCGCGAACGACGCGGCGGTGACGCTCCACTCGACCCAGGTGGGAGAGTAGGTCCCCGGCGAGTACGGCAGCCGGGGCAGCGAGAGCGACGGGACGACGATCGTGAACCTCTCGAGCCACATCCCGATGTTCACGGCCACGGACGCGAGGACGCAACCGGCGATGGTCCGGGTGCGGCGGAAGAAGAGCAGCGGGAAGGGGATGACGAAGCAGAAGAGGAACATCGCCCAGAAGACCGGGGCGAACCGGCCCGTGAACTTCGCCTCGAAGACCCGCATGTGGGAGGGCTCGGCGCCGTAGAAGGTCGTCAGGAACTCGGCCCCCGTGAAGTAGAACCACAGCAGGCACATCGTGAGGAGGAGCAGACCGAGGTTGTTGAAGTGCTCGGGGCGGAGGTAGGCCTCCAGGTGGAGCACCTTCCGGAGGATCGCCATCGCGATGATGATGGATGCGATCCCCGAGAAGATGGCACCGACCACGAAGTAGGGCCCCAGGATCGCCGTGTGCCACATGGGTTGGACCGTCATCGCGAAGATGAAGGAGACGACCGTGTGGACGGAGACCGCGATGGGGATGATGGCCACGGCCATGAAGGAGATCGCCCGCTCCAGCAGGTGCCTCTGCCTCTCGCTCCCGGTCCACCCGAGGGCGAGCAACCCGTACAGGCGCCGCCGCCAGGGCGCCATGCCGGGATGGTCGCGGCACAGCGCCAGGTCGGGGATGAGGGGAAGGTACAGGTAGGTGATGCTGGCGGTCATGTAGACCGAGATGCAGCACATGTCCCAGAGGATGGGCGACATCACCCGCCCGTGGAGCGGGACGTTGAACATGCGGTCGGGGCGTCCGAGGTCCATCAGGACCTGCGGGACCCCCAGGCACAGGGCGAAGACCGTGATCGCCTCGGCGGCGCGCGTGATCGGGCGGCGCCACTCGACGTGGGTCACCCGCAGGATCGCCGAGATCAGGGTGCCCGCGTGGCTGATGCCGATGAAGAAGACGAAGTTCGTGATGTAGAGGCCCCAGTAGATCGGGCGGCCCATCCCCGTGACGCCGAGGCCCTCCCGCACCTGCGTGACGTAGGCGTAGACGCCCACCCCGATGACCGCGAGGAGCGCCGCGACCACGGCGTAGAAGCCGGGTCCCGTCCGGAGGAGCGGCCGGAAGAGGGCCGGGTGGCGCGCGACGACGTCCCGCGACGGGGCGGGGGACGGCTCCCCCCCCGCCGCCTCCGACCCTCGCCGGGCAGGGGCCACGGCCGCCCTCACCGGCGTTCGTCCCACAGGGTCTCGGACAGGTAGCAGACCTGCGGGCGGGTGCCGAGGTCCTCGAGGAGGTGGAAGGCGCGGGGGCTTCGAGCGAGCTTCGCGACTGTGCTCTCCGGGTCCTCGAGATCCCCGAAGGTGATGGCCTCCGTGGGGCAGGTCTCGGCGCAGGCGGGAAGCCTGAGGAGGTCCTCGTCCCGGAGCGCCCTCTTCTCCCGCCGGGCCTTTTCCTTCGCGCGCCGGATCCTCTGGGCGCAGAACGTGCACTTCTCGACCACTCCCTTGGGGCGCACGGACACGTCGGGGTTGAGCATCTGCTCCATGGGCGAGGGCCAGCGCGGCGCGTACCAGTTGAAGTAGCGCCGGGTGTAGGGACAGGCCGTCGTGCAGTAGCGGCAGCCGATGCAGCGCGCGTAGACCTGCGCGGTGATCCCGTCCTCGCTCTTGTAGGTCGCGCCGACGGGGCAGACCTTCACGCAGGGCGGGTTCTCGCAGTGCATGCAGGGCATGGGCAGGAACCGCGCCCGGGGGCGGGGGTACTCCCCCTCGACGATGGGAAGGACCTGCATCCAGGAGATGGAGCGCCCCTGGGCGCCCTCCTCGGGCCCTGCGAAGGGGATGTTGTTCTCCATGCGGCAGGCGGCGGTGCAGCACTGGCAGCCCGCGCAGACGTCGAGGTCGATCACCATGCCGAAGCGGCTCATGCTTGATAGACCCTCACGCGAGTCGAGGTCCAGGCGGTGAGCCCCCCGAGGCGCGCCACCACATTCGGGAGGATCTCGTTGGGGTTGGCGCCCAGGCCACGGGCGAAGCGCCCGTAGGCCCTGTGCCCGAGCTCGAAGGGCACGTTGACGACCCCGGGCATGGCCCCGGGGTAGCGCCGTGCCCGGACGCGGATCCTCCCGAACGGGGATTCGACCCACACGGGGTCCCCCTCCCGGATCCCGAGATCCCGGGCGGTCCCCGGGTGGATCTCGCACCAGGTCTCCCAGGGGTCGGGCACGTGGAGACCGGTCATGTCCTGGAGGTGGGGCTGGTTCCCTCCCCGGCCCTCCGCGTGCAGCATCGTCTTGTAGGTGTTGAGGAGGAGGGGGTACCCGCGGGGGTCTCCCGCGTAGCGGGGCGGCTCGTAGTGCGGGAGGAAGGCGACGTCGCCCCGGGCCTCCACGCCGAGCTCCCGGAGGAGGTCGTCGAGCCTCTTCTCCTCACCCTCGGGCCCGCCCCCTCCCCCCGGCGGCGCGACCTTCAGGAGAGCGTCCCGCAGGTTCTGCGAGAAGAACTCGAACCGGCCCGAGGGGGTCCGGAAGATCCGCTCCGTCCGGCCGAAGCGGTAGGGCGGATCCGCCCAGACGCCCGTCGCCATGAGCCTCTCCTGGAACGCCTTCGGGCTCTCCTCCTGGATGGAGCCGCGCCGTGCGCTCTGGACGCCCCCCAGGGCGTGGCGCACCATCTCGGCGTAGCCCGGGAAGGGAAACGCCCCCGCCACCGGGCCGCCGATCTCCCGGGCGAGGGCGAGAATCACGTCCCCCGTGTCCCCGGTGTCGTAGAGGGGGGCGACGACGGGCTGGCGCATCCCGAGGACGGGGTACCCGACGCTCGGGAGCACGACGTCGTCCCCGAACCTCTCGAGGTAGGTGTGGTCGGGGAGCACCCAGTCGGCCCACGTCGTGGTCTCGTCGAGGAACGGTGAGAACGAGACCACGAGCGGGATCCGCTCCAGGGCCGCGCGGAAGCGCGCGGGCTCGGCGCGCGAGAAGACGGGGTTCGTGTAGTAGACGAGGAGAGCCTCCAGGGGGTAGGGCTTCCCCCCGAGCACGGCCTCCGGGAGGACCTGGCTCACGCTCCCCGCGAGGGGGAAGGCCCGGGAGCCGGCTCCGTCGATGCGCTGCTGTTCGAGCCCTCTCCGCGCGACCTCGTCGGACAGGAAGGGCGGCCACTCCTCGAAGGGCGGATCCTCCTGGACGAGGATGCCGCCCGGGCGGTCGATGGAACCGAGCAGGGCGTTCAGCGCGTGGACGGCCATGCGGGCGTAGAGGCCGTTCGTCTGCATGCCGACGCCGCGCTCGGCCACCGCGATGACGGGGCGGTTCGCGGCCATCTCCCGCGCGATCCGCTGCACGGTCTCCGCGGGCACGCCCGTCACCGCGGCGACCGCCGGGGGGGCGTACTCCTCGAGGAGGAGGGAGCGGAACCCCCTGTGGGGGAACCCCCGCACGTCGGTCCAGTCCTCGAAGCCGAAGGTCCGCTCCGCCACGAACTCCCGGTCGTGGAGACCCTCCCGCACCAGGACGTGGGCGATCCCGAGGGCCAGCGCGGCGTCGGTCCCCGGGTTCACGGGGATCCACTCGTCGGCCTTCGCCGCCGTGACCGAGAAGCGGGGGTCGATCTGCACGAACTTGGCGCGGGAGCCGAGACGTCCGCGCTTGAGGTGGGCGTAGGCACGGAGCAGGTAGACCGTGGGCCTGAAGGCCTCGACGAGGCTCGCGCCGAAGGAGAGGACGTAGTTCGTGCTCATCCAGTCGAAGCCGGGATAGGCGCGCACCCCCTGCTGGAGGTACAGGGCCAGCGGCGTGGCGTCGCTGCCGGCGGAGGCGCCGTCGATGCCGTTGGGCGACCCGTAGGCGGCGAGGAACCGGTCGATGAGGGGCTTCATGTGCCCGCGAGTGCGGCCCGAGAGGAAGGCGAGGCGCTCGGGGTTCCCCGCCTGCCGGAGGGTCCGGAGCGCGCCCCCCACGGCACGGATCGCCTCTTCCCAGGAGGCGGGCTCGAAGCGACCCGACCCCTTCGGCCCCGCGCGACGCAGCGGGCCGCGGATCCGGTCCGGGTCGTAGAGGACCTGGAGCCCGGTCTGCCCCTTGGGACAGAGGCGGCCCCGGTTCACGGGGTGATCCGGGTTCCCCCCGATCTTCACGGCGCGCCCCTCCACGACGCGCACCTGGATCCCGCAGCCCCCCGGGCACTGGAGGCACACGCTCCGCACGAACCGCTCCTCCCCGGAGCGGAAGGCATCGGAGCCGGGGACGGGCGGCTTCGGGATCGCGTAGGGCAGGGGCCAAGGACCGTCGAGGTCGCCGCAGGCGGCGGTGAGCCCCGCGGCGGCCGCCGCCTTCAGGAAGACCCTCCGGGGCATCCCCTTCGTCATCGGACGACTCCCCTGCCCACCCGGGCCGGACCCTCGTGCTTCCCCGCCGCGACGGGCGGCGTCTCGTGCTCCATTCCTTCCTTGATTTCCCACACCGTGAGAACGGGGAAGAGGCGGCAGAAGAGGAGATAGAGGAGGACGAACCCCGCGAAGAATGCAGCGGTGATGGAACCCTCGACCCAGCTGGGACTGTAGGCCCCGATGGAGTCGTGGATCCGCGGTCTCGCCAGGCTCGGAACGATTACCGTGAAGCGCTCGATCCACATCCCGATGTTGATGGAGATGGAGGCGACGACGAGCCCGGGGATCGTCCGAAGGCGCGGGACGGCGAGAAGGGGGAGGGGAAGGACGAAGCAGAGGATCATCATCGCCCAGAAGAGGTGCGAGAACTCCTCGAACACCTTCGCGTCGAAGACGACCATGTGCGCCTCTTCGTTGCCATAGAAGGTCACGAGGAACTCGACGAATGTGAAGTAGAACCAGAACAGGCAGAGGGCGAGGAGGAACTTTCCTATCTGCTGGAAGTGATGGCGCGTGATGTACGCTTCAAGCCCGAATGCGTACCGCAAGCACGCGGCGATGATGATGACCGCCGCGACCCCCTGGAAAATCGCCCCGACCACGAAATACGGTCCGATGATCGCGGTGTGCCAGCCGGCCTGCAGCGTCACCGCGAAGACGAAGGAGACGTTCGTATGGACCGAAATGACGAGCATGAAGAGGAAGATGCTCAGGCCCGCCATGATCCGGTCGAGGCGTCGCCACTGGGCCTTCGTCCCCGTCCACCTCAGCGCGAGGATGGAGTAGACCCGATGATGGAGGCGAGACGGGCCGAGGAGGCGATCGCGGCAGAGGGCCAGGTCCGGAATGAGGGCGATGTAGAAGTAGACGCACGACGTGAAGAGGTAGGTCGAGATGCAGGCGACATCCCAGAGGATCGGCGACGTCACGTGCCCATGGAGGATGACGTTCGCGACCCGGTCGGGCCTCCCTATGTCCACGATGACCGAAAGGCCCCCGAAGGGCAGGCTGAAGACGGTCACCGCTTCGGCCATCCGCGTGAAGGGACGCCGCCATTCGCTCTGCGTGATCCGGAGGACCGACGAGATGAGCGTTCCGGCGTGGCTGAGCCCGATGAAGAACACGAAATTGGTGACGTAGACCCCCCAGAAGATGGGGATGTTCATTCCCGTGACACCGAGACCATTATCAACCTGTTGCGTCCACGCGTAGAAACCGAACGCGACGATCCCGCTGAGCAGCAGGATCACCAGATGGAAGCCCCGCCCGGGCCGGACCAGGGGCCGGAGCGCGGTCCGCTCGAGCGCCGCCTCGCGGGAGTCAGCGGGATTCATCGAACCGTGCTTCTGCCAGATAGTGGACCTTCGGCTTCGTCCCCAGCTCCTCCAGGAGACGGAAGGCCCTGGGGCTTCCTGCGAGCCTCGAGACGAGACTCTCGGGGTCGTCGAGGTCCCCGAAGGTGATGGCCTCCGCGGGGCAGGTCTCGGCGCAGGCCGGGAGCCGGCAGAGCTCCTCGTCCCGGATCCCCCTCCCCTCCCGCCGGGCCCGCTCCTTGACCCGCCGGATGCGCTGCACGCAGAAGGAGCACTTCTCGACCACGCCCTTGGGGCGCACGGGGACGTCGGGGTTGAGGGACTGGCGCATCTCCTCCGGCCACTCCGGAGCGAACCAGTTGAAGGAGCGGGCAGTGTACGGGCAGGCGACCGTGCAGTACCGGCAGCCGATGCAGCGGGCGTACACCTGCCCGACGAGGCCCTCCGGGTTGCGATAGGTCGCCCTCACGGGGCAGACCTTGACGCACGGGGGATCGTCACAGTGCATGCAGGGACGGGGGAGGAACCGGATGCGGCGGCGGGTACCCTCGCCCTCTTCGGAGGAGATCACCCGCATCCAGAAGATCGCCCTGTGCTCCTCCGTCATCTCCGGTCCTGCGGAGGGAACGTTGTTCTCCGCCCTGCATGCGACGACGCAGGACTGGCAGCCCGTGCAGCGGTCCAGATCGATCACCATCCCGTAGCGCGCCACGCTCAGGACCTCACGATCCGCACCCGCGTCGCAGCCCTGGGGACGATGCCGGAGAGGAGGTCCCGCTCGGCGACGAGGAGCTTCTGCGGGTTCGCCCCCCGCCTGCGGGCGTAGCGCCCGAGGCCCCGGTGACCCCGGCCGAGCGGCATCGCCACGACCTCGGGGAACGCCCCCGGTACGATTCGCACCCTTGCCCTCTCGGCCCCCGCGGGGGACTCGATCCGGACCTCATCGTGTTCCGCGACCCCGAGGGCCTTCGCGGCCTCCGGGTGGATCTCGACCCAGCTCGTCCAGCGCACCTTCCCGTGGGACCCCGGGATCTCCTGGAGCCAGGGGGAGTTCGCGTCGCGGCCGTCCCCGAGGGCAAGGAGAGGAAATACGACGAGGAAGAAGGGGTATTCGCGGGCGCCCCCGGCGACGCGGGGCGTCTCATGGTGCGGGAGGAACGCGTCCTCGGGCGGAGCCTCGATCCGGAGCTTCGCGAGGGAGTCCTCGACCCCATGCTCCGGGATGAGGCTCTCGACCTCCTGCCGGAGAAGCGTGGAGCGGAGCTCGAACTTCCCCGACGGGGTCCGGAACACCTCGGACCACCTGCCATGGACGTAGGGAGGGGCCCACCAGCCTCCCTCGGAGAAGACGGCATTCCGGAACGCGACGGGACTCGTCGCCCGGGAATCCTCTCCCGTCCTCGCACCGTCCAGGACATGGACCGCCGCATCCGCCAGTTCCGCCGCGTCCTTCCACGGAAGCCACCGGGCCGGCCTGTCGCCGAGGCCCGCGGCAATCCGGCAGAGCACCGTGGCCGAGGGCAACGTGTCATAGAGCGGGCGGACCGCAGGGCGCACGATGCTGAGGGCCGGGTAGCCCACGGCCGGGCCCGCAGGAACGACCTCGGAGCGCTCGAACTCCACGCTCTCGGGGAGGACCAGGTCCGCGACGGCCGCCGAGTCGTCAAGATACGACGAGAAGGAAACGATGAGCTCGGCGGTCCGGAACGCCTCCTCGAGAACAGCGGTGTCCGGGGACGAGAAGAGGGGATCGCATCCCCGGAGGAGCAGGATGCGCGGCTCATCGACCGCTTCCTCCAGGGCGGCGAGTCGTCCCCTCGGGAAGAGGATCCGTGCCTCGTCGGGAAGGGGGCTCTGCCCGCCGGGGGGATCCGGCGGCCATCCGGGCGCCGTGCGCTGCGTGAGCAGCCCGCCCGGCCCGTCGAGGGTCCCCAGGAGGGCGTTCAGGGAGTGGATGGCCATCGCGGAGAAGACCCCGTTCGTCGAGAGTCCCGCCGCGCCGTTTCCGACCGCGATGGCCGGATGGTGGGCCGCGGCTTCCCTTGCAAGCCGGACGATCATCCCGGGGGAGACCCCCGAGATCTCGGCCACGCGCTCCGGCGAGTAGCGGTCTCGGACGAGGCGCCGGAAACCCTTCCGGTCCCCCTCGTCTTCCAGTCCGGTGACGTGGGCCTCGACGAACTTCCGGTCCTCGAGTCCCTCCCGGAGGAGAACGTGCGCGATCCCCAAGGCGACGGCGCCTTCGGTCCCGAGTCGCAGCGGCACCCACTCGTCGGCCTTGGCGGCGGTCATCGACCAGCGCGGCTCGAATTGAACGAACTTGGCCCTCTGGCCCGGTCGTCCCCTGTGCCAGTACGCAAACGCGCGGATTCGGTGCTCAATCGGCCCTTCCTCGAGCCACGTCGTCGAGAACGAAAGAACGTAGGCGGTTCTCTCGTAGTCGATGGCGGGGATGTCCCGGACACCCTGGGTCAGGTAGCAGGCGAGCGCGGTCGCCTCCTCGGGTCCCGCATCGGCGTGAAGCCAGCAGGAGGAGCCGAGGGCGCCGGAGAGGCGGCGGGCGGCGAGTGCCCCGAGGCATTCCGGCCCCCCGTCGAGGAAAACGGCCTCCGGCGGCCCGTGCTTCCGGGTCTCGCGGAGCGCGGTGGTCACCCGCGCGATTGCGTCGTCCCAGGAGACGGGCTCCCAGTCGCCGCCACCGCGTCGCCCGACACGTCGAAGAGGTCCCCTGACGCGATCGGGGTTGTACAGGCGCTGGAGCAGGGCCTGCCCGCGGGGGCAGAGGGTGCCCCTGGAGACGGGGTGGTGAGGGTTGCCCGCCACCTTCACGGCCCGTCCCTCGACGACGCGCACGAGGACGCCGCAGGCGGCCGGGCATCCCGTGCACAGGCTCGGGAGGGTGCGCTCCTCCCCCGGCTTCCAGTCCCCGGAACCCGGGACCGGCGATTTCTGCGCGGAGTAGTCCTCGGGCCAGCCCTCCTCGATCCGGTGGCAGCCCGCCAGCACCGCGGCGACTCCGGCGGCCGCCGTGCAACGGAGGAACTCCCGCCTCGTGGTCACTTGTGGCACGCGAGGCAGTCGAGGGAGGCTCCGCGGAGCCCGTGGCAGGCGAGGCACCCGTCCATGGTCAGGACCGCGGGCTCCGGGTAGCCCGGGGGGGCCACCGAGGCCCCGTGGCCCCCGTGGCAGAGGTCGCAGGCGAGCTTCCCGAGGGCCACGTGGCGCTCGTGGGAGAAGACGACGTGGGCCGGCAGGCGGTAGAGCCGCACCCAGGGGATCTCGCGCCCGGCCGCCGCGAAGGCCTTCATACGGTCCTTCTCCGGGGTGGTCGTCGTGTCCTCCCCGTGGCACTCCAGGCAGACGGAGACGCGCGGGAGCCCCGCGGGCGCGGAGGACTCCGCACCCTCGTGGCAGTCCGTGCACGCGATGTCCCTCTTCCCGTGGACCTGGTGGTTGAAGGCCACCGGCTGGACCCGGGCCTCCTCTCCCGTGAGCGCGAGCGAACCGGCGAGCGCGAGGCCGAACCCCGAGAAGAGGACGACGACGGGTCCCGCGAGGACGCGCGTCATGGTCTCTCGCGGAGGCCGGCGTCCCGCGAGGCCCCTCGCTCCGCGTTCACTTGGCCCCCTCCTTCTCCTTCCCGGCCCCCTCCTTCGGCTTGCCCTCCTCCCCGTCCACCCTGTCCTGGATCTTCACGTGCTGGTGGGTCCCCTGGTCCTTCATCTTCTCGAAGTCGAAGTCGTCCTTTGTCACGAACGGGCTCTCCTTGTTGTGGCAGCGCACGCACACCTCGCGTGCGGGGAGCACGAGGCCGAGCGCCAGGACGTCGGACCGCTTGTACTTCCCCTCCTCCTTCATCAGCTTCTCGAAGAAGGGGACGTAGAGGCTCCCGGGGCCGTGGCACGCCTCGCACTGGACCCCCTGGCGCTTCGCGGCCAGGGCCTCGTTCTCCCGGGTCACCGTCGCGGGATAGCCGCCGGGCTGGCCGTAGCCCGTCGTGTGGCACTTGAGGCACTTCGGGTCGGTCCTGTAGTCCTTCTCCGGGTCCAGGCCGGCACCCTTGCGCTTCTCGGCGAGGGCCTTCTCGTAGGCGACCGAGAGGTTGTAGGGTTTCAGGACGTCGAAGGCCGCGGCCATCTTCGTCTTCGCCCACGAGTTGCCCTGCTTGGGGTGGCACTTCCTGCAGGCCGCGGCCCCGACGTAGGACGCGGTCTCTCCCGCCGCGCACGTCCGGCCCGGGACCGCCCCGGCCGCCAGTGCCGCGCCCACGACGGCCATGCCCAGGATCGTCCGCGCCCTCATCGTGCCTCCTTCCTCCGGCCGTTCCCCGCGGATCCGCTCCATCTCCCGGAGGACACGGCGGCCCGCGCCGCCCCGAGCACGGGTTCGAGCTCCGCCGGGTCCGGCGGCTTGGCCGCGTAGTAGAAGACCCCGTCCTGGAGCATCCCGGCGTCGGCGTCGGAGGGCGACGCCGAGAGGACGATGCTCGCGATCCGCCGACGCAGGCGCTTCGCCGCGTGCAGGAGGTGCAGCCCGGGGAGCTCGCAGCCCTCGAGGTCGAGGATCAGGACGTCGGGGCGCTCCTCGAAGAGGAGGTCCAGCGCCTCGCCGGCCGACGACGCGGAGAACACGACCAGGTCCTGCCTCGGCGCCCGGAAGTAGTCCCGGTAGGAAGGATCCTTGGTGACGACCAGCAGGACGTCCTCGGGACCGATGGCGCGCCTCCTCGCGAGGGCCGGGGGAACGGCTCGCAACCGGGGTGCCACGGGGCGGCCAGCCTGCGGGGGCTGTCTCCTGGCACCGGGCACGACACCGCGCGGGGGGCGCGGCAGGGACTCCGGGACGCAACGGTCTGGCCGGACACCGCTTGCGTACCCGGGCGCGGCGTCTCCCCTCTGCGACACCTGCCCGCTTCCGCGACAGGCGCGCGCTCTCGCGAGCCGGCGCGCAGGCCGAGGTCCCGGGCGGGGCCGCCGGGGCCGCGCGCCCCGGTGCCCGTCAGCGGGGGCCGGGGTCCCCTCGAGGGGCCCGCTCCCCGAAGTCCTCCGATCGGAGGTTGTGCCGGCGGAGAAGGCGGTGGAGGCTCCCGCGGGCGAGGCCCGCGATCCGGGCCGCCTGCGAGACGTTTCCGCGGGTGCCGAGGAGCAGCGCCGTGAGGTACTCCCGCTCGAAGGCGGCGAGCCTCTCGGCCCGGGCCCGCCCGAAGGGACCCTGCGGGAACGCCCCGGCCTCGTCTCCCCCGTCCCGGAGCGCCTCGGGGAGGTCCTCCGGGAGGAGGAAACGGTTGCCCGTCAGGGAGACGGCCCGCTCGATCGCGTTCCGCAGTTCCCGGACGTTCCCGGGCCAGCGGTAGCGCTGGAGGATCTCCATCGTCTCGGGGGCGATCCCCCGCACCGGCCTCTCCGCCTCCCGGCCGAACTGCTCCAGGAAGCGGGCGACGAGGAGCGGCACGTCCTCCCGCCGGGCACGCAGGGGGGGCAGTTCGATCCTCACGACGTTCAGGCGGTAGTAGAGATCCTCGCGGAAGGACCCGTCGCCGAGAGCCTTCTGCGGATCCTTGTTCGTGGCCGCCAGCACGCGCACGTCCATCTTGACCTCGGCCCGGCCGC
>CAZKTF010000075.1:7055-14880 GCA_964555565.1 uncultured Planctomycetota bacterium | reverse complement strand
TCCCCGACGACCTTGGAGAGGAACTCGTAGTACTGGGAGGTCAGGGTCTTCCAGGCGATGGAGAAGTCGAGGATCCGCCGCGTCGTGTCCTTCTCGCTGCCGCTGTCGAAGAACATCATCGCGTGGCCGTTCCGTGCCTCCCGGGAGCCCGCTCGCGCAGGGCCCGGAGATTCCCGGGAGCCCCGTGCTAAAAGCGCGCAAGTATACGAAGCGGGGCGTGCGTGTCTACCCCATTCTGGAACCCGGAGGGGCAGAGGACCGGAAACGACCGCACCGGGCACCGGGCCCGCAACGGGCCCGCGCGGGACGGGGGCGCCGGGGAGATCGCCGCGACGCGGCCCGGTGCTCCGTGCCCGGCGTGCCCCTATCCCACCGGCGCCCGGCGGGGGAGGGGGCGACGGGTCTGGGGACCCGTGAAGAGCCCGTGCCAGTAGCGGACCTCCGTCTCGCCGGGCTTCCAGGAGAGGTAGACGATCTCCCCGTCCACCTCGGCGTACCACTCGACGATCCCCTCCTCGGGGTCGCGGAGGTAGGCCCCGAGGTCCTCGAGCTCCTCCACGCAGCGCCGCACGTTCGCCAGGCGGCGGGAGGCGTCCTCGGGGAGGTCCTCGGGCGAGGGGATCGCGCGGCGGGTGCCGGGGCAGCCCTCGACGCCCGCGAGGCGGCGGACGTCCCGCGCGGACTCGTGGGCGTCCTCGACGATGACCCGGACGAGGGGGAGCATCCTGTTCGCCTCGTCCAGCTCGAAAATCCGGGCTGCCATGGTGATGCCTCTTGTCAGGTGGCGCTGGTGCCGCCCACAAGTGCAATCGGCGTGCCCCCGGGGGGGCTTGAGGGGAAAAACACGCCCCGGGCTCCGGACCCCGTGCCAGGCGCTTCCAGGGCCCCGGCGGGGGTGGTTGCCATGCCGTAGCCCGGTGCCCGGGGCTCGGGGCCCAGGGCCTGGTATACGACCGTTACCTTGCGCGCCGAGGGATGGCGGCCCCGCCCTACCCCGCCGTCACCTCGGGCTCCTTCCGCCGCTTCCGCTCCTTCTCGTTCAGGATGCGCTTGCGGAGGCGGATGGCGGCCGGGGTCACCTCGACCAGCTCGTCGGGCTCCACGTACTCGAGGGCCTCCTCCACGCCGAAGACCCGCGGCGGCGGCAGGGTCTCGAGCCGCTCCGCCCCGGCCGAGCGGATGTTGGTGAGCTTCTTCAGGCGGGTGGGGTTGACGGTGATGTCCCCCTCCTTGCAGTGCTCCCCGACGACCATCCCCCGGTAGACCTCGTCGCCGGGCTTCACGAAGGACGGGCCGCGGTCCCGCAGCTCCTGGAGGGCGAAGCCGGTGACCTTCCCGGGGGCCATGGAGACCTGCACCCCCTCGCCGCGCCCCGGGACGGCCCCGCGGAAGGGGCCGTAGACCTCGAAGTTCGCGTGCATCACCCCCTCGCCGCGGGTCGCGTTGAGGATGCGCGTGCGCACCCCGAGCATGCCCCGCGACGGGACCAGGAACTCCATGTGGACGCGGTCCCCGCGCCGCTCCATCCGCTCCAGGTCCCCGCGGCGCCGCCCGAAGATCTCGACGACGCGCCCCGAGGTCTCCTCCGGGGCGTCCACGATGACGCGCTCCAGCGGCTCCAGCCTCTGCCCCTCCTCCTCGCGGAGGATCGGCACGGGCTTCCCGACCACGAACTCGTAGCCCTCGCGGCGCATCGTCTCCACGAGGACCCCCAGGTGGAGGACCCCGCGCCCCGAGACGGAGAACTGCGACGGGTCGCTCGTGTCCTCCACGCGCAGCGCCACGTTGGAGAGGGTCTCGCGCACGAGGCGCTCGCGGAGGTTGCGGGAGGTGACGTAGCGGCCCTCGCGGCCGGCCATGGGCCCGTCGTTCACGCCGAACACCATGCGGATGGTCGGCTCCTCGACGGTGATGGCCTCGAGCGCCCCGGGGTTCTCCGGGTCGGCCAGGGTCTCGCCGATGTCCACGTCCTCGATGCCGGCCACCGCCGCGATGTCCCCCGCGGCCGCCTCCTTCGAGGGCTCCCGCCCGATCCCGGTGAAGGTGAACAGGGCGGTCACGCGCCGGCGGACGACGGAACCGTCCCGGCGGCAGACCGCGACCTCGTCCCCCTCGCGGATGCGCCCCGCGTAGACGCGCCCGACGCCGATGCGGCCCATGAACTCGTTGTAGTCGATGGCGGCCACCTGGAACCGGAGCGGGGCCGCCGGGTCGCCGGGGGGCGGGGGGACGGTCTCGAGGATCGTCTCGAACAGGGACTGGAGGTCGCGGAAGGGGCCCGCCGGGTCCCGCGAGCAGGTCCCCTCGCGCCCGGAGGCGTAGAGGACGGGGTAGTCGATCTGGGAGTCGTCCGCGCCGAGCGACATGAAGAGCTCGAGGACCTCGTCCACGACCTCCTTCACCCGCGCGGCCGGGCGGTCGATCTTGTTGACCACGACCACCGGCTTCAGGTGGTGCCCGAGGGCCTTGCGCAGCACGAAGCGGGTCTGCGGCATCGGCCCCTCCGCCGCGTCCACCAGCAGGAGGCAGCCGTCGGCCATCCGGAGCACCCGCTCCACCTCGCCGCCGAAGTCCGCGTGCCCCGGGGTGTCGATGATGTTGATCTTCACCCCGCGGTAGGTGACCGAGCAGTTCTTGGCCAGGATCGTGATGCCGCGCTCGCGCTCCAGCGCGTTGCTGTCCATCACGCACTCCTCCACGCGCTGGTTCTCGCGGAAGATCCCCGCCTGGCGGAGCATCTTGTCCACGAGCGTGGTCTTGCCGTGATCGACGTGCGCGATGATCGCGACGTTGCGGAGGTGGAGGTTGTCCGGCATGGGGGCCCCGGGGATTCCGGGGGGGGAGCAAGGTACGCACGGGGAGGGGCGCCGGCAAGAAATGGTGGTAGATTCGAGGGTTACGGGGGTTCCAAGGATGGGAGGGATCGCTCGAACTTGAGGGAGCCGCGGACCGTCCGGGTCGCCTCGGCGAGGCGCGGCCTCGCCGCGCTCCTGGCACTGCTGGCCACGGCGTGCGCCACGGGGTGCGACTTCTCCTTCCACTCGAAGGACGACCGGGGGGACGGCCACGGCATCGTCCACTTCGACGCGTCCGGCTCGGCCCTGCGCTCCCCCGCGATCGCGCTGGACCCCGCGCTCCTCGCCGGTCCGCTCCGGGTGCGCCGCGACGGGGAGATCGTGCTCCGCTTCGAGGGGACGCCCGACCCGGTCTCCGCCCGGGGCGCCGTGCGCGTCGTGGACGAGACGCGGGGGGACGCGCCGGTCCCGGTGGACGTCGAGGTCGCGGGGAACGAGGTGCGGCTCCGCCCCTCGGCGCCGCGGGGCTTCCGCCCCGGGGCCCGGCTCGCGGTGACGGTCGCGGGGCTCCCCTCCCTCCGCGCGCTGCGCGGGCGCGAGGGCGGGACGCTCCGGGAGGACGCGCGCCTCACGGTGGACGTGGCCGGGCGGAGGCGCGACGACCCCCTGCCCCCCCGCCTCGCCGGCAGCGAACCCCCCGACGGCGCGCGCGCCGCGGACCCCGCGGCGGAGGTCCTGCTCCGCTTCTCCGAGCGGATGGACCCCCTCTCCTTCGCGGCGCCGGGGGCGCTGCGCATCCTGGCCGGGGGCCGGGAGGTCTCCTTCCGCGTGGTCCTCGACCGCCGCCGGGAGGTCGCCACGCTCATCCCCGAGGGCGGTCTTCCCCCGGGCGTCTCGGTCCGCGTCGAGCTGGGCCCCGCGGTCGCCGACGTCGCGGGGAACCCCCTCGCGGCGGACTCCCCCCGCGCGGTCGCCTTCGACACGGCGGAGGAGGACGTGGCGGGTCCCGCGGCTCCCGTGGCCTGGGTCTTCGAGGAGTTCGAGGGGGACGCGTGCCTGGACCGCCGGGGGACCACGGTCCCCTGGGCGGACCCGGCCTCCCCGGGGGTGCTCGTGGGGCTCGCCGCGGCGCTCCCCCTCGAGGTCCGCTCCGGTCCCCGCGGCCACCCCTTCGCGCTCGACCCCCGGGGCGGACGCATCCAGGTCCTCCTCCCCGCCGAGGACCTGGGGGAGGAGCCGCGCGCCCTCACGGCCGTCGTCCTCCTCGGCGCCCCCGACGCGTGGCGGGGGGAGGTCCTCGACCCCGAGGTTCGCCTGGGCCCCGCCGCGGGGACGCCGGGCCCCGAGGGGGACCTCAACTTCCTCGCCCCCCCGGTCCTCGTCGCGGAGGGGCCCCGGGCGGTGGCGGCCCGCGGCCCCGAGCACGAGTTCGCGCTGCCCTTCCGCCGGCCCTACGCCTACGACGGGCGCACCGACCTGCTGCTGGAGGTCTCCTTCGCCGGGGTGGCCGGCGGGGGCGTCGTCCTCCAGGGCTCCGGCGCCGGGGGGCCCCGGTCCGTCGTCCTCGGGCGCGTCGCCCCGGCGGGGGCGGTGCACGCGGGCGCCCCGGACCTGCGCGTGGTGGGGGTCGGGGAGCGCGCCGTCGCCCGCTCGAACTGGATCGACTCGGGGGCGGACGCGCCGTCCTGGGGGGTGCCGCGCCTGAGGCCCCCGGCCTACCGCGCCCCGCCCCTGGTCGAGCTCCAGGGCGCCCCGGCCCGGGAGGACGGCCGGGGACCGGACCCCGATCGCCGGAGCCGGTGGACGACGAACCCGGCCGAGATCGAGGGGATGCGCTGGGTGCGCTTCCGGGTCCTCTTCGAGTTCCCGAACCCCGTCTCCCCCGACGTCGTGGACGACCTGGCCATCCCGTTCTCTCCCCGCTGGTAGGGGCGGGGGTCCCCGGGGGTTTCGAGGCCCGCCGGTGGCGGGCCGAGCCCGGGGAGGTCTACCCCGCCCGGCCGTGGCCCTTGCAGGGACGAGGCCTTCCCCCCCCGCCCCCGGGGCCGCGGTTCGCGCCCGGGCTGAACTCGACATCCCCCTCCGACCGATGGATGATACGAGGCTGGAAGGGTCCGCCGGGGGGGGGACCGTCATCTGCCCCTCCCGCTGCCGAATCCGCCTCCGGGAGGCCGATGCCCGCCCGATTGAGGCTGCTCGTCGTCGAGGACTCCGTCGAGGATGCCGCGCTGATCGTGCGCGTCCTCCGCCACGGAGGCTTCGACGTCGAGGACCGCCGCGCGGAGACGGGGGAGGGGCTGGAGGCCGCGCTGGCGCAGGGCCCCTACGACCTCGCCGTCGTGGACTTCGTCCTCCCGCGCTTCGACGGCTTCCGCGCCGTCATGATGGTCAAGGAGCGCTGCCCCGATCTCCCCGTGATCGTCGTGTCCGGGAAGGTGGGCGAGGACGTCGGCGTCCAGGCGATGAAGGCGGGGGCCGACGACTTCCTCGTCAAGACCAACCTCCTCAAGCTCGTGCCGATCGTGGATCGCGAACTGCGGCAGTCCCTCATCCGCCGCGAGCGCACCGGCGCGCGCGAGGACGGTCGCCGCGCGGTGGAGCGCTGGCACTCCATCGTGGAGAGCGCCCCGGTCGGCATCCTCATGGCCGACGGGGAGGGGTGGCTCGTGGAGGCCAACCCGGAGCTCATCCGGATGCTGGGCTACGGCTCGCGCGAGGAGCTGCTCGCCGCCAACCCCGGCCGGGAGGTCTTCCAGGACGAGGCCGACCTCCACCGCCTCCGGGACGAGGCGCGCGGGGAGAGCGGGTTCCGGCGGGTGGAGGTCCGCTGGAAGCGGAAGGACGGGACCCTGATCACGGTCCTCCTGAGCGGCCGGTCGGTGTGCGACCCCGCGGGCCTCGCGGGGGCCTGGGAGGCCTTTGCGGAGGACGTGACCGATCTCCGCGAGCTCGAGGAGCGCGCCCGGCGGGCCCAGCACACGGAGGCCGTCGCGCGCCTCGCCGGGGGCGTGGCCCACGACTTCAACAACCTCCTGGTCGGGGTCCTCGGGTACGCGGAGCTGCTCCAGCAGGCGCTCCCCGAGGGGAGCCCGCCGCGCGCGCACGCGGACGAGATCCTCCAGGCCGGGCGCCGCGCCGAGACCCTGACGCGGCAGCTCCTGGCCTTCGGGCGCCGGCAGGCCCTCCAGCCGCGCGTCATGAACCTGAACGGGGCGGTGAGCGACGCGAGCCGGGCGATCCAGCGGATCGTGGGCGACGGGGTGCGGCTCGAGATGGTCCTCTTCCCCGCCCTCCAGCCGGTGATGGCGGACCCCGGCCAGGTGGAGCAGGTGCTCCTCCACCTCGCGGCCCAGGCCCGCGACTCGATGCCCGCGGGCGGGCGCCTCGTCATCGAGACCGCGCCGGTCCGCGTCGAGGAGCGCCGCGGCGGGGGGCCCTCCGTGCCGCCGCCCGGGGCCTGGGGGCGGCTCTCGGTGAGCGACACGGGGGGCGGCATGGACGCGGAGACGGCGGCGCGCGTCTTCGAGCCCTTCGCCTCCCGGGGCGGCGGCCTCGGGCTCGCCACCGTGGAGGGGATCGTCGTGCAGAGCGGGGGGCACGTGGCGGTGGAGACCGCGCCCGGCCGCGGGACCACGTTCCTGGTCTACCTGCCCCTCGTGGAGAAGGTCGAGGAGGAGGCCCGGGTCCCCGGGGAACGCGCGCCGGAGCCCTCGCGGGGCACCGAGACCGTCCTCCTCGCCGAGGACGAGGACCTCGTGCGCACGCTGGTCCGTTCCGTGCTCCAGGGGGCGGGGTACAGCGTCCTCGAGACGCGCGACGGCGAGGAGGCCCTGTCCCTCGCCCGCGAGCGGAAGACCCCGATCCACCTGCTCCTCACCGACATGGTCATGCCCCGGATGAACGGCCGGGTCCTCGTGGAGCGCCTCCGCGAGTTCCACCCCGAGGCCCGCGTCCTCGTGATGTCGGGCTACTCCGACGAGATCTTCGGCGGCTCGGAGGGGCTCCCCGCCGGCGCCGATTTCCTCCCGAAGCCCTTCGCCCCCGCGGCGCTCGCGCAGAAGGTGCGGGAGGTGCTGGACAGGTAGCGGCGAAGGCGGGCGGGGTCTACCCCGCCCGCCGTCGCCGTTGTAGGGGCGACCCTTGGGTCGCCCGCCGTTGGCCTGTCCCGAAGGCGCGTTCGACCCTTGGGCCGCCCGCCGTTGCTGCGGCGGGCCCCCGCCCGCCGTGGCCGTTGTAGGGGCGGGGGTCCCCGGGGGTTTCGAGGCCCGCCGGTGGCGGGCCGAGCCCGGGGAGGTCTACCCCGCCCGCCGTTCATGGGCTACCCGAGGTCCCGGCTGCTCCTGACGACCTTGTCGATGAGCCCGTACTTCTTCGCCTCGTCGGAATTCATCCAGTAGTCGCGGTTGGTGTCCTGCTCGACCCGCTCGAGCGGCTGGCCCGTCTCCTCGGAGAGGAGGCGGTTGATCTGCTCGCGGGTTTTGAGGATCTCCTTCGCGGTGATGGCGACGTCGGAGGCCTGGCCGATGGCCCCCCCCGAGGGCTGGTGGATGAGGAAGCGGGTGTGGGGGAGGGCGAACCGGCTCCCCTTCGGGGCGGCCAGCAGGATCACCGTGGCGGCGCTGGCGGCGAGCCCCACGCACACGGTCCTCACCGGCGTGCGCACGAAGCGGAGCGTGTCGTAGATGGCGAAGCCGTCGTCCACGGACCCGCCCGGGGAGTTGATGAGGAGCGTGATCGGCTTCTCCGGGTCCATCGCCTCCAGCACGAGGAGGGAGGTCACCACGCGCCGGGAGGCGCGGGGGCTCACGGGCTCGAAGAGCGTGACGGTGCGCGTCTTGAGGAGTCGCGACTCGAGGCTCCGCTCGCGGCGGTGCAGCCCTTCGTCCGGCATGGGTCCTCCTGTTCGGGGTGCGGAGTGCGGCGGGGCGCGCATTGTAGGGTCGCCCGCGGGAACCCGGGAGGGATCGCCGCCCCCCCCCCCCCCCCCCCCCGGGGCCCCCCGCCGCCGGGCGAGGCCCCCCGCGGGCGCC
>CAZKTF010000075.1:0-7045 GCA_964555565.1 uncultured Planctomycetota bacterium | reverse complement strand
GGTCCCCCTGTTTGGGGGGGGGGGGGCCGGGGGGCGCGGAGTTTTGGGGGGCCCCGGGGGACCCGGGGGGGGGCGCCCCCCCCCCCCCCCCCCCCGGGGGAAGCCCTCCTGCGCGACGGGCACACGACGGCCGGGATCACCCGGCTCCCGGGGCTCTGCTCGTCCTCCGCCGGGTGTGAGGATCCCTGTGGAGAGCGTGTGGATTCTTCCATCGCTCTCTACATGGGTTCACTTGCGACAGGATGTTGTGCGATCGATCCGCTGGAGGGTTTCGTTCTGACAGTCCGTGGGAAGATCGACCCTCCCCCCTTCGAGGGCTTCATTAGTAGGGTGCATGAGGCGAGAGCGGACTCGGACCGGAAGCCGTCCTGCCGCCGGGCCACCGCCTGGAGCCCGGGGCCGCGCGGCTGCCTCGGGGGGGCCGCCTCCGAGGCGGGAACCTGCAGCCCGTTCGCCCGGAGTCCCACCGTCTCCCGCGGCTCGCCGCGCGTCGTCCCCGGGCTTCGATCCCCCCGACCCGGCGTGGTCCTCGCCGATGGGGAGCGTCGTCGCGCCCGGAAGAGCGCCTCCGGGTGGATTCGCATTCGTGGAGATCCGGGAGTCCGTCGATGAACAGGCGTCCTGGGAGGTCCCGGACGCATCCGATCCTGGATAGCGGAATGAAGCGGGGCCTGGTGCCCCGGGAGGTCCTGCGATGGCCGGCATGTCGATGACGTTCTTCCCCCGGAACACGACGCTCGTCGGGGCGATCGCCCCGGGGAAGTCCTACTCCTCCGAGCCCTTCGACGTGACGCAGTACATTGCGCTCACCGTCACCGCGATGCTGGAGGCGGCCGCCAACGCGTCGGTCACGGCGGTCCTCGAGACCAGCAGCGACCTGGTCGCCTGGAACCCGTTCGGCAGCCTCACCACTCTGACCGTGGGCACGCCCGCCCCCATCGGCGGCGCCGGGAGCGACCGCTACGTGCGCGTGACCATCCTCGTCACCACCTCGGCCGGCGTCGGCGTCGCGACCCTGTGGGTCAAGGGAGTGGCGCGGGAGGACTAGCGGGCGCCGCAGCGGACTCCGCCAGGGAACCGACCCACCGTGGAGCGCCTGTCCCCGCTCGGGAGGGACCTGGCCGCCGGGCTTCCGGCCCGGCGGCCGCCTCCGGACGCCGGGGAGATGCCCCGCGCGGGGCTCCTGTCCGCGTCGTCCCCCGCTCCAGCATTCGGGACTCCCGCCGGGGCGGGACAACCCCGCGCCGAGCTGGGCGCGGGTGCACCCGAGGGAGGGTCCGCCCCTGTCGGTCAGGGCGCATGGCTTGCCCTCGCGTCGGCGTCCCTCGACCTGGCACCGCCCGCCGTCCGTCGCGACACGGGTCTTCGCGAGGCGCTCCCGGTGGGCGTCTCCCCGGTCGCCGGGACGGCCGGCCGTCCGGAGGAGCCGCGCGTCGCCCGCGGCTGCGAGGGCGGCTGCGGAGCGGCCGGCGAGGCCGCACCGGTCGGCGACCCCTGCGACCCGTGTCCCGCCTGCAAGGACGGCTCCTGCCGGTGCCCCAAGGACGTGGTGACGGTCGGGGGGAAGAGAAGCGATGACCCGCCTACGAAGGATCCGGGCGTCAACGGTCCCGAGGGAGACCCGAAGAAGAGGAAGCGGAGGAAGAAGCACCGCGACGACGCAGAACCAGCGCTTCTCGGCAGGATCGGTGCGGCCGTCCACGCGGCGCTGCGGGCGGGCGCGACGGGGCCGATGCCGCCCCTGGCCGGCCATTTGGGCCCCAACCCGGGTGCCGTGCTCGGCTCCGTCGGGGCCTTCGGCTCGGCGTCGCCGGTCGGGGCGGACCGATGGAGCTCCGATGTGCCCGTGACCGGTTCGCCGGACGCGGGTGCCGTCGGAGTCCAGCTCCTGAGGCAGGTTTTCCCGGAACTCGCGAGGCAGCTCGCGGCGGGACAGGTGGCTCCGGACAGCACCACCACGCAGGAGGCAACTCTCCCTCGGGGGTCGTTCCTCGACGACGCAGGGGGGAGGGTCGT
The DNA here is from genome assembly GCA_964555565.1 of uncultured Planctomycetota bacterium. Lineage (GTDB taxonomy): Bacteria > Planctomycetota > JAJSAM01 > JAJSAM01 > JAKLKS01 > CAZKTF01. Next base: position 5,029 of record CAZKTF010000075.1, on the reverse strand, counting down.
CAGGTCGGCAAACGCCCTGACCCCGGGCGCCGCGGGTGACCCCCGGGTCATGTCGCAGAGCCCCGTGGCGGCACCCTCGATCCCGCCGCCGGGGGGGGGCCCCGAGGAGTCCGAGCTCCACGGTCGCTTCGCAATCGTCTCGTTTCGCGGCCGAGGCACCGGCCGGGAGGTCTACTCCATCTCGTTGCCCGCGCGCTACCGGGCCGCGCCTGGACCTTCCCCCGTCGCCGGCGGCGGTGTCCAGGAGAACGAGGAGGCCCGCTCCGTGGCCTCCGACGGGCTCACCGGCGGCCCCTCTTCGCGCGGGACGCCAGGCGTGGGACAGGGCATCGGAGGGGCGGACTCCCTGGCTCCTTACGTCAGGTTCGGGGATCTCGGCGCGGCACCTCCCCGGGGCGAGGTCCCCGCCGACTCGCAGTCGGTCTCCGCCGTGGATCTGCCGGGCCGTGATGGGACGCCGGCGGAGCGGAGAGCCGAGTGGGAGCGGGCGGCGAACGACTTTGACGACAACGCGCGGCGCCTCGACGCGATGGCCGAGTCGAACCTCGCGCTGCAGGAGGAGGCGTACGCGAAACAGAGTGCCCTGAACAAGGAGGCGAAGGAGCTCGACGCGAAGGCGGCGGCGGAGGAGAGCCAGGGACGCACGGAGTATGCGAAGCGAGACCGGAAGAAGGCCGATGCGAAGCGCGAAGCCGCAGTGAAGGAAGGGAAGCGAGGAGCCGAGCTCGGAGAGAAGGCGGCGAAGCAGAAGAAGGACGCTGCGGCCAACGCCGCCGCCGCGAAGGCCTGCCGCAAGCACGCCGGCAGGCTCGGACTCCTCCAGCTCCTTCTCCTCCACACCCTTCTGCTCAACGTCTTCGCCAAGCTCTCCGGCTCGGCGCCCGGCGGTTCTGCACCGGCGGCGCCCGGCGGGGGGGAGGAAACGCCCACGCCCCCGGACGGATCAGCACCCCCTGCCGGCGGGGGCGGATCGCCTCCGGCCGCGCCTCCCGACCCCTGCGAGGAGAAGTGCGGCAAGTGCGGCTGCAAGTGCCCGGAAGGGGACAAGGGCAAGGACGGCCCTCCCCCGGATGCGGGCCCCGACTCCCCTCCGCCGTCCGGTGGAGGGGGAGACTCGCCGCCGGGGCCACCGGCCCCCCGGCCCCCGAAGGACCCTCGTGAGACCGGTCTCGGCGGAGGCATGCCGAAGTCCGGAGGCGCCACGCTGCCGTCCGTTCCCGGCGGGACGCCTCCGCTTCCGCCCGCAGGCGGAGGCGGCGCGCCCCCCGCCGGGGCGGCGCCCGCCCCCGATGCGCCTCCCGTGGGGGAATCGGCCGGCACCTCGATCCCCTCGGAGGCTGCGACCAGCAGCACCGAGCCGACCTGGAAGCCGCCGCCTCCTCGCCCCCGCCCGAACACCTTCTTCCACCTCGGGGGCCTTCCTCCCGGCTGGTGGGAGTGGTTCCGGGCCTGGGTGGACTTCCTGTTGAAGTTCCGGGACACGCTCGAGCTCGTGAACCTCCCCCCGGAGGTCAAGGTCCTCGTCGATGCCATGGCGGAGGCGGAAGCCAAGGACCCCTACGCCATCGAGACATCTGCCTCGGTGGACGACCTGCCGGAGGACGTCCTGCGCTTCCTCTGGAACCGGCTCCGGTCCTACCTCTTCGGCCTCGTCCCCCGGGGAGAGTGGAACCCGGATCTGTTCCAGGGCGCGGACACGGGAGTGCCTCTCCCCGACCCGGCGGCGAACCTGGGTGCCGAGAAGCCCCCGCCACCTCCCCGGCCTCCGGAGGCGCTGTCGCCGGAGGAGGCCGCCGGTCGGGCCGAGGATTCCGGCGTCGCGGCGCCGGACGTCGCCGGGGACCTGGCTCCCGGGGACGCCGCGGGGATCGCCGACGAGGTGTGGTCGCTCTTCTGGGAGGACCCCCACCTCGCCCTCGCCCTCGGGGGGCTCATCCCGGGGCTGGGAGATCTCCTCGACCTCCTCGACGCGCTGCTCTACTTCTTCGAGGGGGACTACGAGGGTGCGGCCACCTCCGTGGCCTCCGCCGCGCCGGTCGCCGGGACCGTTCTGGGACTCCTCAAAATCCAGCAGCGGCTGAGGGCGCTGTTCGCGTTCGCCAGGAACAGGGCGAAGTTCCCCGCTCTGCGGCGCCTGCTGGAGGCCATCGAGCGGCAGCTCGTCGAGCTGGGGGTCCTGGAGAAGGAGGAGCGCGCGGCGTCCGAGCTGTCGTCCGTGAGCAGGATTGCCCCGGAGGGTGGGCCACGTCCTTCGGGCAGGCGTACGCGTTCAGGCGGCAAGCACTGGTTTGACTCGAAGGTTGAGGGTCAACTCGGCAAGCGCGGATGGACGAAGGCGGACGTTGACGACGCTCTCCAGAATCCGAGTCGGACAGTGGAGACTCGCGACATCCGGTATGTTCCCGATGGAGGAGGCCGACTCGACGAGCCAGCAACGGGATACTACAGCCAGCGTGGAGGTTATGTTGTGCGCAACGATCGCACAGGGGAGATCATTCAAGTGTCCAACCGCAACAAGCCGGGATGGAAGGGGCCATGAGACTGACCGAGGAGATCGCCCGTCGGATGGGGCTCAGAGTGACGGTGGATGGCGGCTTGCCGCTCATCGCCTCGGCCGATGCCGATGCGTTCTTGGATGGATGCCAGCGCTCTGGCGTCAGGGTGCTGGGGATCGATGGCCTCCGCATCCAAGGGCCACACACGGTTCCGGACATGGGCGCGATTGCCGACTTCTCTCGACTGAAGGCAGGGGACTTGATCTCTGAATCGATCCTGGAGGCAAGGCGCTTTGTCCGCTTGGTGGGTACGCCTGACATGCTGTTCGATTTCACCCTTGACGAGGGGAGATAGGGGACGTCCGCAATAGTCAACCTGCGAGGCTACCCGCGCCGCCCGGTCGTAGACATCGGAGGTCGTAGGGTGAGATCGGGGACGTCCGCAAGTTGTCAACCTGCGAGGCTTCCCGCGCCGCCCGGTCGTGGACATCGGAGGTCGTAGGGAGCGAGTAGGTGCCGTAGGGCCTCGCACGCTCGCGAGGACGTCGCGCAGAGCCTCGGGGGACGCCGCGGGGATCGCCGACGAGGTGTGGTCGCTCTTCTGGGAGGACCCCCACCTCGCCCTCGCCCTCGGGGGGCTCATCCCGGGGCTGGGAGATCTCCTCGACCTCCTCGACGCGCTGCTGTACTTCTTCCAGGGGGACTACGAGGGTGCAGCCACCTCCGTGGCTGCCGCGGCGCCGGTCGCCGGGACCGTGCTGGGACTGCTCAAGATCCAGCGGCGGCTGAAGGCGCTGTTGGCGTTCGCCAGGAACAGGGCGAAGTTCCCCGCGCTGCGGCGCCTGCTGGAGGCCATCGAGCGGCAGCTCGTCGAGCTGGGCGTCCTGGAGAAGGAGGAGCGCACGGCGACCGAGCTGTCGTCGGTGAGCAGGATCGCGCCGCAGGGCGGGCCCCGTCCCTCGGGGAAGCGTAGGCGTACAAGTTCAGGGGGCCTGTCCATCGACTCGAAGATCGAGGGACAGATGAGGAAGCGCGGCTGGACGAAGAGCGATATCGAGAAGGCCGTCCGGGATCCGGCCCGCACGGAGGTGGAGGAGATAGGGGACGTCCGCAAGTTGTCAACTTGCGTGGCTACCCGCGCCGACCGGTGGTTGACGGGGACGGTCGCAGGGGCTTGCGGAACCGAGGATCGGCGGTAGTCTCGGTCTCGCGGCCGGAAGGATTCCAGGCGAAGCGCGCCCGCCGAGGGGACGGCGGGGGCGCGGGAGACCGGCCGCGGGAGAGGCGGGGACGGCACCATGTCGCAGGATCCGGGGGATGGTCTCACCGTCGCGGGCTTCCGCGCGGCCCGGGAAGAGTCGCCGGAGGTTGCAGGCAGGATCCTCCTCGAGGAGGCGCGCCGCATCGTGGCGTTCGCGCGCGTCCGGGGGAGCGAGGCGGACGACCTCGTGCAGGAGGTCGTCGTGCGGGTCCTCGACCGGGACTCCGCCGCGCTCCACCGGGCGGCGGGAGAGACGGCGCTCCGTGCCTGGCTCTTCTGCATCCTCCGGAACGTCCGGAGAGAAGCGGCACGAAGCGCGCACCTGGTGCCCGTTCCGAGGGACCCGGTGCTTATCGACGCGACTACCCACCCACCCACCCACCCACCCCTTTCGACCCTTCCCCTGACCGGGTCCGGAGGCGCCTCGGGAGGCTCACCGGGCGGCAGCGCGAGGCGTGGGAGCGGCTCCTGGCGGGCGACAGCATCGGAAGCACCGCGCAGGCGTTCGGGATCTCGCGGAACGGCGCCAAGGACCTCCTCCGCAGGGGCGCCCTGCGGCTGCAGGCCCGACGGGTCCGGCGGAAGCGGCCGTCCCGACGCTGGCGGCGGCTCCTGGCGCTGTCGCCGCTCTTCCCGCGGGACCTCCGCCTGCTCATCCGCCTCCACGCCGCGGGGCGGACGCACAGGGCGATCGCCGCAGACCTCGGGATCACCCGCGATGCCGTGCGCAAGCGCCTGCGCAGGCTCCTCGCCGGCTCCGGTGTCGCCCCACGAAGGGTGAAATCGGGGACGTCCCCGAACACGCCCGGGGCGGCGGGCGACGGGGAGTAGTACGGACGGCCCGGCGGAATCGTGCGAGAATGGCCCGCGTTGCGGGGGGCCGGGAGGGACGTCACGCCGATCGCCGCCGACCGTCCGGGGCTGCACATCTTCATCGAGGGGGGGCCCGCCGCGGGGATCGACCACCTGCTGGAGCCCGACCGGCCCCACGTCCTCGGTCGCAGCCAGGGGGCGGACGTCACGCTGCTCGACTCCGGGATCTCGCGCCTCCACTGCCGCCTCGAGTTCCGCAACGGCCCGGGCGGGTGGGTCCTCGTGGACCTGGAGTCCCGCAACGGGACGCTGGTGGACGGGAAGCGGATCCAGGAGCACACCCTGCGCGACGGGGAGACCTTCCTCCTCGGCAAGGAGACCCTGGTCCGCGCCCGGCTGGTCTTCCCGGTCGTGGCCGCCCCGGCCGGGGCCGCCGCCGGCGGCCCGCGCCGCCGCGCCG
>CAZKTF010000074.1:0-14957 GCA_964555565.1 uncultured Planctomycetota bacterium | reverse complement strand
GGGTCCCCGGGGGTTTCGAGGCCCGCCAGTCGCGGGCCGAGCCCGGGGAGGTCTGCCCCGCCCGCCGTTATTGCGGCGCGCCCCCGCCCGCCTTCGCCGTCTACCCCCGGATCTCCCCGCGCAGGACCGCGCACGGGTCGCAGAAGTGGCGGACCTCGGGGTCCTCGTCCGGGCGGGGTGCGGTCACCTGGACGGTGGCGGGGCGCTTGCGGCACTCCTCGCAGGGGCGCCGGCCGAGGAGGACGTTCCCGCCCAGCTTGGCCTGCTCGAGGAGGGCGCGGAGCTTCTCCTCGACCTCAGCCGGGGGGAGCCCCTTCAGCTCCGAGAGATCGAAGGCGGCCAGGCCGGGGCCCGCGGCGGCCGCGGTGCGGGAGGCGCGCCGGCGCCTCTCCTCGCGCCAGGCCTTCACGCGGTCGAGGGCCCGCTGCCGCGCCTCGGGCGACCCGTCCCAGCGGTAGCCGAAGTCCCGCGCCGCCTTCACGCGGAGCCTCCGCTCCCCCTCCAGGCGCTCGAAGGCGTCCTCCGAGGTGAGCATCTTCAGGACGGCGTCCATGTCCGGGGAGGCCACGGGGGGATCGTCACTCGCCGCGCGGGCGAAGTCAACGACGCGCAGCTACGCCTTCAACACGTCGTCGAGGAGCGTCTCGGGCGAGACCCCCTCGGCCTCCCCCTCGAAGGAGAGGAGGACGCGGTGGCGGAGCGCGGGGCGCGCGACGGACCGCACGTCCTCCACGGAGGCGTGGGCCCGGCCGGCGCGCAGCGCCCGCACCTTGGCCCCGAGCGCGAGGGCCTGCGCGCCGCGCGGGCTCGCCCCGTAGCGGACGAAGCGGCGCACCGACGCGGGGGCCGAGGGGTCCCCGGGCGCGGTGGCGGCCACCAGGCGCGCCACCTCCGTCCGCGCCGGGCCCTCGAGGACGACCTCGCGGACGAGCCGCTGCATCTCCAGGACGCGCGCCCCCTCCATCACGCGCGCCCCCGGGGACGCGGCGGCGCCCGTCGTGAGGTCCACGATGCGCAGGAGGTCCGCGGCGGGGGGAGGGAGGAGCAGCACCTTGAACAGGAACCGGTCGAGCTGCGCCTCGGGGAGGGGGAAGGTCCCCTCCATCTCGATGGGGTTCTGCGTCGCGAAGACGTGGAAGGGCTCCTCGAGCCGGTGGGTCGCGCCCCCGGCCGTGACCGCGTGCTCCTCCATGGCCTCCAGCAGCGCGGACTGGGTCTTGGGCGTGGCGCGGTTGACCTCGTCGGCCAGCAGCAGGTTCGTGAACACCGGCCCCGGCCGGAAGGCGAACTCCCGCCGCCCGTCGGTCTCGGTCACGACGGTGGTCCCGGTGACGTCGGCGGGCATGAGGTCGGGGGTGCACTGGATCCGCGAGGTCCGGAGCCCGAGCGCCGACGCGAGCGTCCGCACGAGGAGCGTCTTCCCGAGCCCCGGGACCCCCTCGAGCAGGACGTGGCCCCCGGCGAAGAGCGCGGTCAGGACCTCCTCCAGCGCCTCCTCGTGCCCCACGACGGCCGCGCGGAGCGCCCCGCGGAGGGTCTCGTAGCCCTCGCGGAACCCGCGCACGTCGCGCTCCACCCCGCCGGGGAGGCTCACGCCAGCGCCCCCGCGGGGAGCCGGAAGCAGGCGCGCGTCGCCGCGGCCGTCGCGGCCGCCACCTCCTCGATCCGCACGCCGTGCACCCGCGCCAGGGCCTCGGCGGTGTGGACCACGAAGGCGGGCTCGTTGCGCTTCCCGCGGACCGGCTGCGGGGCGAGGAAGGGGCAATCGGTCTCGACGAGGGTGCGGTCGAGCGGCACCCCCTTCGCCGCCTCGCGCGTCGCCGGGGCGTTCGGGAAGGTGAGGACTCCGGAGAAGGAGACGTGGAAGCCGAGGTCGAGGGAGGCGCGGGCCTCCGCGGGGCCGCCGGAGAAGCAGTGCATCACGCCCCGCACGCCACCCCGCGCCGCCTCGTCCCCGAGGATGCGGAACAGGTCCGGGTAGGCGTCGCGGCAGTGCACGACGAGGGGGAGGTCGCACGTGCGGGCGAGGCCGATCTGCCAGCGGAAGCAGGTCTCCTGCTCCTCCCGGGAGGCCTCGGGGCGGTGGTAGTCGAGCCCGCACTCGCCAATCCCCACGAGGCGCCCCGAGCGGGCGAGCCCCTCGATGGTCTCCCGCGTCTCCCGGGAGAGGCCCACCGCGTCGTGGGGGTGGACCCCGGCCGTGGCGAAGACCCCGGGCCGCGCCGCCGCGAGCGCGACGGAGCGGCGGGAGCCGTCGGACCCGACGCCGACGTTCACGATGGCGGCGAGGCCGGCGGCGACGGCGCGCCGGAAGACCTCGTCCCGGTCCGCGTCGAACCGGTCGAAGTCCACGTGGGCGTGGCTGTCGATGAGGCCGAGGGGCATGGGAGTGCCGGATCGTACCGGCGCCGCGCGGTCCCGGAGAAGTAGCCCGGGGCGGCGACGAGCCCGAGGCCGGCGACGGCGACCCAGTAGCCGGGCTTGTAGTTCACGGAGAGCGTGTGGATCATGGCGCCGAGGGAGTTCTCGTCCGCCCACCGGACGATGTCCGAGACCGGGAACGCGAGGGCGTGGAGGAGCGAGAGCAGCGCGAGGGCCGACACGGCCGCCTCCGGGTCCTCGATCCGACCGCGCCCCCGCCGCCGGAACCACAGGACGGCCGCCACCCCGATCCAGATCGCGACGCGCTCCACGCGTCGGGACCATCGCGGTCCCGCGCCCGTGAAGTCGAACCACAGGTAGAAGCCCTCGAACACCACCAGGCTCACGGAGAGCGCGAGGAGCACCACCGCCGCCCGGCGCCGGCGCGGGGCGCCCCCGCGGCTGGACGCGAGGGCCGAGATCCAGAACGGCACCAGCAGGTAGGGGTAGAACCTCCTCTCGTCCCAGAGCCGCGCGAGGGCGGGACTCCCGGGTCCCCCCTCGTCATCGAACCCCAGGAGCCGCACGACCGGCACGTCGTCCATCTTCTCTTCGATCCAGTACCAGCCGCCCTTGTCCGGCCCGTCCTCGAAGTCGTTCGGGGAGGCCCGGCAGCCGTACACCGGAAGGAACGCCGAGAGGACGAAGAGCGCGATCCCGGCGGTCCGTGCGATGCGCGCCCGCGGGCCCTCGGGCGGGGAGGCGGGATGCCCCTTCTCCATGCAGTCATCCTACCGGGGCCGGTGGACCCTCGCCCCCGCACGTCGCCCCCGGACGGGGACAGTCCCCTGATCGGGGACAGTCCCCGCCCTTGCCCCCGGCCCCCGGATGGGGGCCCCCGGATGGGGACAGTCCCCTGATCGGGGACAGTCCCCTGGTCGGGGACAGTCCCCGCCCTTGTCCCCGGCGGGGGAGGCGGCGCCTCGTACAATCGCGGGCGCCATGCCCCCACGCCCGCTCCTCCTCCGCGCCCGCACGGTGGTCCCGGACCCGGCGTCGTCCATCGACGACGGGGCGGTCCTCGTGCACGGGGACCGCGTGGCCCGGGTGGGGCGGTTCCGCGGGGACCTCGAGCGGGAGCCGGCCCGCGTCGTGGACCTCGGCGAGGTGGCGCTGCTGCCGGGCCTGGTGAACGCCCACGCGCACCTCGACCTCTCCGACGCGCGGGGGAAGTTCGAGCCGACGGGGGACTTCCTCGGCTGGATCCTCCGGATCAAGCCCTTCCGCGACGCCCGGGGGCACCCCGGCCTGATCGCCGACACGGAGACCGGCGCGCGGGAACTCCTCGCCGGCGGCTGCACCCTGGTCGCGGACTCGGTCGCCGATCCCGCGTTCCTGCCGGGCCTCCAGCGCGCGGGGATCCGGGCCGTGGCCTACCTGGAGGTGATCGAGCTCGGGGAGAGGCTCCGCCCGCGGCCGCTCCGCGACGCGCTCGAGGCGGCGGCGCGCGTGGAGGCGGGGGGGACGCTGGAGGCCGGCCTCGGCCCCCACACCCCGTACACCTGCTCCGACGAGGCACTCGTGCGCTGCGCCCGGGAGGCGCGGGCGCGGGGGCTCCGGGTCTCGATCCACGTGGCGGAGACCGAACACGAGGTCGCCTGGCTCCTCCGGGGGGAGGGGGTCCTCGCCGGCACGCTCCGGGACGTCGTCCCCGAGGGATGGAGGCCCCCCGGGCGGCGTCCCCTGGAGCACCTCGACGCCCTCGGCTTCCTCGGGGAGCCGCGTCTGCTCGTCCACGCGAACCACCTCTCCCCGGCGGAGGTCGGTCGGGTCCGGGAGAGCGGGAGCGCGGTGGCCCACTGCCCCGGGAGCCACGCCTTCTTCGGGCACGGGGAGCACCCGGTCGCCGCGCTCGTGGCGGGGGGGGTGACCGTGGCGGTGGGGACCGACAGCCTGGCCTCCCACCCGGACGGGGTCCTCTCGATCCCGAACGAGCTCCGCCGCCTCGCCGCGCGGGAACCCTCGCTCTCCCCGCGGGACCTCCTCGCCATGGCCACGGTGAACGGGGCCGAGGCCCTGGGCCTCGCGGGCGAGGCGGGGGCGCTGATGCCGGGCGCCTTCGCGGACGCGGCCGCCTTCGCCGTCCCCGGCGGCTGGCGCGGGCCGGAGTCGATCCTCGACCCGGGACTCCGGTGCACGGCGACCTTCGTCGGCGGGGCCCTCCGCGGGCAGAATGGGCCGGGCGCGAGGGAGTAGCCATGCTCGACATCGCCGAGATCCGGAAGGACCCGGAGCGGTTCCGCCGCGGCCTCGCCCGCAGGGGCGGCCCGGAGGCGGCCGAGCCGCTGGAGCGCCTCCTCGACCGGGAGGAGGAGCGCAGGCGGATCCTCGTCCAGGTGGAGGCGCTGCGCGCCCGGCAGAACGCCGCGAGCGGGGACATCGCGAAGGCGAAGAAGGCGGGCGGGGACGCGGGCGCCCTCCTCGCGGAGATGAGGCAGGTCAAGGAGCTGGAACGGGCCCTCTCAGCGGACCTTGTGCGCGTCGAGGAGGAGATCCTGGCGGCGCTCCGGCTCCTCCCGAACCCCCCGGCGGACGACGTCCCCGACGGGACCGGCCCCGAGGGGAACGTGGAGGTCGCGCGCCACGGGGAGGCGCCGAAGTTCGCCTTCGCGCCGAAGGCGCACTGGGACCTGGGGGCGGACCTCGGGATCCTCGACGCCGAGACCGCGGGGCGGATGAGCGGGAGCGGCTTCACGCTCCTCTACGGGGACGGGGCGCGCCTGGAGCGCGCGCTCGGGCAGTTCCTCCTCGACAACGCGGTCCGCCACGGCTACCGGGAGGTCTCGCCGCCGGTCCTCGTCCGGCCGGAGGCGCTGGACGCCACGACGATCCTCTCCAAGTTCGAGGACCAGATGTACCGGCAGCGCGACGACGACCTCTACCTCATCCCCACGGCGGAGACCCCGCTCACGAACCTCCACCGGGACGCGATCCTGGACGCCGACCGCCTCCCGGAGCGGAACACCGCGCTCACCCCCTGCTTCCGGCGCGAGGCCGGGGCGGCCGGCCGCGACACGCGCGGGATGATCCGGGTCCACCAGTTCTGGAAGGTCGAGCTCATGACCTTCTGCCACCCGGACCGCTCGACGGAGGAGCACGAGACGATGCGCGGGCACGCCGAGTCGGCGCTCCGGGCCCTGGGGCTCCCCTACCGCGTGGTCCTCGTGTGCACGGGGGACATGTCGGCGGCGAACCGGCGGCAGTACGACCTGGAGGTCTGGGCGCCGGGCTGCGGTCGCTGGCTCGAGGTCTCCTCGGTGAGCGACTTCGGGGACTGGCAGGCGCGCCGGGCCGGGACCCGCTGCCGCGCCGGGAAGGAGAAGCCCCGCTTCGTGCACACGCTGAACGGCTCGGCCCTGGGGATGCCCCGGACCTTCCTCGCGATCCTCGAGAACTTCCAGCGCGCCGACGGGAGCGTCGTCGTCCCCGAGGCCCTCCGGCCCGGGATGGGAGGGCAGGAGGAGATCCGCCCGCCGGCGACCGGGGCCGGGCGGTGAGCGCGCCCCGGCCCGGCGTCCCGGTCGGGGTGAAGGTGCTGCTCGTGGCGGGCCTCGGGTCCGCGTTCACCCTGGCCGTCCTCCTCGGGCGCGCGGTCCTCCGCGAGCGCGAGACCTCGAGCCGCGCGGAGGGGAAGCGCCAGACCGCCGAGAACGAGCTGCGCCCGCTCCAGATGGAGGCGGCGCGCCTGAAGGACGACCTCGCGCGCGTGACCGCGGAGCGGGACCGGCAGAGGCAGTCCGCCGACGCGGAGGTGGCGCGGCTCACGCAGGCCCTGGCCGATGCGGGGAAGGAGCGGGACGCCGCCTCGGAACTCCACCGCGCCGCGGCCGCGGAACGGGACCGTGCCGTGGACGACCTCCTGGCCGCCAGGAGGGACCTCGACGCCGTGCGGAACGACCTCGCGCGGGCGGCGGCCCGGGGGCGGGAGGCGGAGGCCGCGGCGGTGGCCGCGACGCGCCGGGCGGAGGAGGCGGAGAAGGCCGCCGCGGCGGCCTCCCGCAGGCTCGAGGTCCTGCTGCGGCCCCTGTTCCAGGACCTGCGGAGCGGGGACCCCGGGCCGAGGGTCCGGGCCCACGAGGCGCTCTGCGCCTACGCGGGGCGCGACCTCAGGTACCGCACCAACGGGACCCCCGAGGAACGCGAGGCCGACGCCCGCGCGCTCGAGGCGGAACTCCTGCCGCGGTAGGGGGGGCTCCCCGGGCGGGGCAAACGCCACCCCTACGACGGTCCGGATGCCCCGGCCTCTGTACGGGCGGGCTTTCCCCCGGGCTCGGGCTGCCGCCGGCAGCCCTCGAAACCCCCGGGGACCCCCGCCCGGCCTTTCGATGCCCGGCAGCGGCCGGGGGGGGGTAAACCCCCCCCTACTATTTCTCCGGCACGGTCAGGTCCACGTTCGAGGCCGGGGCCTCCTGAGCGCCGAGCTCCACCATCCCCCGGACCGCCAGCCAGGCCCGGACAGTGACCTTCCCCGCGGGGATCCCCTTCACCGTGAAACGCCCGTCCTGGTCGGTCTGCGCCCAGCTCCCGCCGCCCCCCTCGGACGAGGCCTGCACGTTGGCCCCCTTGATCGGCTTCGCGGCCGCGTCGAGGAGCCTCCCCGAGAACGTGACGCCGCGCTTCACCCGGATCTCCACCCCGGTCGCGCCCACGGCCTGCTCCTCGGGGTGCGCCGTCGGCGCGTAGTCGCTGCTCTGGCCTCCCGCCGTGAGCCGGAACTTGAACTCCCCCAGGCCCTCGAGCGTGAACGTCCCGTCCTCCCTCGTGGCGGCCCACCCGCCCCGCCCGGGCTGGTCACCCCCCCCGGCGGAGGGACCGGTGGCCCCGGCCTGGATCGGGACGCCGGCCCCGACGGCGGCCCCCGCCTCGTCCAGGACGCGGCCGGAGATGCTGCCCCCCTTCAGGAGGACCACGGTGACGTCCTTGCTGCCGGCCGCCACGCCGCGGGCCGCGCCGCCCATGAACCCCGGGAAGTTCTGGGCCACGAGGTCGTAGCTCTTCGAGGGGTCGAGGGGCTCCGTGGTGAAGTTCCCCCCCTCCGGCTGCACCCAGATCCAGCGCTGCTCGCGCCCGTCGGTGCTGCCCGAGGGGCGGACGAGGAGGTTCCCGCCGCCCTTCGCGACCCCCTTGTCGTCCACGACGCGGCCCGTGATGGGGAGGCCCCGCGCGACCCGGACCACGAGGTCCTCGGTCCCGGTGCTGACCCCCTTCACCGAGGTGGGGGCGACCTTCCCTCCGCCCTGCCCCTGGGAGTTGAAGGAGAGGTCGTAGGCCCCGGGCTCCAGGCCCTGGACTCGGAAGGACCCGTCCGCCTTCGACTGGGTCCAGCGCTGCTTCGACCAGTCGGGCGGTTTCCCCTCCTGGACCTGGGGCACCACCTGGATGCCGAGGACCTCCGCGACCGCCTTCCCCTCGTCGTCCACGAGCTTCCCGGCGATGGTCGCGCCGCGGCGGACCTCGATGCGCAGGTCCTTCGTGCCCGCCTCGACGTTCGGGACCACCTTGGGGACCCAGTCCCCCCCGCCCTCGCCCCACTGCTGGCCCGCGGTCACCGTGTACTGACCCGGGCCCAGGTCGCCGAAGGTGAAGGAGCCGTCCTTGCCGGTGGTCGCGCTCGAGTTCCGCCACACCCCGCCGGGCCCCGGCTGCGGCGACTGGAGGCTCACGACGAGGTTCGCGACGGGGCCGGCGCCCTCCTCGACGACGACGCCGGCGATCGAGACTCCGGGCTTCAGCGTGACGACGAGGTCGGTCGTGCCGGCCGCCGCGGCCTGCGACCCGTCCACGAGGCCGGTCGCGCGGAAGGTGAGCCGGTAGTCGCCCGGGGCCAGGCCGCGGATCTCGAACTTCCCCTGCGGGTCGGTGACCGCCGAGACGGACTGCGCGCCCTGGTTGTATCCGCCGAAGCGGGGGTCGCTCCGCCCCTCGGGGGCCACGGAGATCGCCGCGGCGGGGACCGCCTCGCCGGTCTCCGTCACGGCCTTCCCCGCGATGGTCTTCTCCGCCGGGAGGACGACCTCGACCCCCTCCTTCGCCTCGCCCTTGGCCAGCTCGACCACGGGCCCGGTGACGGACCCGCAGCCGTCGGCCGAGCAGAGGATCGTGTACTTGCCGGGCGCGACCCCCTCGATGCGGAAGGCCCCCTCGGCGCCCACCGGGTGGGCCGGGGCGCTCCGCTCCTGCCATTGCCAGTTCCCGGCCTGGCGCGGGTCGAAGGCCCCGCTCGCCAGTCGCAGCGCCGCGCCCTGGCCCGGCTTCCCGTCCTCGCGGCGGACGGTCCCGGCGATGACGCCGCCCGGCTCCACGGTGATCCGCACGCCGGTGGCGCTGTCGCCCTCGGCCACGCGCAGGGGGTCGGAGGCCCCCTGGAGCCCGCCCGGGCCGTAGGCGTTCACGACGATCTCGTCGCTCGGCTGGACGGCGCGGATGCGGAACTTCCCCTCCGCGTCGGTGGGGGAGGACTGGCCGCCGCCCCCCGTCCCCTTCTTCGAGGAGGCGCCGACGGAGAGGCCGGCCAGGGGCTTGCCGTCGCGGTCCACGACCGTCCCCTCGATGGTGGCGCCCGAGGCGAGGACGATGTCCTTCACGGCCTCGCCCTCGGCCGGCACCTCCGCCATGACCTCCTCGGGGAGGCTCCCGGTCTGGAGGGCCTGCCAGGGCTGCTGCGGGAACCCGGTCTGGTAGTAGCCGTCGGCCGTCACCTGGACGAGCCCGCGGCAGGGGTTCGCCGTGGCGATGCGGTAGGTCCCGTCCTCCGCGGTGCGGGCCTTCGGGCTCTGCATCATGCCGCGGTTCGGGTGCCACCCCATGAAGACCACCGTCGCGTAGGGGACCGGGATGCCGTCCTTCGAGGTGACCTTCCCCCGGAGGACGCTGCCGCGGCGAAGCCGCACGTCGCGCTCGACGACCGCGCCCTGGGCGAGGGGCACGTTCTGGTTCGGGATCTCGGCCTTGACGTCCGGGTAGGCCAGGTAGCCGTCCTTCTTCACCTGGATCCAGCCCAGGTTCCCCGTGGGCAGGTCCTCGAAGAGGAAGGTCCCGTCCGGGCCGGTGTCGGCGGCGGCGCTCCCGCTCTGCGGGCCGCCCTGGGGGTTCCAGATCTGCGCGGTGACCAGCGCCGTGGGGACCGGCTCGCCCGTGGCGTCGTCGAGGACCTTGCCCTTGAGGGTCACGCCGCCCTCGACGATCACGTCGAAGACCGTCACCGCGGGGAGGTCGATCTCTGGGGCCCCGTGGACGGTGCCCGAGGGCATCTGCACGCGGAGCGCCATCTTCCCGACGGGGAGGCCGTCGAGCCGGTACCGGCCCTCGGCGTCGGTGGTCCCGCGCCGGAGGCCGAGGGACATCAAGGCCCCCCATCCGCCGCCCTGGTTGAAGGCCGTGACGACGGCCCCGGGGACCGGCTTCCCGCCGCGGCGCAGGACGCGCCCGGTGAGGAGGCACTCCGGGACGAGGATCACCCGGACCGGGTCCCGGCGCCGCCCCTCGACGAGGCTCGCGTTCGCGGTGGTCGGTGCGAAGCCCTTCGCGGCCACCGCGAGGACGAACTCGCCCCCGGGGGCCCCGGTGAAGGCGGCGCGGCCGGACGCGTCGGTGGACTGGACCGCGAGCGCGGCCGGGGGGTCCGCGGGGCGCACCTGCGCCAGCACCCAGTCGTAGTCCTCGGAGCGCGCCTGCCTGTGGAGCGCCACGGCGGCGCCGGCCACGGGATGGTCGGCGCGGTCCCGCACGAGGACCTCCAGGGCCTGGGGCCCCGCGAGGACGAGGTCGCCCGCGTCGAGCGTGCCGCCGTCGGGGACGCGCAGGGCGAGGAAGCGTCCCTCCACGAGCCCGGGGGAGGCCGCGACGAGGTCGAAGGGGGACTTGAGGGGGAGTCCCTCCAGGCGGAACCGGCCGTCCGCGCCCGCGGTCGCCGTCCGCGACCCGACGGCCGGCCCGGTCACGAGGATCGACCCGGGCACGGGGGCGGGCATCGCGCCCCGCACGAGCCGGCCGAGGAGGACTCCCCTGCCCGCGGGCGCGGGTGCCGCTTCAACGGCGGGGGCGGGATTGCCGGCCCCGGGCGCGGCGGGGGAGGGATCCGGCCCCTTCGCCGGCGCGACCTCGGGCGTGGCGGGGGTCCCGCCGCTCCCGCCGAAGGTCAGCCAGACGACCGCCCCGACGACGCCCAGCCCCAGCACCGCCGCGCCCCCGAGCACGACGTTCCTGCCCGCCATCGCCTCCCTCCCGTGGTTCGGTGCCCCGGAGCCCGCCGCGATGGTAACCGGCCCGGACCCCCCCCGGCCCGTCCGCTCTGTTAGACGCGGCGCGCGCGGGGATCCGACGCCGTGATTCCACTACCAACGGCGCTCGTGACTCTCGGTTCGCAAACGCGGGGTCAGACCCCGAGGTTCATGGGGAACCGTTTGCAGTTGCAAACGCGGGGTCAGACCCCACGCGTTTGCAGTTACAAACGCTCCCCCATGAAGCGAGGGGTCTGACCCCTAGCGTGAGAAGACCACTCGTCCCGGCGCACCGGCGAGGACTTCGCCGATGCGGGCGTGGCAGGGGGCCCGCCGCCGCGCCAGCGCGGCCTCCAGGGCGTCCGCGCGCTCGGGCGCCACGGAGAGGAGGAGCCCCCCCGACGTCTGGGCGTCGGCCACCGCGAGCCGGTCCTCCTCGGGCCAGGGCCCCTCGAAGTCCGTCGTCTTCGAGAAGGTCTCGAGGTTCTTCCGGCTCCCGCCCGGGCATACCCCCGCGCGCGCGAGCTCCCGCACGCCGGGGAGGAAGGGGACCGCCGCGAGCGAGAGCCGGGCCGCGACCCCGCTCGCGAGGAGCATCCCGCGGAGGTGCCCGAGGAGCCCGAACCCGGTGACGTCGGTCCCCGCGTGGACCCCGCCCACCTCCGCCACCGCGTCCGCCGCGGAGGCGTTGAGCGTCTTCATGAGGTCCACGACCCGGCGGGTCCCCTCCGCGTCCAGCGACCCTCGCTTGATGGCCGTGGTGAGGATCCCGCTCCCCAGCGGCTTCGTGAGGACGAGGACGTCCCCCGGCCGCGCCCCGCGGTTGCGGAGGATCCGGTCCGGGTGGACCGTCCCCACCACCGCCAGCCCGAACTTCGGCTCCGCGTCGTCGATGCTGTGGCCGCCCAGCAGCGGGCAGCCGGCCTCCAGGGCCTTCTCGGCGCCCCCGCGGACGATGGCCCCCATCACCTCGAGCGGGAGCTTCTTCGTCGGGAACCCGAGGATGGAGAGGGCCAGCAGCGGCTTCGCCCCCATGGCGTAGACGTCGGACAGCGAGTTGGCCGCGGCGACCGCCCCGAAGTCGTAGGGGTCGTCCACGACGGGCGTGAAGAAGTCCAGGGTGGCGACGATGGCGAGGTCGTCCCGCAGCAGGTACACCGCCGCGTCGTCGGCGGTCTCCGTGCCGACCAGCACCCGCGGGTCGGTGACCTTCGGCAGCAGGCCCAGAACCTGGGCCAGGTCCTCCTGGGGGACCTTGCAGGCTCAGCCGGCGCCGTGGGAGAGGCTCGTCAGCCTCGGGACGGGTTCCATGGGAGGAGTGTACCCGAGGGGGCAGAGGCAACGGCGGGCCGGGCAAGCCCGGCCCCTACGGCCGCGGCACCGGGTCCACCCGCACCGGGAGGATCACCATCGTCCGGCCCTTCCAGTGGAGGCGCCCCTGGACCGCCACCGCCGTCTCGTTGTGGAGGAGGCGGTGGATCCAGCCCTCGTGCTCGAACAGGACCTTCCCGGCGAAGAAGGTCATGCGCGGGAACTCCTCCGCCGTCTTCTCGCAGAGGTTCACGGCCTCCTCCACCACGTCGGTGCCCGCGGCCATCCGCCAGGTCGCCGGGATCCCCTGGGACTCGGCCAGCGCCGCGTAGCGCTTGAGCGTGTGCTCGGTCTGGCGCCGGAGCGCCTCGATCTCCTCCTCCCCCTTGAACACGCCGGAGTCGATGACCGCGACCGAGAGGAACACGAGGTTGTGGAACTGCCCCGGGAACACCCGGAAGATCGTCAGCGTCGTGTGGATGCCGGAGCCGGTGTACCCGCCCACGAGCACCGCGGCCGTGGGGCGGGCGGGGTCCATCTCGGTCTTCGCGGCCGAGGGGTCGCGCGGGATGTCCTTCAGGGCGGAGTAGAGCCGGGCCAGCCGGAAGGCGAGCGACCGGTAGTGGCCGCGGATGTAGAAGCACAGGCCCACGAGGGCCCCGGTCACGAGCAGCGAGAGCCAGCCGCCCTCGGTGAACTTCACGACCACGGTGACCCCGAGGATCGTGGCGCAGAGGAGGAACCCCGAGGTGAACAGCGCCGTGCGGCGCTTCCATTGCGTCCTCTCCCGCCGCGTCCGGAACCGGAGCCGCGCCATCCCGAAAAGCGACAGGGAGAACGTGAGGAAGACGTTGATGCTGTACATGATCACGAGTGTCGGCACGTCGCCCCCGGTGTAGAGGAGGGCCACGAGCGCCGCGCCCCCCATCAGCAGGACGCCGTTCTGCGTGGTGAGCCGCTCCGAGAGCGCGGAGAACCGGTGCGGGAACCAGGAGTCCACGGCCATGTTCGCCATCACGCGGGGCCCGCCGATCAACCCCGCCTGGGCGGCCACCACCAGGAGGAGGGCCTCGGAGACGAGCGCCAGGACGAGGACGACGCGACCGAGGGGAAAGCCGTCCAGGATCCGCTCGTAGAGGACGGCGTTCATGGTCTTGCCCTCCTCGGGCCGGACGTCCCAGAGGAGGTAGCAGAGGAGGATGCCCGAGGCCGTGAAGGCCAGCGAAACGGCCATGTAGAGCATGGTGCGCTTCGCGGTCCGGACCCGCGGCTCGCGCATGATGGGGAGGCCGTTCGAGACCGCCTCGATGCCCGTGTAGGTGCCGCCGCCGAGGGAGTAGGCGTGGAGGAACAGGAGGGCCATCCCGCCCGCACCGAGCGTGGCGAGCCCGTCCCGGAACCCCCCCGTGACCTCACCGGCCAGCTTCGGGACGTCGCCGGCGTGGACGAAGATCCCGCCGAGGACCAGCGCGGCGTGCGTGAGGATGAAGATCGCGAAGATGGGGGCCAGGACGAGCACCGACTCGCGGACCCCGCGGATGTTGAGGATCGTGAGGGCCACGAGGAAGAGGATCTCCGCGGTGATCTTCGCCCCCTGCATCTCCTTCGGCAGGAGGCTGAAGAGCGCCTCCCCCGCGGCGGCGATGGACACCGTGATGGTGAGCATGTAGTCCACGAGGAGGGCGCAGCCGGAGACGACCCCGGCCCTCTCGCCGAGGGTCTTCGTCGCCACGACGTAGCCGCCGCCCCCGCTCGGGAACTCCTCGATGATGCGGCTGTAGGCGAGGGAGATGAGGAAGACGGTGGTCGCCATCAGCACGGCCAGCGCGACCGCCAGGTAGGTGTGGCTCCCCAGGGTCTTGAAGGCCGCCTCCGGGCCGTAGGCCGAGGAGGAGAGCCCGTCCGCCCCCAGGCCCACCCAGGCGAGGACGGGGATCAGGGAGATCTTGTGGAACAGCGACCGGTCCGACAGGTCGCGCGGGCTCCCGACCAGGGCGCGCCGCACCCTCTGGGAGAGGGGCGGCTCGTCCTCCGGCGGCGGAGCGCCTTCCCCGTCGGGGCCGGGTCCCTCAGCCACGTTCGCCTCCCGCCTTCATGGTTCCTTCCCGAGGTCCGGCGGATCCTATCGGGGCCGGGGACCGCGACGGCGAGAACGGCGACGGCGCCGCCGTCCCCCCCGTCCCCGGGCCGGCCGCGGCCCGGGCGGGGGGTCGATCCTCCCGGGTCATAACGTGGATTGATGGCCCGACGCGCGGGACGGGCGTAGGATCGCCGGCGATGGACGTCCACGACCTCCGGGTGTTCGCGGCCGTGGCCCGGACGCTCCACTACACGAAGGCGGCGCGCGAGCTCGGCCTCAGCCAGCCCGCGGTCTCGGCCCGCATCGACTGCCTCGAGCGCGACCTGGGGGTGCGGCTCCTCGAGCGCGCCGGCCGGGGGATGCGGCTCACCCCCTCCGGCGAGGTCCTCGCGGGCGAGGCGGGCAAGGTCCTGGCCCGGGTGGACGCCGCGCGCCAGGCGGTGGAGGACGTGAAGGGGCTCATGCGCGGCCGCCTGGCCGTGGCGGCGAGCACGACGCCGGGGATCTACCTCGTCCCCCGCGCCGCGGCCCGCTTCGCGAAGCGGCACCCGGGGGTCACGCTCGAGGTGACCGTGGGGAACACGCTCGCCGTCGAGGACGCGGTGCTCCGCGGCGACGTCCACGTGGGCGTGGTGGGGGGGCACCTGGCGAGCCGGGAGGTCGAGGCGGAGCCGCTCTGCGAGGACGAGCTCGTGGTCTTCGCCGCCCCCGATCACCGCCTCGGCCGCCGCAAGTCGGCCGAGCCGGACGAACTGCTCGAGCACCCCTTCGCATTCCGCGAGCGCGGGTCCGCCACGCGCGACCGCTTCGAGAAGTGGCTGGCCGAGCGCGGGCGCGCCGCGAAGGTCGGGATCGAGCTCGGGAGCCCCGAGGCGGTCAAGCACGCGGTCGCCGAGGGGGCCTGGCTCGGCGTGCTCTCGCGGATG
>CAZKTF010000073.1:0-14996 GCA_964555565.1 uncultured Planctomycetota bacterium | reverse complement strand
CGTCAGGCGAGGCGCCCGGGGTCTGACCTCTCGGGGAGCCCCACCACGCCCGGGGCCCCGCCCCTCGTCGAACCGCCCTCGCTACACTTCGGGGACGCCGTCACCCACGTGACCCCTCGGTGACCGCTCGCCCAGGGGTCTGACCTCGGGCGCCCAGGGGGCGGCGCAGCACGTGACGCGAGGCGCCCGGGGTCTGACCTCTCTGGCGGTTACACTTCGCCCCGTGCCTGAAGAGCCGGAGCCCACCCGCAGCCGCCTGCTGGAGACGCTCCGGCGCGAGGGTCCCGGCACGGTCCCCGAGATGGCGCGGCGGTTCGGCCTGTGCACCATGGCCGTGCGGCACCACCTCACGGACCTCGCGCGCGACGGCCTCGTGCGCGCGACCTCCCTCCGGCAGGGGCGCGGACGGCCCGCGCGGGTGTACTCCCTGACCGAGGCCGCCTCGGCGCTGTTCCCGCAGCGCTCCGGGATGCTCGCCATCGAGGTCCTCGAGGAGGTCGAGCGGATCTCGGGACGGGCGGCGGTCGTGCAGGGCCTGGAGGCCCGCGCGGAGCGTCTCCTCGCCGGCTACCGGGTGGCCCTCGACGGGAAGCCCCTCGGCGAGCGCGTCCGCATCCTCGCGGCCCTCCGCGACGGGGAAGGGTACCTCTGCCGTGAGGAGGGGGCGGGGGGCGGGCCGCGCGAGGGTCCCGACCTCGTGGAGCACCACTGCCCCATCGCCGAGATCGCGCGCCGCTGGCCCGAGGTCTGCCGCATCGAGGCCGACACCTTCCGCCGCGCGCTCCACGTTCCCGTGGAACGGGTCGAGCACATCCTCTCGGGGGACGGCGCCTGCCGCTACAAGATCGGCCGGAAGGGCTGACGCGGGGAGCCGACCTGCGCCTCCTCGAGGGCTTCGCCCCCTACGAGCGCCAGGTCCCCTACCGCCTGCTCCTGCCGGCGGGCACGGCGGGGCCGGTCCCGCTCCTCGTGGCGCTCCACGGGAAGGGGGACGTCCCGGCGCGCTTCGAGGCGGAGGCCCTCGACGCGACGCCCCCGGGCTGGGGGCTCCTCCTCCCGGAGGGGCCGATCCCGCGCGACGGGCGGGCAGGCGGGCGCGGGACCCCCCCGGGCGCCTCCTGGTACGTGTACGACGGGGACACGCCGGCCTTCCGCGCGAGCCTCGCCCACGCGGAGTCCTTCCTCGTGGACCTGGTGCTCCGGGCCCGGCGGGAGGGGCGGGATCGGATGCCCGGCGCGGAGGAGACCGACCCCGCGCGCGTGGCCCTCCTCGGGTTCTCCCAGGGGGCCTACCTCGCGGGGGTCACGGCGGTGCGCCACCCCGACCTGTTCCGGGCCGCCGTCCTCGTGGGGGGGCGCCTCAAGGTGGAGGCTCTCGTGGACCGGCTCCCGGCGGCCCGGGGGCTGCCGGTGCTCGGGCTCCACGGGCGCGAGGACGTCGCGGTGCGCCCCGGTCCCTCGCGGGAGAGCCTGGAGCGCGCGGCCGCGGCGGGCCTCGCGGCGGAGTTCCGGGAGATGGACGGGGGCCACGAGTTCACCCCGGAGATGCGCCGCGTGGCGCGGGAGTGGTTAGGCGCGCGGTTCCCGGCCGCGTCTTGAAACGCGCCCCGACGGCAACGGCGGGCGGGGGGACCCCAGGGACTTCGAGGCCCGCCAGTGGCGGGCCGAGCCTGGGGAGCCCCGCGCCAACCCCCCGAATACACACGGCGGGCGGGGCAAGCCCCGCCCCTACAAGGGCAACTACCGGGTCAGCTTGTTCTCCGGTCGGCGCGGCGGGTCGGTCGGCGGGCGCAGTTCCACCGGCGGGTTGTTCTTGAAGGTGGGGGTCAGCTCCGCGTTGATCTTCGTGTACTCGGGGTCCGTGTCCCCCGAGTCCACGATGGCGCCGATCGGGCACTCCGGCAGGCACGCCCCGCAGTCGATGCAGGTCTCGGGGTCGATGATCATGAAGGGCTGCCCCTGGTAGTCGCCGGGGTGGATGCACTCGACCGGGCAGACGTCCACGCACGCGGCGTACCTCTCGCCGAGGCACTTGTTCAGGATGACGTAGGGCATCGGACTCTCCTGGGAAGGGGCTTCGCCGGCCCGGCCCACGCGCCCGCCCCTGGGGAGCGCGCGGCGGAAGATAGCGCCCTCGCCTCGGGGGACGCACGAAACTTCCGGGTCCCGGCGCCGCGCGTCCGGATGTTGGTGCCGGGCCCTCCCGCGGGCATCCTTGCGGCATGGCGCGAGGGGAAAGGGACGCGCGCGGGGAGAGGGGCTGGACCGTCCTCGAGACGATCCTGGCGGTCCTCGTGGTGGGGCTCCTCGGCGCGATCGCCGTCCCGAACCTCCTCGCGGCGCGGGTCCGCAACGGGGAGGCCGCGGCGGCCCGGACCGTACGCGCCATCGTGGCCGCCGAGGCCCTCGTCCGCGCCTCGGGGCGCATCGACGAGGACCGGGACGGCCGCGGCGAGCACGCCTTCCTGCTGGAACTCTCCGGGGACCGGGGGCCGCCCCGGACCGACGGGGCCCCGCTCTGCGCGAGCGGGCGCAAGCTCCTCCCCGAGCTCTACCTCAAGGTGAGGGCCGAGGGGGAGGCCGTCCTCACGGGCTACTGCTACCGCCTCTGGCTTCCGGGGGAGGGAGGGCGCGGGGTCGGGGAGCGCTACGTCGGCGGGGCCCTGGAGCCGAAGTCGCGCGTGGACCCCGGGCTCGCGGCCTCCGCCTGGTGCGTCTACGCCTGGCCCGAGTCGCGCGGGTCCACGGGGCAGAGGACCTTCTTCGCCAACCAGCTCGGGGTCCCCTCCGCGGCCGACGCCCCCTACGGCGGCCTCCCGGCCCCCGGGGCCCCGGCCGACGCGCCCCGCGGCCCCCGGCCGGGCGCCGCCTTCCTCGGGCCGGGCCCGCTCGACACCCTCACCGGGGCGCCCGCGCTCGGGACCACGGGGCGGGACGGGGCCTGCTGGAGGGCGGTCAGGTAGGGGACGTCCCTAAGTAAGTAAGTAACTGAAGGTCGAGCACGCAGTCGGCTCGTGTGGTTACTTACTTAGGGACGTCCCCTCCGGTCTCGCTGCCCTGCTTCTCCAGGACGTGGATGAACTCCCCGCCGTTGTCCTCCGCGAGGTGCTGGAGGAACTGGAGGTCGATCCCCATCTGGCCGTAGGCCACCACGTGGACCCGTATGCGGGCGTAGCGGTTGAGGCCGTCGAACCAGGCCAGGAGCGCGTCGGCGTCCACGATCTCGCCGATGGTCGGCTCGCCGTCGGTGAGGAAGAACATCGTGTCGGGCGTCTCCTGGAACCCCGGGGACAGCCCGCCCCGATCCGGCATGTCGAGCACGGTCCGGAAGGCCGCGTAGAAGTTGGTGAGCTGGGCGTTCGACCCCTTCCGGGCGGCCGTGTCCGGGGAGGAGCGGCAGGAGCGCAGGAAGGACTCCGCCTTCCCCTGCGCGTCCGAACCGGCCGCGAGGAGCTGGTTCGACAGCGCCCGGGTCCGGTCGGAGAAGACCAGCACGTTGAAGCGGGCCCGGGGGTCGAGGCTCGCCACCGACTGGACGATCTCCTCGCGGGAGATCTCGAACTTGTTCGTCCCCTTGTATTCGCGGCGCAGCCGCTTGACCGCGACGGGGTCGGGCTCGAACAGGTTGAACATCGAGTTCGACATGTCGAGGACGTACCCGACCCGGTCGGAGAAGACGCGCAGACCGTAGTTCGGGGGGCGGGTCGGGGCGTAGCGCCCCTCCTCGGCCGAGTCCGGCGGGGGCCCCGCGTCGGGCGGCGGGAGCGCCCCGCCGAACCTCTCCCGCTCCTTCGCCCACCACTTCGACCAGTTCTCCGGGTTGAGCCCCAGGTCGTCGTGCACGATGAGCTTCAGCGCCGCGCCGCAGTCCTTCCGGATCCGCCCGGCCTCCAGGGTCATCCGGTTGATGAGCGGGTCCACGCCGGCGCTGGAGCCGATGTTCCCCAGGCTCTCCGCCGCCGCGGACCGGACCTGCCAGTGGGGGGAGTCGAGGTTGGCGGCCACGCCCGAGAGGACCTTCTCGGACTTCTTCCCGAAGGCCCCGAGGGCGTCCATCGCGGCGATCCGGGTCTTCGGGGAGGGGTCGGCGAGCAGGAGTTTCAGCGCGTCCACCGAGACGGCGTCCTCCAGGCGCATGAGGGCCAGCGCCGCCTCGGCCCGGCAGAACCAGTAGGCGTCGGAGAGGAGGCCCCGGAGGGCCGGCGCGGACTCCCGGTCCTTCGCGAGCCCCAGGACCCGGGACGCGTAGGCCCGGACCATGTCGTTCCCGTCCTGGAGCCCCTTCTCGCGGATCGCGGCGAGGCAGGCCGGATCGGTGGTCTTCGCGAGCACCACGGTGAGCTGCTCGCGGACCGCGTCGGAGTCCCGCGAGAAGAGCGTGACCAGCGTGGCGGCGAGCTTCGGGTCGGCGCAGGTGCCGACGGCCCGGATCCGGGCCGCAAGGTTCTGCATGTCGGCCTCGATGCGCAGCGCCCGGCGCTCCGCCCCCCCGGGGCCCTCGTCGTCCTCCTTGTCCCGCGTCGTCACCGGCCCGAGCGTGGACCGTCGGCCGAGGAGCCGGTCCCGCCACCGGTGGTCCCACTCCTCGGGCGTGCAGCCCATGTTCTCCATCCAGGCCTGCCGCGCCGGGACCTCCTGGCGGAGCGCCCGGATCACGGCCACGAACCGCTCCCGGTCCTCGGCCAGCGCGAGGTCGAAGTAGGACCAGGAGCGCACGTGCATGTCGTAGTCGAGCTGCCCGATGGTGCTCGTCCCGAGGAGCCGCTCGATGGGGACCGACCGCGCGTCGGCGGCGACCTTGCGGGCCTCCTGGTCCCAGTTCTTCCCGCTGCCGGAGAGCGGGGTCCCCTCGTCCGCGCACCAGACCACCTCGTCCTTCAGGCGCGGGTGGGACTTGCCGAGCCAGTGGGCGACCCCCTCGAAGACCCAGCGGGGGAGCACCCGGTTCTTCCCGTCCACCTTCGTCCAGCAGGAGATGAGGAGGTGGCCGAGCATGTGCCGGACGGCGTGGTGGAGGCCGTCGTCGTCCCCGTACTTCGCCAGCGAGGCGCAGAAGCCGTTGAAGCAGTACCCGTCGGCGACCTTCGTGTCGTTGCCCCCGCCGTAGAGGAGGTTCGTCTTCGGGCTGGAGAAGTAGCGGGCCTGGATCTTCGCAGCCTGGGACTCCCTCTTCGGGAGGTACACGCCGGCCGGCTTCGAGAGCGTCACCTCGTCGCCGAAGGCCCGCACGAACTCCCGGTAGGCCTTCTCGCACCGCTCCAGGTAGATGTGGGCCAGTTCGTGGGTCGAAGCGATCCGGAAGGAGCCCCCCGCCGTGGCGATCTTGAGCGAGGGGATGTCCGTGACCACGTAGAAGTGCGCGGTGCGGCAGATCACCACCCTCTCGGCGAACAGTTCCGCCTCCACCTTCTGCCGCCGGAAGACGTCCTGGTGCTCCTCCTCGAGCCAGGGCTTCTCGTCCGTCTTCTCGCAGCGGGGGCAGTTCCGCCAGCCGGGGAGGTTGCAGCAGTACTTCTTCGCCCACCGCTCCGAGCAGGCGATCCCCCAGGAGTAGGCGTGCCGCTCCAGGAAGCAGTCCATGTCGTTCCCGCCCCAGCAGAGCGGGCTGCACCCGGGGAGGGCCTGGGTCCCGCCGTGGTGCGAGAGCCTCGTGCAGGCCCCGCACCAGCACTCGTCCGCGGGCGGGTCCACCGGGGAGTGGAGGTAGTGCCAGCAGGCGTTCCCCGCCTCGCACCGGCACGTGCCGTCCTCGACGACCCCGTCCACCGGCCCCTCGGCGCGCGCGGGGGGCGCCGGCCCGGCGGGCCCGAGGAGGGCCGCCCCCGCGAGGAGGGCGGCCGCGAAGGAGACACGCCCCCCGGGGAGGTCCATGGGGCCATCTTCACCGGGTTGCCACGGGGGGTCAAGCGGGGTCAGGGATGCGTGGAGGGCCCCGGGGCCCGGGTAGGATGCGGGACCAAGGTCATGGTGCCCCCCGGACTCCCGCGATGATCCTCCGAAGGCTCGGCGAGGCCGCCTGCCGCTCCTACCTCCTCGCGTGCGAGCGCACGCGGGGGGCCGTCCTCGTGGACCCCCTTGCGGGGCGCGTGGACGCGGACCTGGCGCTCCTCGGGCGCGAGGGGTTGCGTCTCGAGATGGTCGTGGACACCCACCTCCACGCCGACCACCACAGCGGGGGCGCGGCGCTGGCGGCCCGCGCGGGTGTCCCCTACGCGCTCCACGGCAGCACCGGGTGCGCCTCCGTCACGGAGCGCCTCCGGGACGGGCAGGTGCTGCGCGCCGGCGACCTGCGGGTCGAGGTCCTCCACACGCCGGGGCACACGCCGGACAGCGTGACGCTCCGCTGCGGGGACGCCCTCCTCACCGGCGACTTCCTCTTCCTCGCGCAGGACGGGGCGGGGCGGCTCGACCTCCCCGGGGGCGACCCCGGGGCGCACTGGGACAGCCTCGGGCGCCTCGCGTCCCTCGAGGACGGGGTCCGCGTCCTCCCGGGGCACGACTACGCGGGGCTCGCGGAGTCCACGCTCGGGGCGGAGCGGCGGCGCAACCCCCGGTTCCAGGAGGTGACGCGCGAGGAGTACGTCGCGTGGCAGCGGGCGGTGGCGATGCCCGCCCCGGACTGGATGCTCCGGGTGATCGCGGCGAACCTCGGGACGGCGGAGGCCCACGCGGCCCACCACGCGGAAGCGGCGGAGGCGGCCCCCGCCCCCTGCCCGACGGGGGGGGCCGCGGGCGCCTGCGCCACGGCCCCCACGGGGCGCGTCCCGCTGCTGGCCCCGCGGGAGGCCTGGAGGCGGCTCTCGGAGGGCGTCCCGACGGGGGGGGAGCGGCCCTTCCTCCTGGACGTCCGGGAGCCCCGGGAGTACGCGGCCCCCTCGGGGCGGCACGCCGCGGGGGCGGTCCTCGTCCCGCTCCGCGAGGTGCCCCGGCGCGCGGGGGAGATCCCCGGGGGCCCGGACCGCGAGGTCCTCGTCATCTGCAGGACCGGCGCCCGCTCGGCGCAGGCCGCCGAGTGGCTCATCGAGAGCGGACGCCGGAGGGTCTTCAGCGTGGCCGGCGGGACGGACCGCTGGGCCGCGGAGGGATTGCCGATCGAGGGTTAGGTGTCGGCCGCCCGCGGAAGGGCGGCCGGGAACAGGAGGATGGGATGCCGGAGAACGCAGCCGCCCCGACGCCGGTCTCGCTGCCGACGCTCAACTCGCCCGCCCCGGACTTCCAGGCGACGACGACCCAGGGGCCGATCTCGCTCGCGTCGTTCCCGGGGAAGTGGATGGTGCTGTTCAGCCACCCCTACGACTTCACGCCCGTCTGCTCCACGGAGTTCCTGGGCTTCACCCGGCGGGCCGAGGAGTTCACCCGCCGCAACGCCCAGCTCGTCGGTCTCTCCGTGGACAGCGTCTACTCCCACATCGCGTGGGTCCGGAACCTGGAGGAGAAGCACGGGGTGAAGATCCCCTTCCCCGTGATCGCCGACCTGGACGGTAAGGTCGCCCGCGCCTACGGGATGATCCACCCCGGCGCCAGCGACATGGCCACCGTGCGCGCGCTGTTCGTCATCGACCCGAAGCGGACCGTCCGGGCGTGCATCTACTACCCGATGAACGCCGGGCGCTCCATCGACGAGGTCCTGCGGATCGTGGACGCCCTCCAGTTCGTGGACTCGCACGCGGGGACCGCCTGCCCCGAGGGCTGGAAGCCCGGGGACAAGGTCATCCTCCCGCCGCCGAAGACCGTGGACGAGGCGGCCACGCGCCTCAGCGAGAACTCGAACAACCCGGAGGCGAAGGACTGGTACTTCGTGAAGAGGGCGCCGTAATCACCGGATCGCGTCCAACGCCCGCTTGAAGTCCGCGAGCAGGTCGCGCCAGTCCTCCACGCCGACGGAGACGCGCACGAGCCCCGCGGTGACACCGGCGCGGGCCTGCTCCGCGGGCGCCATCTCGGAGTGGGTCGTCGAGGCGGGGTGGCAGGCGAGCGACTCGACGCCGCCCAGGCTCACGGCGTCGCTCGCGATGCGGAGCCTGCGGAGGAACTCGAAGGCCGCGGACTTCCCTCCCCGGAGCTCCATGGCGAAGATCGAGCCCGGGTAGCGGCACTGGGCGTCCCGGATCCGGACCTGCTCCGGCTCCTCGAACAGGGCGGGGTAGAGCATCCGCTGGACCCGCGGGTGGCCGGCGAGCCCCTTGACGATCCGCTCGGCGTTCTTGCTCTGGCGGTTCATGCGGAGGGTGACCGTGGCGAGCCGGCCGTCCAGGAGCCAGGACTCGTCCGGCTGGAGGATGTTCCCGAGGATGGCCCGCGTCCCGCGGAGCTCGTGGAGGAGCCCCGGGTCGGCCCCCAGGACCACGCCGCCCAGCATGTCGCTGAAGCCGGCGAGGAACTTGGTCGCGGAGTACACGACCAGGTGCGCCCCGCGCTGGAGCGGGTGCTGGAAGACCGGACCCAGGAAGGTGTTGTCCACGACGACCAGGGGACGCGGCCTGCGGCGCCGGGCGGCCTCCGCGGCCGCGGCGATGTCGGTCATCCGGAGGGTGGGGTTGGCCGGGGTCTCGACGAAGACCAGGCGCAGTCCCTTCGTCCGCGCCACGGCGCGGGCGAGGGCCTTGCGGTCCCCCGCGGGGACCGCCACGCCGCGCAGCCCGAGCGGCTCGAGGAGCTGCTTCACCAGGTGGTGGGTCCCGCCGTAGACCGGATCGGTGTAGACGAAGGCCGTCCCGGGCCGGCACCAGGTGAGGAAGATCGTCGAGATGGCCGCCATCCCGCTGTTGAAGACCGCCGCGGCGGAGGCCCCGGGCTCCAGCGGCACCAGGTGGTCCTCGCAGATCTCGGCGTTGGGATGGGAGAGGCGGGAGTAGATGAGATCGACACTCTCCCCTTCGGTGGGCTGGACCCGGCCCAGGGCCACGGCGAAGGCCCTCTCGGCGGACTCCGGGCTGGAGAAGACGTAGGTCGAGGAGCGGAAGACGGCCGGCCGGGCGGACCCGACGGAGAGCCGCGGGTCGTAGCCCCGCGTGAGGACCGCGGTGGGCGGGCGGACGAGGTAGGAGGGCCTCTTCGGGCGTGTGCTCACGGGGAGTACCTCGGTGGCCCCCCTCAGGCCTTGAGGAGCTCCTTCACGATGGCGACGAGCTGCTTCACCTCGAAGGGCTTCGGGAGGGTCCGCGTGGCCCCGAGCGTGTCGGCCAGGAAGAGACCGTCCACGTTCGACCCAGGGCGGCCCCCCGAGATGACGAGGATGGGGACCGTGTCCCCCGAGGCCCGGACCTCCTGGATGGCCTCCAGGCCGTCCATCCCCGGCATGAAGACGTCGAGGATGATGAGGTCGAAGGGCTTCTTCGCGTGGAGGTCGAGGGCGCTCCGGGCCTCCGGCGCGTCGGTGACCTTGCAGAGGGAGGCGGGGAGGGCCTTGCGGATGAGCTTCCGCACCGCCTCCTCATCGTCGATGACGAGCACTCGTTTCATGATCCCCCTGCGGGAGGAGCCTCGGAACCTCCGTGAGGATACGCCCCCGGCCGGGCCGGGATCCACGGTCCGTCGGGCGCCGTTCCCTACAGGTCCGGCGAGGGGGTCGGCTCGGCCGGTGCCGGGCGGTGGCGCTCCCGCACCCTCTCGAGGTCCTCCCGTGCCCGCGCCAGCAGCTCGACGAGGGACGGCGCGTCCAGGGCGTCCAGGCGCCGCTGCACCTCGGCCACCCGCTGGGCCTGCGCCTCGAGGAGGGACAGGAGGGCCTCCTGGGCCCTCTCGGTCGCCCGGGCCCTCGCGGCGAAGGAGCGGACGGCCGCCTGGAGCTGGCGGATGCGGCCGGCGATCTGGACGCGGGCGAGGAGCTCCTCGCGGCGGATCGGCTTGGGGATGTAGTCGTCCGCCCCGGCCCGGAACCCCTCGAGCTGGGTGTCCGGGGCGTCCATCCCGGTGATGAGGATGAAGTAGCACTCCCGGAGCGCCCGGTCCGCGCGGACCGTCCGGCAGAGGTCGGTGCCCCGCATCCCGGGCAGGAAGATATCGGCGATGAACATGTCCGGGGATCGCAGGCGCGCCAGCTCCAGCGCCGTCTCCGCATCGGCGGCGTGGACGATGTCGAAGCCCTCGATCCGCAGCCACTCCGTCATCAGGCCGCGGGCGCCCTCGTCGTCCTCCACGAGGAGGATTCGGCTCATGGGGTGTCCTCCACCTCGCTCCCCCGGAGATCCTACGGCAGGGGTGGTTGGGGCGCCAGCGCGGCCCGCGTAGACTTCAACCCCATGCTCGGACTGGCGTCCGCCACGGACCCCCGGTGGGTGGAGCGGGCGGTGGCCCACATGGACACGGTCCTCGTGGACCACGCCCACTGCGAGCGCAAGGCGGCCGCGACCGCCCTGGCGCTCCTCTCCCGCTACCCCGACCGCGAGGCCCTCCTCGAGCCGCTCTCGCGCCTGGCCCGGGAGGAGATGGAGCACTTCGAACGGGTCCTCGCGGTGCTCCGGCGCCGGGGGGTCCGGTTCGGCGGGCTCCCGGCCAGCCCCTACGCCTCGCGGCTCCACGCGGCGGTCCGGAAGGGGGAGCCGGGGAGGCTCCTCGACCTGCTCCTCTGCGCCGCGATCATCGAGGCGCGCTCCTGCGAGCGGATGAAGCTCCTGGCGGGGCGGCTGGAGGACCCGGAGCTGCGGGACCTCTACGAGTCGCTCCTCGAGAGCGAGGCCCGCCACCACGCCTCCTACGTGGACCTGGCGCGCCGCCTCCGGCTCGCGCCGGAACCGGCCCTCCGGGAGCGGCTCCGGGAGCTGGGGGAGCACGAGGCGCGCGTCCTGGCGGAGGCCCCTCCCGTCCCGAGGTTCCATAACTAGGAGGACCCCATGCGCGCATCCGTGGCTGCCGCCGCACTCCTCGCCGCCGCCGCCCTCGCGGGCTGCGCCGCGGCCCCGGGCACGGCGGAACCCGGGAAGCGGGAGGTCGTCGCAGGCCCCGTCGAGTACCGCGACGGGGAGACGACCCTCGAGGGATGGCTCGCCTATGACCCCGCCCGGCCCGGCCGGAGGCCCGGGGTGCTCGTGGTCCACGAGTGGTGGGGGCTGGGCGACCACGCGAAGCGCAGGGCCGAGGCGCTCGCCCGCGCGGGCTGGGTCGCCTTCGCCCTCGACATGTACGGGAAGGGGAAGCTCACCGATGACCCGAAGCAGGCCGGGGCCTGGGCCGGGGAGTTCCGCGCGGATCCCGCCCTCCTTCGCACGCGGGCGGCCGCGGGGCTCGCGGTCCTGGCGGGCCACGAGCGGGTGGACCCTGCGCGGCTCGCGGCCATCGGGTTCTGCTTCGGCGGCACCACGGTTCTGGAACTGGCCTACTCCGGGGCGGACCTCCGCGCGGTGGTCTCCTTCCACGGGAACCCCACGGCGCCGAAGCCCGAGGACCGCGGCCGGATCCAGGCGCGCATCCTCGTCTGCCACGGGGCCGACGACCCGCTCGTCCCGCCGGAGGCCCTGGCCGCCTTCGAGGCCGGGATGCGGGAGGCGAAGGCCGACTGGGTGCTCGTAAAGTACGGCGGGGCCGTCCACTCCTTCACCAACCCCGCCGCCGACGGGAAGTTCAACGAGGGCGTCCGCTACGACCCCGCGGCCGACCGCCGATCGTTCGAACACATGAAGCGGTGGCTGGAGGACTAGGGGTCAGACCCCACGCGTTTGCAAACGCTGGGGAGTGACACGACGGGTGGAGGCCACGGTTTGCAAACGCCCGAGGTCTGACCCCAGCGGCTACTTCATCCAGTCGTTGGCGCCGTCGCAGGTGGGGCAGCGCTCCATCCCGTGGGTCTCGGCGGGGCTCGACCGGGTGTAGGACTCGAGGATCCTCATCCCCTCCTTCCGCCCCAGCGCCATCGCCTGCCTCCAGGAAGCGCGCTCCTCGACGGTGAGGCGCAGCCGGTCCATCCGCCGCTTCGCGTACCTCTCGACGAGCGCGCCGAGCCCCTTGCGCCGCACCGCGACGTCCTTGTCCCCGAGAAGCCCGGCGATCTCGCCAAGAACGGAGGGCTTCGCGTCGTCGGCGTACCGGTCCCCCTTCACCGAGTACTCCCACTCCATGCGCGCCGCGTACTGCCGGAACGCGTCCAGCGTCGGCATGCAGAGGGGGCAGGCGTAGACGAAGTTCACGTAGCCCCCGCGCGCGTCCTTCTCCAGGATCACCTTTACGAGATCCTCAGGGACCCCGTCCTCGAACAGCCCCTCGAGGCTCGCGAAGAAGAGGAAGCGGCTGAGCGCGGTCCCCCCCGGGGGTGAGGCTGCCGGCGCGGGCTTCGCCGCCCCCGGAGCCCCTCCCTCCGCCCCGCCCGCCCGGGCCCCCGCCGCCACCGCCAGGGCCACCGCGCCGGCCACGACCAGCCCCGCCTTCGCCGCGAACCGCATGGGCACCTCCTCTCCCATGATGTCGCACGAGGGGGCGTTCCGGATAGCGCAGGAGCAGGGGTCAGACCCCACGCGTTTGCAATTGCAAACGCACGTGGTTTGTGGCGTCACAACTCTAGTTGTCGCAAGGGATTGCGACGGCACGCGGATGCGCGTGGGGTCTGACCCCTATACTGGCCCCCGTGGAGTCCGGCCCCGACCGATCGGACAGGGCGCGGGTGCAGGACTGGTTCACCCGGCACGCGGCGGACTACACCCGGAACGAGAGCCAGCGGGCGGGCCCGGACCTCCGCCGCCTCGTGGAGCTCCTCGCTCCGGGACCGACGGAGCGCATCCTCGACGTCGGCACGGCCGTGGGCCACACGGCGCACGCGCTGGCCGGGCTCGCGGCCCGGGTCGTGGGCATCGACCTCACCCCGGCGATGGGGGAGGAGTTCCGCAGGAACGCCGCCGCCCGCGGCGCGACCAACGCCCGCTTCGTGGCGGGGGACGTGGAGGCGCTGCCCTTCCCCGACCGCGCCTTCGACGCGGTCACCTGCCGGCGCGCCGTCCACCACTTCCCCCGCCCGGGGGCGGCCTTGGCCGAGATGGCGCGCGTCCTCCGCCCGGGCGGTCGGGCCGGGCTCGCCGACATGACGGCCCCGGAGGACCCCGCGGGGGCCGCGCTCTTCAACGCCCTCGAGCGGGCCCGGGACCCAGGCCACGCCCGCGCCCTCCGCCCCTCCGAGTGGCGGCGCGCGGTGGAGGACGCCGGGCTGCGCCTCGAGGCCTTCGAACTCCTCCCGGACCGCATCCCGTGGGAGCGCTGGCTCTCCCCGGTGGCCCCCGGCGGCACCGAGGACGCGGAGGCGCGGCGCCTCCTCGCGAGCGCGCCCGCCGCCGCGCGGGCCTGCGTCGCGGAGGAGACTCCCGGGGGGCTCCTCTTCCTCAAGACGCGCGTCGTCCTCCTGGCCCGGTCGGGCGGCTGATGGAGGACGCCGCGGGCCCGCGCCCCCCGGCCCCCCGGCCGCTAGTCCTTGGCCGGCGTCGGCCCCGGGGGATCCTCGCGCTGACCCATGAGGTGGGTCTCCAGGCGTTCCAGGCGTCGCGCCAGGGCCGTGATCTCGGTCTCCGCCTTGAGGTTGATCTGGTAGTCGAGGTCCACGCGGAGCCGGTCCCGCTCGGACTGGCGGTTCTGGCTCACGAGGACGAAGGTGGAGAGGAAGATCGCCTCGAGGCTCACGACCATGGTGAGCAGCCCGAAGGGGTAGGGGTCGAAGCCGAAGGACTTCGGCAGCAGGCCCCACCCCGCGAGCAGGTTCACCACGACCCAGCCCCCGAACCAGAAGACGTGGAAGAGGGTGAAGGCGGCGCCCGCGCTCACGGTGGCGATGACGTCGCTCACGCGCTGCCAGAGCGTGAGGCGGATGCGCGCGAACTCCACGTTGGGGTTCTTCAGGCGGCGCAGCGCCGACGTGCTGGCGCGCTGGCGCTGCCCCATGATCGTCAGGATCTGGATGGCGGCATCGGGGCGCTCACGGAGGAAGGCGTGGAAGTCCGCCTGCTCCAGCCGGTAGAGCTCCGTGGGGACGGTGGCGCGGACCGTGGCGGTGCGCGGGTCGGAGTCGAGGAGGCTGATCTCCCCGAAGAACCCTCCCGGCCCCTGCCGGTCGAGGAGGACCTCCTCGCCGTTCTCGTTGGGTACCGAGATGGCCACCTCCCCCTTGCTCACGAGGAAGAAGCTGTCCCCGCGGTCTCCCATCCAGAAGACCGTCTGGTTGGGTTCCACCCGCTCCACCTTCATCGAACGGAAGAGCGTCGCCTGGGCCGAGGGGTCCAGGGCGCTGAAGAGCGGGATGTGGGCGAGCGGGCTCCCCGGGGCACCGCCCCCCCCCTCGCGCGCCGAGCCCGCCGCCGCCGGGCGGGCCACCACCGAGAGCATGAGACCGGGGACGTCCGCGACCAAGCAACTAACTCTCGAACAGCCCCCTCCGCCGAGCGTGGCACGGGTCAGCGGCTGCGCCGGGGCCGACCATCCTCATCCCCCGGCCATCGACGCCCAGGCGAGCGGCCGGCAGAGTCAATTGCTTAATTGCGGACGTCCCCGATCGCCTCGGGGGCTGGCCGGTGGATGGCGAGGACCCGCCGGCACTCGGCCACGAGCGCGGTGTTGGTGAAGGGCTTGAGGAGGACCCCGTCCGCGCGCTCCGCGCGCACCCTGTCGAGGTCGAGCTCCATCGTGAACCCGGTCATCAGGAGCACGCGCGGCGGCAGGACCCCGGGTTGGACCCGCTCGCGCGCGGCGCGCAGCACCTCCCACCCCGTCGCCCCGGGCATGCGGATGTCGAGGACCAGCAGGTCGAAGGGGTGCTTCGTGAGGGCCGCGACCTCGAGGGCGAGGTTCGCGTGGTGCCCGTCCGCCACGGCCGTGACGTCGAAGTCCGCGTCCCGCAGGACCGTCGAGGCGGCGTGCAGGTACTCCACGTCGTCGTCCGCCAGGAGGACGGCCGGCTTCCATCCGGCCGCCGCCGCGTCCGTCGCAGGCTTCGCCATGGGCACCACCGCCTCCGAGGGCCCCCCGAGGGACTCTAGTGCCACACGCGGAAAGTTCCGGTACAGGTCTTCAGCGACCGGGACGATCCA
>CAZKTF010000072.1:0-15014 GCA_964555565.1 uncultured Planctomycetota bacterium | reverse complement strand
GCGCGCCGCCCCGCCGCGCGCGCAGGGCGAGCACGGCGGCGCCGGCGGCGAGGGCGCCGAGCAGGAGCGCGAAGGCACGTGTCGCCAGGGTCACAGGGGGACCTCGCGCGGGTCGGCCTGCCGGGACCGCCTCCGCGCTTCGAAGGGTCCCGACGCCCGGGAGCGGCCCCCCAAACGCCCCGGGTGACGCGCGTCAAGGGCGGAGACGTACCTGGGTAACCGAATGACCCGCGCGTCGGTTTCCTTGACGCCCGTCAAGCCGCCGCGCCGGGGAGACCCAGGACCCGACGCCCGTCAAGGGCGGCACGGGGGTTGCACCCTCGCGCGCATGGACACCCCGACGGGGGTCTGCTCGGACTGCGCGCAGCGGCGCCGGGGCTTCCTCTCCCACCTCGACCCCCGGATGCTCTCCGAGACCATGTGCGTCATGCGCAAGCGCAGGCTCTCCGCGGGGACCGTGCTGGGCCGCCGGGACGAGCTCCCCGAGGGGGTGTTCTCCATCCAGGAGGGCCTCGTCAAGCTCGTCGCCCCGGGCCCGCGCGAGCACCCGCGGATCGTGGACCTCCTCGGTCCCGGGGACCTGGTGGGCCTGGCGGGGGTCTTCGGCCGCCGTCTCACCTGCGACGCCGTGGCCGTGACCGAACTCGGCGCCTGCTTCGCCCCCGCGGCCTCCTTCCGGAGCCTGCTGGCGTCCAACGCCGCCGTCGCGACGGGCCTGGCCAACCACCTCTCCTCGGTGATCGACCGGGAGGCCGAGCGG
Organism: uncultured Planctomycetota bacterium; assembly: GCA_964555565.1. Classification (GTDB taxonomy): domain Bacteria; phylum Planctomycetota; class JAJSAM01; order JAJSAM01; family JAKLKS01; genus CAZKTF01. The sequence continues at coordinate 14,254 of CAZKTF010000072.1, read as the reverse complement.
CTGCGCGGCCTGGGGACGAACACCGCGGTGGAGCGGGTGGCGGGCTTCCTCGTGGACGGGAAGCTCCCGCGCTCGGGGACGAACACGCTCCTCGTCCCCCTCCGCCGGCGGGATCTCGCGGCGCTGCTCGGCATCGCCCCGGAGACCACGGCCCGCGCGCTCACCCGCCTGCAGGAGGAGGGGATCCTCCAGGTCCAGGGACGCAGGATCACGATCCTGGACACCGACAGGCTGATTTCCCGCGCCGGCGGCTAGGAATCACCGGGGAGGGGACGTCCCTGAGCGAGTAAGTAACTCCGCGAGCGCTCGTGGCGGCGGAGTGGGAGTTACTTACTCGCTCAGGGACGTCCCCGCTACCTTCCGCCGCGCCCCCGCCTCCCCCGGAGGTAGCGATGCCCAGGAGTCTCCTGATCGTGGCCCTCGCCGCGACCGCCGCCGGCTGCCGCGCCTCGCAGCCCGGCGGACCCTGCGTCTACCCGCACGCGCCCACCTCGGACGCGGCGGAGCGCTTCCACGGGGACCTCGTCCCCGACCCCTACCGCCCCCTGGAGGACCCCGACTCCCCGGAGTCCCGGCGGTGGATCGAGGAGGAGAACCGGCTCACGGAAGGGTTCCTCGCGGGGATCCCGGCGCGGGGACGGATCCGGGAGCGCCTCAACGAGCTGTGGGACTTCGAGCGCTACGAGCCGCCCATCCCCCGCGGGGGGCGGCTGTTCTACTCCCGCAACGACGGCCTCCAGAACCAGTCCGTGCTCTGGGTCGTGGACCGCGAGGGGACGGAGCCGCGCGTCCTCCTCGACCCGAACGGGCTCTCCGAGGACGGGACCGTGGCGCTCACGGGCGTGGGGTTGAGCGACGACGGGCGGCTGCTGGCCTACTCGATCTCCCGCGGGGGCTCCGACTGGCAGGAGTGGCGCGTCCGCGACGTGGAGACGGGGAAGGACCTCCCCGACGTCCTCTCCTGGTCGAAGTTCAGCGACGCCTCCTGGTCCCTCGACGGGAAGGGCTTCTATTACTGCCGCTACGACGCCCCCCCGGCGGGGCAGGAGCTCCAGGCGGCGAACTACTACCAGAAGCTCTGCTACCACAGGCTCGGCACCCCGCAGTCGGAGGACCCCATCGTCTACGAGCGCCCCGACGAGAAGGAGTGGGGCTTCGACGGGCGGGTCACCGAGGACGGCCGCTGGCTCGTCATCCACGGGTGGGTCGGGACCGACCCGCGCAACCGCGTCTTCTACCGCGACCTCTCCGACCCGGCGGGGAAGGTGCGGACGCTGCTCGGGGAGTTCGACGCGGGCTACACCTTCGTCGGGAGCGACGGACCGGTCCTCTGGTTCCTCACGGACAGGGACGCCCCCCGGCGCCGGGTGATCGCCGTGGACGTCCGGGAGCCCGCGCGGGAGCGCTGGCGCGAGGTGATCCCGCAGGCCCCCGAGACGCTCGGGCAGGTCTCGGTCGTGGGCGACCGGTTCCTCGCGTCCTACCTGAAGGACGCCCACGCGCGCGTCCTCCGCTTCGGCCTCGACGGGGCCCCCCTCGGCGAGCTGGCGCTCCCGGGCATCGGGAGCGTCCACGGCCTCACGGGGAGGCGGTCCGACCGGGAGTCCTTCTACGTCTACACCTCCTTCGATGCGCCCCCGACGGTGTACCGCCTCGACCCCGCCACCGGCGCGAGCGTGCCCTTCTTCCGCCCCCGTGTGCGTTTCGACCCCTCCGCCTTCGAGGTGCACCAGGTCTTCTACGAGGGCAAGGACGGGACGCGGATCCCGATGTTCGTCTCGCACAGGAAGGGGCTGCGGCTCGACGGGAGCCACCCCGCGCGCCTCTACGGCTACGGGGGCTTCGCCATCCCCATGACACCGGCCTTCTCGGTGTCGCAGGTGGTCTGGATGGAGATGGGCGGGGTCGCGGCGACCGCCTGCATCCGCGGGGGCTCCGAGTACGGCGAGGACTGGCACCAGGCCGGCGCGAAGAGGCGCAAGCAGAACTGCTTCGACGACTTCATCGCCGCGGCCGAGTGGCTCGTCGCCAGGGGCTACACCTCGCCCCGCAGGCTCGCCATCCTCGGCGGGAGCAACGGGGGCCTCCTCGTCGGCGCGTGCATGACCCAGCGCCCGGACCTCTTCGGCGCCGCCGTCCCCCAGGTCGGCGTCCTGGACATGCTGCGGTTCCACAAGTTCACCATCGGCTGGGCGTGGACGAGCGACTACGGCGACCCCGACGTCAAGGAGGACTACCAGGTCCTCCGCTCCTACTCCCCCCTCCACAACCTGAGGCCGGGGACGCGCTACCCCGCCACCCTCATCACCACCGCGGACCACGACGACCGCGTCGTCCCGGCCCACTCCTTCAAGTTCGCCGCGGCGCTCCAGGCGGCGCAGGGCGGGCCCGCGCCGGTCCTCATCCGGATCGAGACGAAGGCCGGCCACGGCGCCGGCAAGCCCACCGCCAAGCTCCTCGACGAGGCCGCCGACGTCCTCGCCTTCCTCGTCCGGACCCTGGGGGTGGAGTAGTACGGTGCCAGGCGCCTGTTTCAGGGGCCGCGAGAGATCGAACGCGTCGGGTCGATCCCACTGAGCACCTCCGCGGCGGCCTCGGCGGGGGTGAGGTCGTCGGTGTCGAGGGTGACCGAGGCGCGGGCGCGGTAGAGGGGCTCGCGCTCGGCGAGGAGGGCGGCGACCTCCTCGTCCACGGGCTTCCCGCGGAGGGAGGGGCGGCCGCTCCCGCGGACACGGGTCGCGAGGGTCTCGGGCCGGGCGCGGAGCCAGACGACCGTGGCGCCCGCGACCGGTTGCGGGAGGTGGACCGCCGCGCCGCCGCCGAGGGCGACCACGGTCCCGGGGCGCTCGATCGCGGCCCGGACGACCTGCTCCTCGAGACGGCGGAATTCCGCCTCCCCGCGCCGGACGAAGACCTCGGCCACGGACATCCCCGCGGTCTCCTCCACCATGGCGTCGGTGTCGAGGAGGACGCGGCCGGTGCGGGCGGATATCTCCGCGGCCACCGCGCTCTTCCCCACCCCGCGCATCCCGAGGAGGACGATGGGCCGCTCGCGCCGCGCCAGCTCCTCCTCCCCCACCCGCCGCATGGCCGCGAGGTCGGGGTCCCCGAGGCCCGCGAGCCGGACCTGGGCCGCGCCCTGGGCCACGAGCATGTCGAGCCCCGCGATGGTCTTCGCCCCGGCCGCGCGCCCGGCCGCGAGGAACCGCGTCTCGCGCGGGTTGTAGACCGCGTCGAAGCGCAAGGGCGCGGCCACCCCGGGGGCGAGCGCCTCCGCGGGGTCCTCCCCGGTCTCGGGCCACTGCCCCGCCGCGGTGGCGTTGAGGAGCATGTCCACGGGCCCCGGCGGGAGCCCGGCGGTCGCCCCGCAGGCGTCGGCCCCCGTGAGCGTGCGCGCCTCGTCGCGGCCCTTCATCCACACCCGCGCCCCGGCCGCCAGCAGCGCCGCCGCGACCGCGCGCGCCGTGCCGCCGTTCCCGAGGACGAGGACGGTCTTCCCCGCGAGGCCCCCGAGCGCCGGGGCGGCGAGCCCCGCCGCCGCGGGGCCGTCGGTGTTGTCCGCGACGAGCTTCCCGGCCCTGCGGAACAGGGTGTTTGCCGAGCGGGCGCGGCGGGCCGCGGGCGTGGGCTCGTCCCCCATGGCGAGGGCCACCTCCTTGTGGGGGATGGTGAAGGCCACGAGCGCGGCGCCCAGGTCCATGAGCGCGCGGCCGATCTCCAGCCCCTCCGCCCCGGGGACCGGGACGTAGACCGCGCCCGCGGTCCCGGCGCGCAACGCCGCGTTCATCGTCCAGGGGGAGACGCTGTGGTCGAGCCGGCCCCCGACGAGCGCGAGAAAGGGGCTCCCGCGCCTGAGGCGCCGCACCCCGTAGACCCCGTGCAGCAGCCCGAGCGACGGCATCCCGGGGACGACTTCCCGACCGGGGCGCGTGGCCGCGTAGAGGAGGGCGCTCCCGAACACGGGCCCCAGGACCCGCGTGGCGAGGTTCGCGGGGCCGAGCGCGTGGCAGGCGAGGGGCTTCCCCCGCCGCCGCTTCTTGAGGAGGCGCAGCGCCGCGAGCCCCTGGAGCGCGCCCGACTCCGGGAGGACGAGCTTGAGGAGGTCCCCGCCCTCGCGCTCCAGGCGCGCGAGGCCGGCCACCGCCGCCGCGTCGCCGGCCTCCCCCTCGCGGAGGTGGAGGGAGCGGAGGACCCGGGCCGCGCCGCGGTCCCCCGGCGCGGGCTCGCCGCACTCGAGGTCGAGCCAGGCGGCCCCCGCGCGTCCCGCCGCGGCGAGGAGGGCCGGCCGCTCGGCGTCGCCCCGCCGGCCGGGGCGGCAGGTGGCGATCCACTCCGTGCGGACCGCGGCCGTCCACGCGGCCAGGTCCGGCTCCTCCTCGAGCGCGTCGAGGCGCCACTCGAGGAGGTCCGCGGCCGCGCCGGCGAGGCGGGCCTCGGCCAGCGCGCGGGCGTTCGTCCGCTCGGCGACGACGGCGACGATGCGGGGCGGAACCGGAGGCGGGGTCGCGGGGTTCACGGGCGATCCCCGGGCGCCTCCGCGCGGACGACGGCGGCGAAGGCCCCGGCCGGGAGCCCCCGGACCGCGGGCTCGAGACGGCGGAGGAGGTCGGCCTCATCGACACCCTCCGGGAGGACGAGGAAGCACGCGGAGCCGCTCCCCGTCACGTGGGAGGGGCCGAGGCCGAGGCCCTCCAGCGCGCGGCGCGCGTCGCGGACCGCCGGGCAGACCTCCGCGGCGGCGGCGGCCAGCCGGTTGAAGCAGGCCCGGGAGACCTCCGCGGGGTCCCCGGAGGCGAGGGCCGCGAGGAGGAGGGTGGCCTGGACGCCGGCCGCCTCCCCCTCCGCGGGACGGCAGCGGGCGTAGACCGCCCGCGTGGAGGCCGGCGCGCCGGGGAAGAGGAGGAGGAACCGGAGCGGCGGCGGCGCCGCGAGCGGAGTCAGGAGGTCGCCCCGGCCCCGGGCCAGGGCCGTGCCGCCCCGCAGGAAGAACGGGACGTCGCTCCCGAGGCCCGCGGCCAGGCCCTGGAGCGCCTCCGCGGAGAGCCCGGCCCCGAGGACCCGATCGGCGGCCAGCAGCGCGGCCGCCCCGTCGCTCGACCCTCCCCCGAGCCCCGCCCCGGCCGGGACCTCCTTGCGGAGCAGGAGGCGGAGCCCCCGGCGGGACCCCGCCGCGGCCCGGACAGCCTCGGCGGCGCGGACGGCGAGGTTCCTCCCGTCGGAGGGGACGCCGGCGGCGCGGGGGCCCGAGACCCGGATCGAGACGGCGTCCTCCGCGGTCGCCTCGACCTCGAGCCCGTCGGCGAGGTCCAGCGTCACCATCACGGTCCCGATCTCGTGGTAGCCGTCGGGGCGCTTCCCCCGGACCTCGAGGAAGAGGTTGAGCTTGGCCGGGCAGGTGAGGGACGCGGCAGCCCGGTCGGGCACGGGGTCGGCCTAGCCGCGGGCGCGGGCCGGGGCGGGGGCCGGCGCCGGGGCGACGGCCTTCTCCTCGGCGACGGCGCGGTTCCGCGCGTCCACCAGCACGATGCGCGGCCGGCAGGTCCTGAGCTCCCGCTCGTCGTACTGGCCGTAGGCGATGACGATGACCAGGTCGCCGCGCTGCACGAGACGCGCCGCGCCGCCGTTCACGCAGACCGTCCCGCTCCCCGCCGCGCCCTCGATGCAGTAGGTCTCGAAGCGGTCCCCGGTGTTGACGTTCACGACGTGGACCTTCTCCCCGGGGAGGACGTCGGCGGCCTTCATGAGGTCCGCGTCCAGGGTCAGGGAGCCGACGTAGTCGAGGTTCGCGTCGGTCACCGTCGCCCGGTGGACCTTCGACTTGAGCATCGTGCGGAGCATGCGGGGGGACTCCAGGCCGGAGGGGGAATCGTAGCGCGGCGGCGACGCCGGGGAGGAGGGAAACGCGCGAGGGTCACTCGAGCAGCGCGTTGTCCAGAAGCCTCACGGCCCCGGACCGGACGGCGGCCAGGAGCAGCCCCGTGGCGACGGTCCCCCGGAGCGGCTCCAGGGTGTCGGGGTCCACGAGGACGAGGTAGTCGGGCCGCAGCGACGGCTCCGCCTCGACGGCCCTGCGCGCCGCGGCGGTGATCCTCTCCGCGTCCCGCTCCCCCGCCGCCCACGCCTCCTCGGCCGCGCGGAGCCCCGCCGGCAGCGCGAGCGCGGCGCGGCGCTCCTCCGCCGAGAGGAACCGGTTGCGCGAGGAGAGGGCGAGCCCGTCCGCGTCCCGGACGGTGGGCATGACCACGACCTCGCAGGGGATGCCGAGGTCGCGGACCATCCGGCGCACGAGGACCGCCTGCTGGGCGTCCTTGCGGCCGAAGTAGGCGCGCTCGGGGAGGGTGAGCGCGAGGAGCTTGCACACGACCGTCGTCACGCCCGCGAAGTGCCCCGGGCGCACCGCGCCCTCGAGGACCGCGGAGAGCCGCTCCACCTCGACCCGCGTGGCGAACCCGGCCGGGTACATCTCCTCCGGCGGCGGGGCGAAGATGGCGTCCACGCCGTGCGCGGCGCAGAGGGCCATGTCGTCGTCCAGCGTGCGCGGGTAGCGCTCGAGGTCCTTCGGGTCGTCGAACTGGCGCGGGTTGAGGAAGACCGAGACGAGGACCCGGTCGGTCTCGTGGTAGGCCGCCGTCATGAGGGAGGCGTGCCCCTCGTGGAGCGCCCCCATCGTCGGGACGAGCCCGAGCGAGATCCGGTTGCGCTTCAGCATCTTCACGTAGGCCCGGAGGTCCTCCAGGCGCGTGAGGAGGCGCGGGCTCCCGCGGCCGGAGCGGTCGGGGAGGGCGCGGAGGATCTCCGCCACGGTCTTCCGCAGGACCGGGTGGACCATGTCCGGGGCGACCTCCGCCGAGGGCTCGAGCACGAAGCGGCGCATGGTGAAGCGCGGGTGCGGCACGATGAGCCCGCCCTCCTCGAGCACGCGGTCGTCGTAGAGGAGGAGGTCCAGGTCCACTTCCCGCGGCCCCCAGCGCACGCCCCCGTGGCGGCGGCCCACGCGGGTCTCCACCGACTTGACGAGGGCCAGCAGGTCCCGCGGGGCGAGGTCGGTCTCCACGAGCGCGGCCCCGTTGAGGTACTTCCCCTGCGGCGGCCCTCCCACGGGCTCCGTCTCCTGGAGGCGGCTCACCTTGAGGAGCCGCACGGCGCCTCCCTCCTGGAGCATGTCGAGGGCGGTCCGGACGTGGTCCTCCCGCGGCTCCACGTTGCTGCCCAGGCCGAGGAGCGCGCGGCTCACGGCCGCGCCCCCGTCCCTGCGGGGACCCGCCCGCGCCGGATGCGCCGCGAGATCCCGACCACCGGTCCCGAGAGGGCGTAGAGCCCGAGCCCGGCGCCGAGGACCATCTTGAAGGAGTGGAAGGCCAGGGCCAGGACGAGCGCGGCCAAGATCCACACGATGTAGGTGAGGGGCTTGCGGCCGCGGAGGAAGCGGTTGGTGAAGTGGGCGAAGGGGAGGCGCGAGACCATCAGGAGCCCGAGCCCGAGGGTGAGGTACGGGAGGGCGCGGAACAGCGTGCGCTCCAGGGGGAACTCCGGGTCCGGGAGGAGGATCGCGAGGGCGGCGATGACCCCGGCGGCGCCGGGGGTCGGGAGGCCCTTGAACCAGAGGTGGGCCTCCTCCGGGTCCCCGTGCTCCACGTTGTAGCGGGCGAGCCGGATGGCCGCCGTGAGCGCGAAGAAGACCGAGAAGTAGAGCGTGAGCTTGTGGTTCTCCATCCCGCCCACGGTCTCGGCGATCACCTTGGCGAGCAGCGCGGGGGCGACGCCGAAGGTCACCACGTCGGCGAGGCTGTCCAGGTTGGCCCCGAAGGGGCTCGTCGTGCCCGAGAGCCGGGCCACGGTCCCGTCCAGCGCGTCGAAGACCATGCCCAGGAAGATCACCCAGCCCGCGACCTCGATGAGGGCGAGCCGCTCCGCGTCCGCCGCCGCCCCGGCCGGGAGTGCGAGCGCGTCGGCGGCCTTGGCCGCCGCGAGGAACCCGCAGAAGAGGTTCCCGAGCGTGAGCAGCGTGGGCAGGACCGCCGGGCGGAAGAGGACCCCCCGCGCGTGGCGTCCGCCCTCGCCCCCCCCGTACCTACCGGAGGGCATCGACCTCCCCGATCACCGTCTCCCCCCCCCTGACGCGGTCCCCCACCTTCACGCGGCAGGTGAAGCCCGCCGAGGCGGGGACCCAGAGCTCGGTGCGCGAGCCGAACTTGATCATACCGAAACGCTCCCCGGCCGCGAGGGCCGCACCGGGCCCCACCGGACATACGATCCGCCGGGCCGCCACGCCCGCCACCTGCCGCACGAGGAGCCTGATCGGCGGCCGCCCCGCCGGGGCCGGGCACTCCAGGCCGAGCGCGCAGGACTCGTTCTCCTCAGCAGCGCGCCGGTCGTAGGCGGGGAGGCACTTCCCGGCCCGGTGCTCGCGGAGCCGGACCGTGCCCGCGGCGGGACTCCGGTTCACGTGGACGTCGAGCGGGGAGAGGAAGATCCCGACCCGCACCGCCTCCCCGCCGAGGAAGGGGGGCCCGGGGAGCGTCTCGATGTCGGCGACGCGCCCGTCGGCCGGGGCGACGAGGAGGCCCGGCCCCGTCGGGACCCGGCGGTCCGGGTCCCGGAAGAACCAGCACACCAGGAAGGCCCCGAGGAAGGCGATCCCCGCCCCGTAGGCCCAGGGGGGCCCGACGAGGAGGAGTACTGTCCCCAGGGCGGCCGAGCCGCCCCCGTACAGCGCGAGTTCCCTCAGGCCCCAAGGTGCGAAGCGCATCGTCCGGAGGTCCCTCCCCCTGGATCCTCGGCCCCGGGCGTCGAGCCCTGTACCCTAACCTCCCCCCCTCCGAGGGAGGAGAGGTGCCGGGGCGGGTTGCGCCGGGCCGCTTGAATGTCCGATAAACGGGTAGTCTGGCTCTAACGCAAGGGCGCCGATTCGTCTATGGGGCGCCCCCCCCCCGGTCTACTTCCAGCGCTTGGGCTTCTTCTTGGGTTTCGGCCAGCCGCCCGGAGGCTTCCGCTTCCGCATGGCCTTGGCGACGGCATCCTCCCAAAGCCCCTCGATCTTTAGCGTCTCGGCGGCGGGTCCCGGCGGCTTCCTCTTCGGCCTGCCCATGCGGTCCTCCGTTACGGCGTAACAGCGCGCTTAGGACTTGACAGCGCCACGCATTCGATCCAGGATGGCGGCATGACGACCGCGCGCTTCGTGGTGTACCTGGACGGGGGTCGCCGGGTCGGGTGCGAAACGGCGGCGGATGTGGCCGATCTCCTGTCGGTGCTGGAGGGCAAGGCGGCTCGGGCCATCACGAGCAAGTCTACCAAGGGACGCCCGCGGCCCGCCGTGGTCCAGCGTCCGGCGAAGGGGACCGCGTTCCTCGCCCTGATGCAAAAGGTGAAGGAGGCTGGCACGGCGGGGCTCTCCTCCGCGGCGCTCGCCCGGGCTCTCGGGGTCACGGCGCGCGGGCTCGGCACGCTCAAGGTGAACGGCGCTCGCGCCCTTCCCAACTTCCCGATGAAGGAACTGCTCGTCACCATCGGGAGCCCCGGGGATCGGGTCTGGCACGCGGGAGCGCGTATCGAGGAGGCCATCCGCGAACTGAGCGGGGAAGGAGGCGAGTAGAAACGCGGGCCGCGCCGGATGGCCCGGAACAGCAAGCCGGTGGAGGACCCCTTCCTCAAGGTGAACATCCCTCCACCGGCTCCGGCAACGCCCCCGTGGCGGAAGTGGCAGACGCGGCGCACCTGGAATGCGCTGGCCGCGAGGCTATCCCGATTCGACTTCGGGCGGGGGCACCATCAAGACGGCAGGGATTCTATCGGCAGCGATGGACTCTTTCAAGCCCTAGTTGGCTCCAGGTAGCGGAGACGGCGCCCGTTGGCCCCTTGGATGGCGGCGGCGGTACGGGCCCCGTCGTCCTCGTGACGGTGCGAGTAGAGGAAGGACGATTCCGTGAGGTAAGGCCCAAGGTGCCGCTGGGAGACCGAGTGATGCGTGCCGTAGATGCGGCGGCGGAGGAGGCCGAAGAAGCCCTCCACGGTGTTCGTGGTGACGTCTCCACGCCCGTACTCGCCGCGGTCGTGGTTGATCCACTCATGCCGGGCGAAGGCGCGCGAGAGGGCCGGATGGTCGGCGCCCCCGTCCGTGAACACCGTGGACGCGGGGTGGACGGTGCGCTTGATCGCGTCCGCGAGGTTCGCCCCGCTGACGGTCGGGATGATGCTGGCGCGGGCGCGGCCCCCGCGCTCGACCAAGGCCTGAACGGCGATCTTCGGGAAGCCGATCTTGCGGAGTCGGTCCCGCTCGTCCCTGTGCTTGTTCGAGAGCTTCCCGCCGAGGAAGCACTCGTCCGTCTCGACGGTGCCGCCGAGTGGCCCACCGTCGTCCGTCATGGCGAACCGGATGCGGTGCATGAGGAACAGGGCCGACTTGTACGAGAGCCCCGTCTCGCGCTTGATCTGGAGGGCCGAGATCCCCTTCTTCGACGCGCACGCCCGGTAGAAGGCGTAGAGCCAGATCCGCGCGGGGATGCGGGAGTCCTCCATCACGGAACCAACGCGCCAGGTGAACTGCATCCCGCACCCTTCCCTAGGGCGGCACCGCCAGAGGTAACGCGATGACCGGTTGCCGTCCCGGTCCAGCATGGGGTAGACGGCCACGCTCCCGCAATGGGGACAGGCCATGCCGTTCGGCCAGCGCATCCGCTCCAGGAACTCGACGGCCGCGCCTTCCTCCTGGCACGCCTTTGGGATGGCCGCGACCGTCTCGGACTTGGCCCCTCCGACCGGCCCGCGTCGTCTGTTGGACTCGCTCATGCCGGGGAGCGTACCATATCTTTCTACTTTAGTCAAGGCGCTCCCCGCGCATGCCGGGGCAGGTAGGTGCTATGCTAGTGGCACCATGGCCGCGTTTGCGTTCCGGTTCAGCGAGGAGAAGGCAGCCGACGCTGCCGCTGAGGTGATCCGCCTTGAGGGCGGCCATCCCGACATGATTCGCGTGGTCAAGCTCTTGTACCTGGCCGATCGCAAGTCGCTTGAGCGTCGGGACAGGCCGATCACCGGCGACTCTTTCTGCTCGATGAGGAATGGGCTGGTCGTGAGTCGGATCTACGACTTGCTGAAGCCGGACAATCCGTTCCGAGGGAAGGCTTGGGATCGTCGGATCCGGAGGGAACACAACACCCTTGCCGTGGTCGATCCAGATGGCTTCCTCGCTCTTTCTCAAGAGGATCTGGACATCATCGCCGAGGTCGTGATGGAACATCGGGACAAGGGCACTTGGGAGCTTTGCGAGTGGACGCACGACCTTCCGGAGTGGGAAAACCCCGGTGCATCGAGCTTGCCGGTTCAGATCGAGAGTCTGCTGGCACATCTCGGCAAGACTCCTGAGCAGGTTGAGGAGATCGTCTCCCGCGAGACTGGTCTAGCCGACTTCCATCGGGCCATCGGCCTCGCCTGAGGCACATCCCGAAGTGGGGATCGCCATTCATCCCGGCTTCGCGTTTACCAACAAGGCAACCAGGCGCTACCCAACGCACCTGCACTTCGCCCTAACGGATGCCGAGTCGGATCCTGATCGCCGCTTCCTCATGGCGAACTTCACGACGGACCCGAAGACGGGCTGCCCCTCCATGGTCATTCAGCCCACCGAGCATGCCGCGTGGCTTCGGCAACCTTCGATGATCGCATTCGCGTTGGTCGCCGTACCGGACAAGGCAGGAATAGAGGCCGCGCTGCTAGGCCAAGCCATCTTCCTTGAGACCGAACTGTCCGCAGCCCTTGTCGCCAAGATCCAACTTGGGCTCTTGGCTTCACCCCAAACCGAGCTTCGATACAAGGACTTCCTTCGACGGAGAATGGCCTAGGTCCACTTGGGAGCCATTGGCCCCTAGCGCCTAGGCTTCCGCCGCGTTCCTCCCCTCGGGTAGCACACGTTGATCTTCGGGTGAAGCAGCGGGATGTCTCTGGCGTCCCAGATCGGCACGCTGACGATGACTACTTCCCCGCGCTTACGGTCGCGCCGCTTCACGAACGACCCCCAGCAGTAAGGCTGTTCAAGCCCCAGGCTTCTTCCCGAAGTGGACAGTCCGCGAGAGAATCCAATCCTCGTTGACGACCTGGAGCCGGTACCTCCCGGCCATGATGGACAAGCCCTCGGGAAGATCCCAGACGAGCGCGGCGGTCCCTTCTTGCGGGGCCTCGACTTCGGTCTCCGCGAACCGGAGGAACCCTCCTCCTGGACCGCCTTCCGGGTCATCGAGCCGACAGGTGATCCGCGTCCCCTGCTCAACCCCTTCGAGGAGGATGCGGAACTTGATTGCCTCCCACGCTCGCCCGGGCCCCTCGAAGGGGATGAAGTCGCCGTACTCTTTCCCGTCTGCCCGAATCCCGAGATGACCAATCCGCCTCCGTCTCGGCATCCCGCGCCCTTCGGCCTCTTCCAGTCTCGCACAGCCTACCTCCGAGTCCTTCCGCTAGGCGCGGATAGATTCCCGCGCGAAAAGAATGACCTTGCGTTAGAGCCACACTCGCCCGATAAACCCTTGATAGCACTGGAGTTCCATCATGCCTGCAGGGAAGGGCGGGGCGGGTTTCCGGATCCGGGGCGTGGCCGCGCGGGAGGTCCTCGATTCCCGCGGGAACCCCACCGTCGAGGTCGATGTCCGGCTGGCCGGCGGGGCCCTGGGGAGGGCGATCGTCCCCTCGGGCGCGTCCACCGGGTCCCACGAGGCGGTGGAGCTGCGCGACGGCGGCCCCCGCTACGGCGGCAAGGGGGTGCGGCGCGCGGTGCGCAACGCGCAGGCGGTGCTCGGGCCCCGCGTGAAGGGGATGGACGCACGGGACCGGGAGGCCCTGGACGCGAGGCTCTGCGCGATCGACGGGACCCCCGAGAAGAAGCGGCTGGGGGCGAACGCGATCCTCGGGGTCTCGCTGGCGGCGGCGCGGGCGGCGGCGGAGCAGGCGGGCGTCCCGCTCTACCGCCACCTCGGCGGCCCCGGCGCGCGGACCCTGCCGGTGCCCCTCATGAACGTCCTCAACGGCGGGGCCCATGCGGACAACAACGTGGACGTCCAGGAGTTCATGCTGGTCCCCCACGGGTTCCGCAGGTTCTCCGAGGCGCTGCGCGCGGGGGCCGAGGTCTTCCACGCGCTGAAGGGGCTCCTGCGCAAGGCCGGGCTCGCCACGGCGGTGGGCGACGAGGGGGGCTTCGCGCCGGACCTCGCCAACAACGAGGAGGCGCTGCGGCTCCTGCTCGAGGCCGTCGTGGCCGCGGGCTACGAGCCCGGGCGGCAGGTCGCGCTCGCGCTCGACGTGGCGGCCACGGAGCTCCTGCGCGACGGCGGCTACGTGCTCGAGGGGGAGGGGCGGACCGACCCGCTCCCGCGCGGGGCGCTCCTTGAGATTTATGCCCGCTGGTGCGCCCGCTACCCCGTCGTCTCCGTCGAGGACCCCTTCGGCGAGGACGACGAGGAGGGGTTCGCGGCCATCACGGCGCGGCTGGGGGGGCGGGTGCAGATCGTGGGGGACGACGTCTTCGTCACGAGCCCCGCGCGGGTGCGGCGCGGGATCGAGCGGCACACGGCCAACGCGGTGCTCGTGAAGGTCAACCAGGTCGGGACCCTCTCGGAGACGATCGAGACCGTGCGGACGGCGCAGGCGGCCGGATGGGGGACCATCGTGAGCCACCGGTCCGGGGAGACGGAGGACACGACCATCGCGGACCTCGCCGTGGCGCTCGGGACCGGGCAGATCAAGACCGGCTCCCTCAGCCGCTCCGAGCGCACGGCCAAGTACAACCGGCTCCTCCGCATCGAGGAGGAGCTCGGCCCGCGCGCCCGCTACGCGCGGTTCCCCTTCCGCCCGGGGGCCGCCCGGTGACCGACCCCTCCCCCGCCGCCGGGCCCGGGGACGCCCCCCGGAACGGGGACGCTCCTCCGCGGCACGACGTAGCGTTCTACTTCTCGGCGGCGGTGGCGCTCATGGCCGCGCTCGTCCTCGTGCGCAACCTGCTGCCCGCCAAGCGCGACCTCTCGGACACGCTGCGGCGCGAGGAGGAGATCACCCGCGAGATCGAGGCCCTGAAGAAGGAGAGGGCCCTCCTCGAGCTGCAGGAGAAGGCCCTCGAGCACGACCCGGTCTTCCAGGAGCGGCTGAGCCGCCGCCAGACCGGCATGACGCGGCCGGGGGAGTTCATAGTCCGCTGAACCGCCCGTGCCCGCCTCGGGCACTCCCTAGCCCAACTTCCGCAGTTCGGCGTCCGACTGCGTGATTCCGCGGCGTGATT
>CAZKTF010000071.1:0-15039 GCA_964555565.1 uncultured Planctomycetota bacterium | reverse complement strand
GCGTGTTCGGATTGTTGTCCGTGTCACAGTTGCCGGACGCGGTGAAGACGCGCCTCCTCGGGGTCCCCGTGCGGCTGCTCCGCGCCCACGGGGCCGTGAGCGGGCCCGTGGCCGAGGCCATGGCCCGCGGGGTCCGGGCGCGCACCGGGGCCGACCTCGCCGTGGCGGTGACCGGGATCGCCGGGCCCTCGGGCGGGACCCGGGGGAAGCCCGTGGGGCTCGTGTGGTTCGCCGTGGCCTCCCGGCGCGGCGTGCGCTCCCTCTCCCGGAGGCTCCCGGGGGACCGGGCCTTCGTGCGCTCCCTCGCGGCGAACGCGGCGCTCGACCTCCTGCGGAGGGAGGCGCTGGCGCTGGGGACCGTTACCCCGTAGGCTGGCGTGGCTCCTGCCCGGTGGTGTAATCGGCAACACGGGGGATTTTGGTTCCCTTGATCCAGGTTCGAATCCTGGCCGGGCAAGGGAGCGGATTCCCTTGGGCCGCCCGCCGGGTCCCCCTAGACTCGACGGTTTCCGCGGGGGCGCCCAGGCCCCTGCGGTCCCGGCCGGGCGACCGGCCGGGCCCCCGGCGAACCTGCGCCGGTCGTCCCTGTGCGGAGAGACGGGGAGCGGCCCCGAGGGGCCGCGGTCCCGGCCATCGACCAGGAGAGCCCCGTGAGAGGGTCCGCCGTCGCCTGCGTCATCCTCGCCGCCGGCAAGGGCACGAGGATGAAGTCCGACCGGCCCAAGGTCCTCTTCGAGGTCGCCGGGCGGCCCATGGTCCGCCACGTCCTGGACGCCGCCCGCGAGATCCGCCCGCGCCGGATCGTGGTCGTGGTGGGCCACGGCGCCTCCGAGGTCCGCCGCGCCCTGGCGGCCCCCGACGCCCGGTTCGCGATCCAGCGCGAACAGCGGGGGACGGGCCACGCACTGCGCTGCGCCCTCCCGGCGCTCCGGGGGTTCCGCGGCACGGTCCTCGTCCTCTCGGGGGACGTCCCGCTGATCCGCGGCGAGACCCTGGAGTCCCTCGCCGAGTCCCACGCCCGCGCGCGCAACGCGGCCACGCTCCTCTCCTTCCGCCCGGCCGACCCCACGGGGTACGGGCGGGTCGTGCGGGACGGGCGCGGCAACTTCCTCGACATCGTCGAGGAGAAGGACGCGGACTTCGACGTGCGGACCATCGCCGAGGTGAACTCCGGGCTCTACGCCTTCGACGCCCGCGTCCTCGCGGGCGCGCTCCGCCGGCTGCGCTCCCGCAACGCCCAGGGGGAACTCTACCTGACCGACCTCCCGCGGCTGCTGCGCCGCGGCGGGGGGCGCGTCTCCGCCGTGCGCGTCCTCGACCCCGAGGTCGTCTCGGGGGTGAACACGCTGGGCGAGCTGGCCCAGGCCTCGACGGTCATGCGGCGCCGGGTCCTGGACGCCCTCATGGCCTCCGGGGTGGAGGTGGTGGACCCGGCCACGACCTTCGTGTCCCCCGACGCCCGCGTCGGCGCCGGGACCCGGATCGAGCCCTTCACGGTCCTCGGGGGCGGGGTCGTCGTGGGCCGCCGCTGCCTGGTGGGGCCCTTCGCCCACCTGCGCGCCGGGGCGGTCCTGGAGGACGGGGCCGAGATCGGGAACTTCGTCGAGGTCAAGGCGAGCCGCATCGGGCGGGGCAGCAAGGCGAAGCACCTCGCCTACCTCGGGGACGCCGACGTCGGCCGCGCCGTGAACGTCGGCGCGGGGACGATCACCTGCAACTACGACGGGCGCCGCAAGCACCGGACGACGGTCGGGGACCGCGCGTTCCTCGGGAGCGGGACCCTGCTCGTGGCGCCGGTGACGGTGGGCCGCGGCTCGACCACGGGCGCCGGGGCGGTGGTCCTGGCGGGTCGCCACGTGCCCCCCGGGGCCACGGCGGTGGGCGTGCCCGCGCGCCTCCTCGAGGGCCGCGCGGTCCGGAAGGGAGGTCGCCCGTGACGCCGCGCAAGCAGAGCCGCTACGGGGACCTCCAGGTCTTCGGAGGGACCGCCCACCCGGCGCTGGCCCGCGACATCGCGCGCCACCTGGGCCTCGAGGTGGGGAACGCCGCGATCTCCCGGTTCCCCGACGGCGAGATCAACGTGAAGATCGAGGAGGACGTCCGGGGCAACGACGTCTTCGTCGTCCAGCCCACCTGCCCGCCGGTGAACGACAACCTGGTGGAGCTGCTCCTCCTCATCGACTGCTTCCGGCGGGCCAGCGCGGGCCGCGTGACCGCGGTCCTCCCCTACTTCGGCTACGCCCGCAAGGACCGCAAGGACGAGGGCCGGGTCCCCATCTCCGCGAAGCTGGTCGCGAACGTCATCGTGAAGGCGGGCGTGGACCGCGTGCTGGCCTTCGACCTGCACGCCCCGCAGATCCAGGGGTTCTTCGACATCCCCGTGGACCACCTCTTCGCGGCGCCCGTGCTGGTGAAGCACCTGGCGGCGCTCGGCCTGAAGGACCTGGTGGTCGTGGCACCGGACGTGGGCGGGATCAAGATGGCGCGGGCCTACGCCAAGTCGCTCGGGGCGGGGCTCGCCATCGTGGACAAGCGGCGGGTCAGCCCGGACAAGGCGGAGGCGGTCCACGTCATCGGCGAGGTGGAGGGGAAGACCGTCGTCCTGGTGGACGACATGATCTCCACGGCCGGCACCATCACCGAGGGCGCGAAGGCCGTCGCGTCCCACGGGGCCCGCGAGGTCTACCTCTGCGCCACGCACGCGGTCTTCTGCGGCCCGGCCATCGAGCGGCTCTCCTCGGTCCCGGTCCGGTCCGTGGTGGTCACGGACACGATCCCGCAGGACGCCTCCCTGCTCCCGAACCTGCGGGTCCTGGGCGTGGGCGGTCTCCTCGGGGAGGCCATCCGGCGCATCCACGAGAGCGAGTCGATCTCCAGCCTCTTCCTATAGGGGCTCATAGGAGCGAACCATGAAGCGGGGCATCCTGACGGTCGAGAAGCGGGACGAGGCCGGGTCCGCGGCGGCGCGGCGCCTGCGCGGCGCCGGGCGGGTCCCGGGCGTGGTGTACGGCGGCGGCGGCTCGCCCGTCCACGTGGCGGCGGCCGTGCGGGAGGTGGAGCACGCGCTCAAGACGGGCGTGCGCATCCTCGACCTCCGCGTCGGCGCCGAGTCCATGCCCGCGCTGCTCAAGGACGTCCAGTACGACAGCCTGGGGGAGCGCCTCCTCCACGTGGACTTCCAGCGCCTGGTGAAGGGGAAGCCCATCGAGATCCGCGTCCCCCTGGTGTTCAAGGGGACGCCGGTGGGGCTCAAGAAGGAGGGCGTGTTCAACGTCGTGATGAGCGCGCTCGAGGTCCACTGCCTCCCGGAGGACGTGCCGGAGTCGCTGGAGGGCGAGGTCTCCTCGCTGGACATCGGGCAGAGCATCCACGTCCGCGACCTCCGCCTGCCGAAGGGCGTGACCACCAAGGCCCCTCCCGAGGAGGTCCTGGCGGTCGTCACCTACTCGCACAAGCTCGAGGAGCCGGCGCCCGCGGTCCCCGAGGAGGCGGCCGTGCAGCCGGAGGTCATCGGCGAGGTGGAGCGCAAGTCCCGGGAGGAGGCGAAGGTGGCCGAGGACAGCGCGGCCAAGGAGGCCAGGAAGAAGGAGAAGAAGGAAGAGAAGTAACGGAGGGGGCGGGTGCTCCTGGTGGTCGGCCTGGGCAACCCCGGCGCGGAGTACGCCGGGACGCGGCACAACTGCGGCTTCGAGGTGGTGGATCGCCTCGCGGCCCGGCACCGCGTCGAGCTGCGCCGGGACCGGACGCTGAACGCGCTGGCCGCCCGGGCGGTGCTGGCGGGGCGGGAGGTCCTCCTCGTCGAGCCGCTCTCCTACATGAACCTGTCGGGCATGGTCGTGCGGCGCGCGATGGAGCGCGCGGCAGCCGTCCCGGCGGACCTGATGCTGGTGTGCGACGACTACCACCTGCCGCCCGGGGTCCTCAGGATGCGGACCTCCGGATCGGCGGGGGGGCACAACGGGCTCACCGACGTGGCCCGGGCGCTGGGGGGCGAGGAGTGGCCCCGGCTCCGGATCGGGATCGGGGAGCCGACGACGGCGGACCCGGCGGACTACGTGCTGGCCCGGTTCCGGCCGGCGGAGAGGGACGGGGCCGGGGAGTCCTTCGACCGCGCGGCGGACGCCGTCGAGGCGTGGGCCGCCTCGGGTGCCGAGGCGGCCATGGCGAAGTTCAACGGCGGCCCGCGAGGGCCGGAGGGGCCCGGGCGGGCCTGAGGAGGTCTCGAGGATGACGATGACGACGGCGGAGAGGGCGAAGCGCCGGTACGAGGCGATGTTCCTCGTCGAGAGCGGGCTCGCCTCGAAGGACTGGGACGGGGCCGAGGCCCACATGAAGGGCCTCGTGGAGCGGTGCGGCGGGAAGATCCTGGTGAGCGGGCGCTGGGACGAGCGGAAGCTCGCCTACGACATCCGCGGGGCGCGGCGGGCCACCTACTGGCTCTCCTACTTCGAGGGGCCGCCGGGCGCGGCCAACGTCCTCAAGCAGGACGCCGGGCTATCGGAGACGGTCCTGCGCTGCCTGGTGCTGGCCATGGACCCCAAGGACGAGGTCCCGCCGGACGTGACCGTGCGGCGGACGGCGATCTTCGATGACGAGGTCGATGCGCCCCGGATGGCGGTCTAGGCGCCCGGCCGGGAACGGAGGAGGACCCATGGGTGACGACAAGAAGTTCAAGCGTTTCGAGCGGACCGGCTGCCGCTTCTGCAAGGCGAAGGTCAAGACCATCGACCACAAGGACACCCCGACCCTGCAGAAGCTCACCACGGGCCAGGGGAAGCTCTTCTCCCGGAAGCGTTCCGGGAACTGCGCGCGCCACCAGCGCCAGGCGAAGGTCGCCGTGAAGAGGGCCCGGTACCTGTCGCTCCTTCCCTACGTGGCCGTCTAGGCCCCGGCCCTCGAGGAGGTGCAACCGTGAAGCTCATGCTGCTGAAGGGGGTCGAGGCGCTCGGGAAGGCGGGGGACGTCGTGGAGGTCTCCGACGGCTACGCGCGCAACTACCTGCTGCCGCGCAAGCTCGCCGCGAAGCCGACGCCCGAAGCGCTCCGGCTCGTGGAGGCGGGGAAGCGGCGCGTGGTGCGCGACGAGGCGAAGAAGCAGACCGAGGCCACGGCCGCGGCGAAGACCCTCGAGAACTGCTCCATCAACATCCCGGCCCGGGCGGGCGAGGGAGGCCACCTCTTCGGCTCCGTCTCCGCGGCGGACATCGCCGCGGCCCTGCGCGCCGACGGGAAGGCCGTGAACGACGACCAGGTCCGCCTGGAGCGCCCCATCAAGGAGCTCGGGATCTTCGACGTCCCGGTGGTCCTCCACGGCGAGGTCATGGCGACGGTGAAGGTCTGGGTGGTGGAGGCGAAGGCCCCCTTGTAGCCCCCGGGGTCCCCCCGCGCGCCGTCCGTCCGCCCCTGATCCCTTCCGCCCGCGGGGGAGCCGGGTGTTACTCTCACCCGGCGCCCCGCAGGCGGGCGCGTGTCCCGTCCGAGGACCTCCCGTGGCCGCAGCCCCTCTCGACCGCATCGACCGAGCGCCCCCCCACGACCTGGAGGCCGAGATCGCGGTCCTGGGCTCGATGCTCCTCGACAACGAGGTGATCGGGGAGGTCGCCACGCTGGTGCGGGCCGACGACTTCTACCGCGACGCCCACCGCCGGCTCTTCGAGGCGATGATCGGCCTCTACGACTCCGGCAAGGGCTGCGACGCGGTCACCCTCCGGGAGGACCTCCAGCACCGCGGCGTGCTGGACGCCGTGGGGGGCTCGGACGCCCTGGTCACGATCATGGACCGGGTCCCGACCGCGGCCCACGCCGTGCACTACTCCCGGATCGTCCGCGACACGGCGCTGCGCCGCGGCGTCATCGGGGCCTGCGACCGCGTCCTCCGTTCCGCCCACGACGGGGCCCGCCAGGGGCGCGAGATCCTGGACGAGGCGGAGGCCGCCTTCTTCCAGCTCGACCGCGAGTCCGAGACCGGCGAGATCTCGCGCATCGGCGACGTCCTCAAGCACGTCTTCCAGCAGATCGACAAGTACCAGGAGCGGGAGGGGCGCCTCACGGGCCTGGGGACCGGCTTCTACGACCTGGACGACATGACCGGCGGCCTCCACACGTCCGAGATGGTCGTGGTGGCCGCCCGGCCCTCCATGGGGAAGACCTCGCTCGCGCTCTGCATCGCCGAGCACGCGGCCGTGGTGGAGGGGAAGCCCGTGGCGCTGTTCTCCCTCGAGATGGCCCGCGCGCAGGTCGTCCAGAACATGCTCTGCTCCCGGGCGAAGGTGGACGGGGTGCGCCTGCGGCGCGGCTTCCTCGCCGACGAGGACTTCAGCAAGCTCTCCGGGGCCGTCGGGAAGCTCAGCGAGGCCCGCATCTTCATCGACGACACCCCCTCGCTCACCCCGCTCGCGCTCCGCGCCAAGGCGCGCCGCCTGAAGGCGCGCGAGGAGATCGCCCTCGTGATCGTGGACTACCTCCAGCTCATGGAGGCGGGGGTGGGGAGCCGCTCGGAGAGCCGCCAGCAGGAGATCTCCCTCATCAGCCGGAGCATCAAGGCCCTCGCCCGCGAGCTCCAGGTCCCGATCATCGCCGTCTCGCAGCTCAACCGCGCGGTCGATGCCCGCGAGGACCACCGCCCTCGGATGAGCGACCTGCGCGAGTCCGGGGCCATCGAGCAGGACGCGGACGTGGTCCTGCTCCTCCACCGCGAGGAGTACTACATCCACGACCCGAAGCGCAAGGCGGAGGAGGCGGGGCAGGCCGAGCTGATCGTCGCCAAGCAGCGCAACGGCCCCACGGGCGTGGTCCCGCTCACGTTCCTCGCGCCCTACATGCGGTTCGAGAGCGGGGCGCGGCAGCGCGTGTAGGAAGCCCCCGCCGCCGGCGGGGCCGCAGGGGAGGAGGGCGCAGGTGGGGATCGGCCGGTTCGCGCGCGCGGCGGGACGCGTCCTCGTCCCCCTGGCGTGCGTCCTCGCCCCGGTCCGCGCGGCTCCCGCCCAGGAGTCGGTCGATGTCCAGAGGATCGTCTTCGAGGGGAACCGGCGGTACTCCGAGGCCACCCTCAAGTACTCGATGCGGACGAAGGAGGGAAAGCCGCTCGACCGGGAGCTCCTGGCCCGCGACGTGAGCATGCTCCACGACTTCTTCGAGACCATCTCCGTCACCGAGGAGGCGGTCCCCGAGGGACTCCGGCTCACCTTCCGCGTGAGCGAGAACCCCGTGGTGTCCGAGGTCCTGTTCCTCGGCAACGTCTCCATGCCGGAGGCGGACCTCCGGGCGGACGCGGAGACCCGCAGGGGGTACCCGCTGGCGTCCTACCGCCTGGAGAGCGACGCGCGGCGCATCGCGCGCCGCTACCGCGAGGACGGCTACCACTTCGTGGAGGTGAAGCCCGAGGTCCTCGACGACGCCGACGCGAAGAAGGTCGTGTTCCGGATCGTGGAGGGGCCCCGGGTCCTCGTGACCGACGTGACCATCCTCGGCAACGCGTCCTTCCCCTACGCGAGGCTCCGGAGGCTCATGGATCTCCGCTCCTCCCGGCTCCTCTCCCCGCACCCCTACGTGGAGCGGAAGATCGAGGAGGACCGGGTCGCGCTCCTCGGCTTCTACAGGGACGAGGGGTTCCTCGACGCCCGCGTGAGCGTCCGCGACGTCCGCTTCGCCGACGACCGCTCCGGGGCGACCCTCACGGTGGTCGTCGAGGAGGGCGGCGCCTGGACCGTGGGCGAGGTCCAGGTCACGGGCGGGGCCTCGCTCCCCGAGCGGGACAAGGTCGCGGCCCGGGCCTCCGGGGCGACCTCCGGGTCCCGCTGGCGGAGGCCGGACATCGAGGCCGTCGCGCGGAAGATGGTGGCCGAGTGCCAGCGGCAGGGCTTCGCCGGCGCCCGGGTGGACGTCGAGCCGGTCCTCCACCCCGAGGGGCGCGTGCAGGACGTCCGCTTCGCGGTCCAGGAGGGGCGACGGTTCACGGTCCGCTCGGTGGACGTCTCGGGGAACGTCCAGACGCGCGACAAGGTGATCCTCCGCGAGTTCACCGTGGCCCCCGGGGACCCGCTGGACTACCACGCGATCCAGAAGTCCGTGCGGCGCGTCCTCGATACCCACTACTTCAACTCGGTGGTCCCGCTCCTGCACGACACCGACCGCCCCGACCAGAAGGACGTGGAGATCCGGGTGGAGGAGTCCGCCCAGACGAGCAAGCTCCGGATGGGCTTCGGGGTCTCGAGCGACACCGGGCTCTTCGGGACCTTCGACGTCCTGTTCAACAACTTCGACATCTCCGACTCCCCGGCGCGCCTCTCCGACCTGGGCTCCGGGCGGGCCTTCAAGGGGGCCGGGCAGACCCTGGCGTTCCTCCTCTCGCCCGGCACCGGCCAGAGCGACTACCGGGTCGCCTTCAGCGACCCGTGGATCTTCGACCGCCCGGTCCTGTTCGGGGTGGACGTCTTCGCGACCACGAGCCGGCTGTTCCGCTACGACTCCGTCGAGAGCGGGCTGCGCCTCAACCTGCGCCGGCGCTGGCTCGTCCCGCGCGAGGACCTGGACGACGTCTTCTACGCCGGGGTCCGCCCGCGGCTCGAGTCGTCCCGGGTGAGCAGCATCGACCGGGACGCGGCCCCCAACGTCTTCGACATCGCCGGGCGGAACTCCGTGCGCGGCCTGGCCCTGGACCTGGGCTGGAGCCGCATCGACGAGGAGACGCTCACCAGCCGCGGGTGGGTGGTGGGCGGGTCGGCGGAGCTCGTGGGCGGGAGCCTGGGGGGGGACTTCAACCTGCACAAGGAGGCCCTTTCCGCGAGCCGGACCTTCGAGGTGCGCCGCGACGCCGAGGACCGGCCCCACACCCTCACCTTCCGGGCGTCGGCGGGGTTCGCGGGGGCCCTCTCGGGCACCGACGCGGTCCCGATCACGGAGCGGTACTTCGCGGGCGGCAGCAGCGGGATCGGCGCGGTCCGCGGCTTCGAGTACGGCGGGGTCGGCCCGCGCGGGCAGGGGGACCCGCACCGCACGCTCACCCCGGCGGAGGTGACGGCGGGGCGGGACCCCTCGCGGCCCTACTGGCAGTCCCTGCGGTACGTCGATGCGGACGAGGGAGACCCCATGGGGGGCGAGGCCGTGGCGTCCGCCGGCCTGGAGTACGGCGTGCCGCTCTACTCGGACCTCATCCGGGGGGTGGCCTTCGTGGACGCGGCGAACCTGGCGGAGAACACCGGGGGGCTCGCGAGGAACTGGCGGTCGTCGGCGGGGGTCGGGTTCAGCATCCGGATCCCGCTCCTCGGCCCGGCGCCGCTCCGGTTCGACTTCGGGTTCCCGCTCCGGAAGGTCGTCGGGGACCGCACGCGCGTGGTCTCCTTCTCCTTCGAGCGGTTCTTCTAGGAATCAAGGGAGGCTCCCATGCACAGGACGGCGACGGCGGCGGCGGTGGCGCTGGCGGCGGCGATCGCGCTCGGGGCGGGGACGGCGCTCGGCGGGCGGGCGCCCGCCCCCGAGTGCCACGTCGGCTACGTGGACCTCGGGACGCTGTTCAAGGAGTACAAGAAGGCGAAGGAGATCGTGGCCGCGCTCGGGGAGGAGAACAAGGCCCTCATGGACGGCGTGCTCAAGAAGGACCAGGACCTCAAGAAGCGGGCGCGCGAGCTCCAGACCGCGGCGGAGCCGGGCACCGAGGCCTACGACAGGATGCGGAACGAGATCGACCTCGCGGGTCGCGCGATCGAGATGGAGGCCAAGTCCGGCACGGCCGCGCTCCAGCGCAAGCAGGTCCGCAGGATGCACGAGGTCTACAAGGAGGTCTGCACCGAGGCGCAGAGGATCGCCGCGGCGAAGGGCTTCACGGGCGTGCTCGCGGTGGACGACAGCCCCATCGAGATCGGCTCGGGGATCGAGATGATCGGCGCCAACGAGCTGAAGCTCCAGATGGCCCTGAGGCCCGTGATCTGGCACGCGGCGGAGTGCGACATCACGAAGGACGTGCTGGACGCGCTCAACAAGTAGGGCGGCCGGAGCGATGCGGCTCGGGGACCTCGCGAGGCTGGTGGGGGGGCGCGTCGTCGGGGACGCCGGCCTCGAGGTCTCCGGCGTGGCGGGGCTCCGCGAGGCGGGGCCGGGGGAGGTCTCCTTCCTGGCGCGTCCGTCCTACGCGCCGCTGCTCCGGTCCACCCGCGCCGCCGCGGTCCTCGTCCCCCCGGGCGTGCGCGGGGGGAAGGCCGCGCTCGTCGAGGTCGAGGACCCGGACGCCGCCTTCACGCGCGTGGTCGAGGCCTTCACCCCGCCCCGCCGCCGGAGCGCCCCGGGCGTGCATCCCGCGGCCTGGGTGGACCCGAGCGCCGTGCTCGGGGAGGACGCCGCGGTGGGTCCCCGGGCCGTGGTCGAGGCGGGGGCCCGCGTCGGACCCCGGACCGTGGTGGAGGGCGGGGCCTACCTCGGCCGCGACGTCCGCGTGGGGGCCGACGGCTGGATCCAGCCCGGCGCGGTCCTCCTCGAGGGGACCGAGGCCGGCGACCGCGTGGTCGTGGGCGCCGGAGCCGTGGTGGGGTGCGAGGGGTTCGGGTTCCTCCCGCCCCGCGGCCCGGGCCAGGTCCCGGGGAAGGTCCCGCAGTCGGGCACGGTGGTCCTCGGGGACGACGTGGACCTGGGGGCGGGGGTGACCGTGGCGCGGGCGCGCTTCGGGAAGACCGTCATCGGCCGCGGCGTGAAGATCGACTGCCTCGTCCACGTCGCGCACAACGTGGTCATCGGCGACGGGACCGTCATCGTGGCGCAGGTCGGCATCGCGGGGAGCGCGCGCCTGGGGCGCGGCGTGATCCTGGCCGCGCAGTCCGGGGTGGCGGGGCACGTCCAGGTCGGGGACGGGGCGGTGCTGGCTGGCCGGGCCGGGGCCACGACGGACGTGCCGGCGGGCGCCGTCGTGGCGGGGTTCCCGGCGGAGCCGCACCGGGAGTGGCTCCGCGTCGAGGCGGCCCTCCGGCGGCTGCCGGAGGTGATCGAGGAGGTGCGCGCGCTGCGGAGGCGAGGACGGACGGGGACGGGGAAGGGCAAGGGAACGGGAAAGGGAACGCGCAAGGCAAAGGGAAAGGGAACGCGCAAGGGAACGGGCGAGGGCGGAGGGCGGCGGGCGCACGCCCCCTAGCCCCGGTTCTCCATGCGCAACCAGCGGACCGTCCAGGCCAGCGCCGAGATGAAGGGCGCCGGGCTCCACCTCGGCGTGGCGACCACGCTCCGCGTGGCCCCGGCCCCGCCGAACTCCGGCGTTGTCTTCGTGCGCACCGACCTGCCGGGGCGGCCCCGGATCCCCGCGGACGCCGACCACCTGGTCGAGCGGGGGCGCCGGACCGCGCTCGCGGCGGGGAACGCCGAGGTCCACACCGTCGAGCACCTGCTGGCGGCCTGCCACGGCCTCGGGGTGGACAACCTCGAGGTCGAGATGGACGGTCCCGAGGTGCCCGCCGCGGACGGGAGCGCGCTCCCCTTCGTGGAGGTCATCCGCCGGGCGCGCCCCGTCGAGCAGCCGCGCGCCCCGCGCGCGTCGCTGGCCCTCGCGCGGCCCGAGGGGGCCGTGGAGCCCCGCGGCGAGGGGCTCCTCTCCGCCCTCCCCTCGGAGCGGGGCCTCTTCGTCTCCTACACGCTCGACTACGGCCCCGGGGCCCCCTTCCCCACGCAGCACGTCTCCCTCGTGCTCGCCGAGGAGGCCTTCGCGCGGGAGATCGCCCCGGCGAGGACCTTCTGCCTGGAGGCCGAGGCCCAGGCGCTCCGGTCCTCGGGCCTCGGGAAGGGGGCGAGCCACGAGAACACCCTCGTCGTGGGCGCCGACGGGAAGCCGATCCAGAACCGCCTCCGGTTCCCCGACGAGTACGCCCGCCACAAGGTCCTCGACCTCCTGGGCGACCTGTTCCTCGCCGGGGCGGACCTCCAGGCCCGCGTCGCGGGGGTCCGCAGCGGGCACTTCGCCAACGCGGCCCTCGTGCGGCGCCTGGCGGCGCTCGTCCGCGAGCGGGGCGACGCCGAGGCGCGCCGTTCCCGCCAGCTCGACATCCGGGAGATCCAGCGGATCCTCCCGCACCGCTACCCCTTCCTCCTCGTGGACCGGGTGGTGGAGATCGACGGCTACCGGCGCGCCGTGGGGATCAAGAACGTCACCATCAACGAGCACTTCTTCGAGGGGCACTGGCCCGGGACCCCGGTGATGCCCGGGGTCCTCATCGTGGAGGCCATGTCCCAGCTCGCCGGGGTCCTCCTCCTGCGCCGCCTGGAGAACACCGGGCGGTTCGCGGTGATCCTCAGCATCGACCGCGTGAAGCTCCGGCGGACGGTGGTCCCGGGTGACCAGCTCCGCCTGGAGGTCGAGGCCCTCAAGGTCCGGGCCCGCACGGGCCGCGTCCTCGGCCGCGCCACGGTGGAGGGCGAGGTGGCCTGCGAGGCCCGCATCAACTTCATGCTCGCGGACGCATGACCGCGCGGATCGACGCCTGGGCCCGCATCGACCCCTCCGCCGTCCTCGCGGACGACGCGGTGGTGGGCCCCTTCGCCGTCGTGGGCGCAGGCGTGACCCTCGGCCCCGGGACCGAGGTGATGGCCCAGGGCGTGGTCCTCGGCCCCTCCGTCCTCGGCGCCCGGAACCGGGTCCACCCCTTCTCCTGCATCGGCGGGGACCCCCAGGACCTCTCCTTCCGGGGCGAGGAGGTGCGCCTGGAGGTGGGGGACGAAAACGTGTTCCGCGAGCACGTCACGGTCTCCCGCGGCACGCTCAAGGAGCAGCGGCTCACGCGCGTGGGGAGCCGCGGCCTCTTCATGGCGGGGGCCCACGTGGCCCACGACTGCGTCGTCGGGGACAACGTCATCTTCGGGAACAACGTCCTCCTCGCGGGGCACGTCCACGTGGAGGACCGCGCGATCCTCAACGGGGCCGCCGCGGTCCACCACTTCACCACGGTCGGGAGGCTCGCCTACGTGGGCGGCCTCTCGCGGATCTTCCAGGACGTCCCGCCCTTCATGGTGGTGGAGGGGCACCCCGCCCGCGTCATCAAGGTGAACGCCGTGGGCATGCGCCGCGCCGGGCTCACGGAGGAGCACGTCCGGGCGGTCAAGGAGGCGCACCGGGTGCTCTGGCGGAGCGACCTGGTTCGCGAGCAGGCCCTCGACCGGATCGAGCGGGAAGGCAGGATGACGGAGGAGGTGGCCCACCTGGTGGGCTTCCTCCGGCGGCAGGTGGCCGGGAAGCAGGGCCGGGCCCGGGAGGCGGGACGACCGTGAGCGGGGAGCCCCGCCGGCTGCGCGTGGCGGTGGTGGGGGTGGGGGCCTTCGGCCGCCACCACGCCCGCGTCTACGCGGAGACCCCGGGCGCCGAGCTCGTGGCCGTGGTGGACCGCGACCCCGCGGTCGCCGCCGAGGCCGCGGCGCGTCACGGCTGCGCCGCTCTTGCCGACCCGGCGGCCCTCCCCGCGGACCTGGACGCGGTCTCCGTGGCGGTGCCCACGGTGGCGCACGCCGCGGTGGCCGTGCCGCTGCTCAGGCGCGGGGTCGCCTGCCTCGTGGAGAAGCCCTTCGCGGCCGACCTCGCGGACGGGGCGGCCATGGTGGAGGCCGCCCGCGCCTCCGGCGCGGTGCTGGCCGTGGGCCACATCGAGCGTTTCAACCCGGCCGTCACCGCCATGGGACGCTACCCGCTCCGGCCCCGCTACCTGGAGTGCAGCCGGATCGCCCCCTTCTCCTTCCGCAGCGCCGACGTGGGCGTGGTCCTCGACCTCATGATCCACGACCTCGACCTGGTCCTCCACCTGGCCGGGTCGGAGCCCGTCCGGGTCGATGCGGTGGGGGTCCCCGTCCTCACCTCCCGGGAGGACATCGCCAACGCGCGCATCGAGTTCGCCAACGGCTGCGTCGCCAACGTCACCGCGAGCCGCGTCGCGACGAAGGTGGAGCGGAAGCTCCGCCTGTTCTCCGAGGACGCCTACATGGTCCTCGACTTCGCCCTGAAGCAGGGGTGGGTCTACCGGAAGTCCCCGGGCCTGACCCTGGAGGCCGTGGCGCGCCTGAAGGCCGAGGCGAAGAGCCTGGCCGACCTGAAGGGGCTGGTCTTCGGCGACCTCCTCAAGGTGGAGCCGGTCCCCATCGACGACCACGAGCCCCTCGTGGCCGAGCTGACCTCCTTCCTCGAGGCGGTCCGGACCCGGGGGAGGCCGGTCGTGAGCGGCGAGGACGGCCTCCGGGCGGTCCGGCTCGCGCTCCAGGTCGTGGAGGCGATCCGCCGCAGCCCCGCGGCGGCCCATTTTCCTTCCCCGCCCGCGCCAACCCCGTAGGATGACAGGGCTTACGGCCCCCCCCGGGCGAGGGGGACCGCGTCCCGGGCATCGCGGAGGTCCTTCGTGCCGATCGTCACCGTCCAGGAGCTCATCGACAACGGCGTCCACTTCGGCCACCGGGCGTCACGGTGGAACCCGAAGATGGCCCCCTTCATCTACGGCAAGCGCAACACCATCCACATCATCGACCTCCGGTCCACGGTGCGGGGGCTGGTGCGGGCCGTGCACTTCCTCCAGAAGGTGGCCGCCGAGGGGAAGGACGTCCTGTTCGTCGGAACCAAGCGGGGCGCCAAGGCGGTGGTGCAGTCCACGGCCACCTCCTGCGGGATGCCCGCGGTGTTCGAGCGCTGGATCGGCGGGACGCTCACCAACTTCGAGACCATCCGCAAGCGTCTCATCCGGCTCGAGGAGCTCGAGGCGCTCGAGGTCTCCGACGCCTTCGCGAAGATGAGCAAGAAGGGCCTGTCCGCCCACAACCGGGAGAAGCGCAAGCTCCTCAAGAACCTCTCCGGCATCCGCAAGATGTCCACGCTCCCAGGCGCCATCGTCATCGTGGACCCGCGGCGCGAGGACATCTGCGTGAAGGAGGCCAACCGGGTCGGGATCCCTGTGGTGGCCCTCCTGGACACCGACTGCGACCCCGACGTCGTGGACATCGCGATCCCGGGCAACGACGACTCCATGCGGTCCGTCGAGACCGTGCTCCGCAGGCTCTCCGAGTCGGTCGCCCAGGGCGCGAAGAACGCCCGGGCCCG
>CAZKTF010000070.1:0-15080 GCA_964555565.1 uncultured Planctomycetota bacterium | reverse complement strand
CGGAAGGCCCGCGCCTCCCCGCCCGCGGCCCGCACCTCCCGCACGGTCGCCTCGGCCCCGGCCCGGCTCTCCCGCCAGTGGACCGCGACGCGGCAGCCGCCGCGGGCGAGCCGCAGCGCGATCGCCTTCCCGATCCGGCGGCCGGCGCCGGTCACGAGGGCCACGGAGCCTCGCGGGACCACGGTCAGGCCTTCCCGGCGTCCAGGGCGGCCCGCCGCCGTCGCACCATCGATACGCAGGTGAGGAGGAAGTAGGGCAGGAACAGCCCGCCCCAGATCCAGGGCCCGGAGCGCGCGAAGAGCGCGATCCCCGCGTCCAGGAGGCGGACCAGTGGCTCGCGTCCCTCGGCCGGCGTCGTCCGGACCTCCTCGACCCCGAGCGTCGCCCCCAGCGTCACCCGCGCGTAGTGGAAGGCGTCCCCGGGCTCCACGTCCTTGCCCCCGCCGCCGGAGATCACCAGCGGGACCCCGCCCTCGTCCGCCCGGCGGAACCCGTGGATGTGCCCGCAGGCGAGCAGCGCGACCTTCTCCGCGCGGCAGACGTCCAGGAGGCGCCGCGCGGCCGCCGCGTCGCGCAGCGCGTGCCCCTTCCCGAGCGACTTCGGGAAGGGGAGCCCCGGCTGGTAGGGCGGGCAGTGGGTGACCACGATCGACCAGCGCGGGCGGGGCCCCTTCCGGAGCGACTCCTCGAGGAACCGGAGCACCGGCTCCTCCAGCGTCTCCCCGGAGGAGTCGAGGAGGACCACGCGCACGCCGCCCCCCTCCACGACGCGGTTGCGCCCGCCCACGACCCGTTCGTAGGTCTCGAGGGCCGGGTCGAGATCGCGGTCGTGATCGCCCGCGACCGCGAACAGCGGGAACGGGAGCGCCCGCGCGGCCCGGACGAAGCGGCCGTACTCCCGCGGGGTCCTGTAGGTGACGTCGCCGGCGTGGAGCGCCAGCAGCGCGGGCTCGCGCGCCATGGCCTCGAGGTTGGCCCGGAACTCCGGGCTCGCCGAGCCGGAGTCCCCGAGGAGGAGGACCACGGGGGCCGGCGAGGGCTTCGCCTCCGCGA
This sequence comes from uncultured Planctomycetota bacterium, assembly GCA_964555565.1. GTDB lineage: Bacteria > Planctomycetota > JAJSAM01 > JAJSAM01 > JAKLKS01 > CAZKTF01. The sequence continues at coordinate 14,027 of CAZKTF010000070.1, read as the reverse complement.
GCCGCCGGGCGGAGGTGTCGAAGAGGCCCTCCGCTGCGTCGGGGCGGCAGGCCGCGCACGCCCCGCCCCAGGCCGCCAGCGCGAGGAGGGTCAGCCAGCGGAAGAGCGCGAGCAGGCGGCGGAGCGCGGGGTCGGACACGGGCGCCATCCTACGCGGCCCGGGCCGTTGCGAGGGTCTGACCTCATTCGCCTGGCCCAGGCCAGGCGAATGGGGTCTGACCCCCTGCTCCGCCGGACGGGCGTCATGGGGGCTTCAAAAAGACGGCGCCCCCTTGCTTGCCCGGCCGGGGGGGCACCGCCTAGGCTGGGGGGTCCCCATGCCCCCCCGAACCGGATCCGGCCGGACCGCGAACTTCCTGAACCGCGAGCTCTCCTGGCTCGCCTTCAACCGGCGGGTCCTCGCCGAGGCCGAGGACCCCAAGGTCCCGCTGCTCGAGCGGCTCAAGTTCCTCGCCATCCTGTCGAGCAACCTGGACGAGTTCTTCATGATCCGCGTCTCGGGGCTGCTGCGGGAGGTCCTGTCCGGGGACACCAAGGCGGACGACGACGGCCTCACCCCGCAGCGGCAGCGCGAGCTGATCTCCGAGGAGGTCCACCGGATGGTCGCGGAGGCCACGCGGGTCCACCGCGAGGAGATCCTCCCGGCGCTCCAGCGCGAGGGGATCCGGCTCCTCCGCTGGGCGGACCTGGACGGGGACTCGCGGACGCGCGTGCAGGAGTTCTTCCACCGCGACGTCTTCCCGGTCCTCACCCCGCTCGCCGTGGACCAGGGGCACCCCTTCCCGCACCTGCTCAACAAGACCCTGAACCTCGGCGTCGTCCTCCTCCGCGAGGACGGGACGGAGCTCTTCGGCGTGGTCCAGGTCCCGCGGACCCTGGACCGCCTGGTGCGCCTCCCCGCCCCCGAGGGGGAGCACCACTTCATGCTCCTCGAGGACCTCATCCGGGAGCACCTGGGGGAGCTGTTCCCCGGGCACGCGGTGCAGAGCGCCCACATCTTCCGCGTGACGCGGGACGCGGACCTGATGCTGGACGAGGAGGACGACCCGCTGCTGTTCGCCGTGGAGCGCCAGCTCCGCCAGAGGGAGTGGGGGCTCGGCGTCCGCCTCGAGATCGAGGCGGGGATGCCCGCCCCCATCGAATCGTTCATCCGGAGCGCGGTGGACATCGACCCCATGGACGTCTACCGCGTGGACGGCCCGCTCCAGATGGGCGACCTCATGTCCGTCGCGACCCTCCAGGACCGCCCCGCGCTCCGTGACCCTCCCTTCATCCAGGGCCTCCGCCCGCCGCTCCGGGACGAGGAGGACGTCTTCGAGGTGATCCGGCGCGGGGACATCCTCCTCCACCACCCCTACGAGTCCTTCGACAGCGTGGTGCGGTTCCTGCGCGCCGCCGCCGAGGACCCGCACGTCCTGGCCATCAAGCAGACCCTGTACCGCACGAGCGGCGACTCGCCCGTGGCCGACGCGCTCGCCCGGGCCGCCGTCAACGGGAAGCAGGTCGCGGCCCTCATCGAACTCCGGGCCCGGTTCGACGAGGGCTCCAACATCCAGTGGGCGCGGGCGCTCGAGCGGGCCGGGGCGCACGTCATCTACGGGCTCGTGGGGCTGAAGACCCACTGCAAACTCGCCCTCGTCGTCCGCCGGGAGGGGGACCTGCTGCGCCGCTACGTCCACCTCTCCACGGGCAACTACAACCCGGTCACGGCGCGGGTCTACACCGACATCGGGATCCTCACCGCCGACGCGGACCTCACGGCGGACATGAGCGACCTCTTCAACCTCCTGACCGGCTACGCCCGCCCGCCCCGGTGGCGGAAGATCACCGTGGCCCCCTTCGGCCTCAAGGAGCGCATCCTCGAGCTCGTCGCGGAGGAGCGGCGCGAGGCCGAGGCGGGCCGCCCGGCCCGGATCCTCGCCAAGATGAACTCGCTCGTGGACCACGAGGTCATCCAGTCCCTGTACAAGGCCGCGAAGGCCGGCGTCCCCATCGATCTGGTCGTGCGCGGGATCTGCTGCCTCCGCGCCGGGGTCCCCGGGCTGAGCGAGAACATCCGGGTCCGGAGCGTCGTGGACCGCTTCCTGGAGCACGAGCGGGTCTTCGCCTTCGGCGAGGGGGAGAGGCTGAGGATCTACCTCTCGAGCGCCGACTGGATGCCGCGGAACTTCATGCGGCGGGTCGAGGTGATGTGGCCCGTCACGGACGCGGCGATCCGCGCGCGCCTCCTCGACGAGATCCTCGCCGCCTCCCTGGCGGACAACCGGAAGGCCTGGAACCTCCTCGAGGACGGCTCCTACGCCCGCGTGACCGCCGCGGACGGTGCGCCGACGCTGCGATCCCAGGCGAGGCTGCTCGCGATCGAGGAGAAGCAGGCCGGCCCGCCCCGCGCCCGGCCCCGACGGAAGCAGGCCCCGCGGCTGGCCGGGTCCGCCGGGACCACCGGGACCACCGCGGGATCGACCCGCAAGCGCCCCGGATAGGGAGGCCCCCGTGCCGGAGAAGAGGCGCCCTGGGCCCAGGGCCGCCTTTCAGCGCTAGAGAGTTCCCTTCGTGTGGAAGTACTCGGCGTCCGGGTGGTGGACCACGAAGGCGGCGGTCGAGGCCTCCGGGTCGATCTGGAAGGCCTCGGTGAGCCTCGCGCCGATCGACTCCTCGACGCGGAGGAGGCGGAACATGGGGCCGTGCTGCTCCAGGTCGGGGCAGGCGGGGTACCCGGGGCTGAAGCGCTTCCCGCGGTTGCCGGGGAGGCCGAGCTCGCTCCGGACGCGGCGGTGCACCCACTCGGCGAGCGCCTCGGCGGTCTCGACGGCGAGCCCGTGGAGGTGGTAGGAGCGGGAATAGTCCCCGGCGTGCGAGAGCCGCTCGGTCACCTCGGAGATCCGGTCCCCCACCGTCACGCACTGGAGGGCCAGGGTGTCGTGCACCCCCCGCGCCCGGGAGGCGAAGTAGTCCGCGAGGCAGAGCCGCTTCCCGCCCGCCTGCCGGGGGAAGGTGAACCGGGCCACCTCGCGGGAGCGGTCCGCGGGGTCGAAGACTACGAGCGTGCGCCCCTCGGTCCAGCAGGGCCAGAACCCGAAGACCGCGCGCGGCACGAGCAGGCCCTCCTCCCGGCACTCCTTCTGGAGCCGCTCGCGGAGCGGCGCGAACTCCTCGCGGATGAGGCGGTCCCGCTCGGCGGGCTCCACGTTGCGCACGCCCCAGGAGAGGAAGTAGAGCGAGCGCTCGCTGATGAAGGGGTAGACGTCGTCGAGGTCGATCCCCTCGACCGCGCGGGGCCCCCAGGCGGGCGGCTTCGGCGGCGCCACGTCGTCGCGCACGTCGGAGCGCGGGACCGCGTCCTCGGCGGGCCGCGCGGCCAGGGCCTCCGGCGGGGGCACCGGGTCCGCGGCCTGGACCGCGGCGAGGAGGGCCTTTCGCCGCGCGGGCTCCCGGAGCCCGTCCGCCGTGGAGAGCCCCTCGAAGGCGTCCTTGCAGTAGAAGACCCCCCCGGGGAAGAGCGACCCGTCCTCGAGCCGGTTGATGCGCTTCCCGAACTGGCGGTTGATGGCCGCCCCGCCCACCAGCACGGGCACCCGCAGGCCGCGCCGGTGCAGCTCCTGGACCACCACCGCCATCTGCTTCGAGGTGGAGACGAGCAGGGCCGAGAGCCCGACCACGTCCGCCCCGACCTCGAGGGCCTTCTCCACGATGACGTGCGCGGGGACCTGCTTCCCGAGGTCGTAGATCGTCCACCCGTTGTTCCCGAGGATCGTGCGGACGAGGTTCTTCCCGATGTCGTGAACGTCCCCGAAGACCGTGGCGACGACGACCTTCCCCTTGGTGGCCCCGTCGGCCTTGTCGAGGAACTTCTCCACGTGGGCGACGGCGCGCTTCATGACCTCGGCCGACTGGAGGACGAAGGGGAGGATGAGCTCGCCCGCCCCGAACTTGTCGCCCACCTCCTTCATGGCCGGCAGCAGGACCTCGTTGAGGACCTGGACCGGCGTGCGGGTCTCCATGCACGCGTCCAGCAGCCCCTCGACCCCCTCGGGCTTGCGGTGGAGGATGCACCAGTGCACCCGCGCCGGGGGGTCGGCGAGGGAGACCTCGGCCTCCTCCTTCTCGTGGGCGGCCGGGGCGCGGTCGGAGCAGTAGGCGAGGAAGCGCGGGAGGGCGTCCTCCCGGCGCGCGAAGACGAGGTCGTCCGCCAGGCCCCGCTCCTCGTCGGTCAGCTCGTTGTAGGGCGTGATCTCGCCCGGGTTCACGATGGCCATGTCGAGGCCCGCGCGCACGCAGTGGCAGAGCATCACGGAGTTGAGGATCTTCCGCGCCTCGGGACCGAGCCCGAAGGAGACGTTGGAGACGCCGAGGATCGTGCGCACCCCGGGGAGGGCCTCCCGCACCGCGCGGATCCCGTCGATCGTCTCCACGGCCGAGCGGGTGAACTCGGCGTCCCCCGTGGCGAGCGTGAAGGTGAGGCAGTCGAAGACCAGGTCCCCCGGCGGGAGGCCGTACTCGCCGCAGGCGATCCCGTGGATGCGGCGCGCCACCTCGAGCTTGCGCGCCGCGGTCTTCGCCATGCCGACCTCGTCGATGGTGAGGGCCACCACCGCGGCGCCGAACTCGCGGACCGCCGGCATCACCGAGTCGATCCGCACGCGCCCGTTCTCCATGTTGATGGAGTTGACGAGGCAGCGGCCCGGGTAGACCTCGAGGGCCGCGCGGATGACCGGGGCCTCCGTCGAGTCCACGCAGACGGGCGCGGGGACCGAGAGCGCGAGCTTGCGCAGGACGGCGACCATCTGCTCCTTCTCGTCGGTGCGCTCCGTCAGGGCGACGCAGACGTCGAGGACGTGGGCGCCGCCCTCCACCTGCCCCCGGGCGATCTCGACGATCCCGGCGTAGTCGTCCTTGAGGAGGAGCCGCTTCATCCTGCGGCTCCCCTGGCTGTTCACGCGCTCCCCGACCAGCGTGGGCCGCGGGTCCTGCGTGAGCTCGGCCGCGGCCATCATCGAGGAGAGGGCCTCGAGCCGGCGCCGCTCGCGGGGGCGCCGCGGGACCCCCCGCACCGCCTCCACGACGGCGGCCAGGTGCTCGGGGGTCGTCCCGCAGCACCCCCCCACCGCGTCCACGCCGAAGTCCGCGACGAACTCCCGGAGCGCCGCGGCGAAGGGCGCGGGCTCCATCGGGTACTTCGCCACCCCCCCGACGTTGAGCGGGATCCCCGCGTTGGGGAGGACCGTGACCGGGAGGACCGAGTGGGCGCAGAGGGTCCGGATCGGGTCGCGCATCTCCTCGGGCCCGGTCGAGCAGTTGAGCCCCAGGAGGTCCGCGCCCAGGGACTCCAGCGTGACCAGCGCCGCCTGGACGTCGGTCCCGAGGAGCATCCGCCCGGTCCCGTCGAGGGTGACCTGGAGGACGAGCGGGACCCTCCGGCGGGCCCGGTCGAAGGCGCGCCGGATCCCCAGGACCGCGGCCTTCACCTCGAGGATGTCCTGGCTCGTCTCCACCTGGAGGCAGTCCACGCCCCCCTCGAGGAGCCCCAGGGCCTGCGCCTCGAACTCCCGCGAGAGGACGAGGACCGGCATCCCGCCGAGGTCCGGGTCCTCCGAGGCGGGGAGCAGCCCCGTGGGCCCCATGGACCCGGAGACGAACCGCGGCCGCTCGGGGGTGGAGAACCGGTCCGCCATGCCCCGCGCCAGCCGGGCCGCGGTCCTGTTGACCTCGTGCACGCGGTCGCCGAGACCGTACTCCGCGAGCTTGCGCGGCGTGCCCCCGAAGGTGTCCGTCTCGAGCACGTCGCAGCCCACGCGGAGGAACCCCTCGTGGACCCTCTCCACCGCGTCGGGGCGGGAGAGGACGAGGTTCTCGTTGCACCCCTCGAGGCCGCCGAAGTCCGCCTTCGAGAGGTCGAGCTGCTGCAGCGAGGTCCCCATGGCCCCGTCGAAGACGAGGACCCCCTCCTTCAAACGGGCGACCAGGTCGCGCATGGGAGCCGGGCATTGTCCCGCCGGCCGGGCGGCCTCCCTAGGAATGGAGCGACCAAGAGGGGTCAGACGCGGCAGAGGGGTCAGACCCCAGGCGCCGAGTTCACCAGGCGTGCTGAGAACGCTTGCCGGCGCCTGAGGTCAGACCCCTGGTGCTTGCCAGAATTCTCTGGTTCACCGGAGGCCGCCTCGGCGGTACCCTCAGGCTCGAAGTCGGGCAGGGCCCGCCGGGGCCCGGGGGGGACCCCCGGCGGGCGCAGTGAGGCACCCGAGGGGTCAGACCCCGTTGGTGTAGGAGCGGGGGACGAGGTCGGGGCCTGGTCACCAACGAGGTCAGACCGGAGGGGTCAGACCCCGTTGGCGTACGCACGGGCGACGAGGTCGGGACCAGGTCGCCAACGAGGTCAGACCCCAGGCGGCCACCCCGAAAGTGTGACCTCACCCCGCACGGGCCTCCGCTCTGTGCTAGGTTTCCCTTGGAGGCGGCACCCCTGCGGAGGGCCCGCCGAGGCAATCTCTGGAAGTCCTCGCCGCGGCCGGCCGGTGGCGGCGAGGGCTCTCAGACAGGGCCGGATCGCGAAACCCGCCCGCCGTGCCTCCCACGAGGCCTCCGTCAAGCGGCCCTCACGGGCCGAAACGGGACCTCGTTCATCCCCCCTGGGACGCGCGCGGCGGGCGGCCAAAGGCAAGAGGGGTCAGACCCCGTTTGATCTCAGCAGACAAGATGGCCAGGTTGGCGGGACCTACCCTCCATCTGGGAAGCAGGGGGCCCCGCCTCCTGCTGCCTGCCCCTACCCGGTTCGCCCCGCCGATGGACAGAGGTCGCGCGGGTTGCCGCGGGGCACGTGGACTCCTGGACCGAGCTCTACCCTCTCGACCCGGGCCTGACCTGGGGGCACGCGGCTCTCCTCGACAACACGTTCGCGGACTTCTCCTACCGCCTGGACTACGTGTTCCACAGCCCCGCCGTGACGGCGACGAGCGCGGAGATCTTCGGCGAGGGCGACGCGGACCATGTCGGCGGGCTCTGGCCCTCGGACCACGCCGGGCTGGGCGTGGTGCTGACGATCCCGTAGGGGCGGGCTTTAGCCCGCCCGCCGTTGGCGAAGGCGGGACCAGCGAACGGCGGGCGACCCAAGGGTCGCCCCTACAACGGCGGTGGAACCGGGGCCGTGGTAGGGGCGGGGCTTGCCCCGCCCGGCCGTGGCCTTCGTAGGCACGATCCCCCGGGCACTCGACCCCGCGGGCAGCGCGGGTTACCCCTCCCGCTCCACCCGCAGCGCGCAGAACTTGTACTCCGGGATCTTCCCGGTCGGGTCCAGCGCGTCGTTGGTGAGGATGTTCGCGCTGGCCTCGCGGTAGTGGAAGGGCACGAACACGCTGCCGGGCGGGGTGCGGGTGCCCTCGCGGACGCGCGTGAGGATCGACCCGCGGCGCGTGGTGAGCCGGACCGGGTCCCCGTCCCGGAGCCCCAGGCGGGCGCAGTCCTCGGGGTGGATCTCCGCGAAGGCCTCCGGCTCCAGCGTGTCGAGGGCGCGGCTCCGGCGCGTCATCGAGCCCGTGTGCCAGTGCTCAAGGACGCGGCCCGTGTTGAGGATGAAGGGGTACTCGGCGTCGGGGAGCTCCGCCGCCGGCTTCCACTCCGCCGGCACGAACCGCCCCTTCCCGTCCACCGTCGGGAAGTCCCGGTCGAACAGGACGTTGATCCCGTCGGTGGCGGGGTCCGGGCAGGGCCAGAGCTTGCCGGTGTCCCCGAGGACCTCGTAGGAGAGCCCCCGGAGCGAGGGGGCGAGCGAGGCCAGCTCGTCGAAGACCTCCGACGCGCTCCCGTAGGACAGGGGGAGCCCGAAGCGGTTGGCGAAGTCCACCAGGATCCGCCAGTCCTCGCGCGCCTCGCCCGGGGGGTCGAGGACCTTCCGCCCCACCTGCACCCGGCGGTCGGTGTTCGTGTAGGTCCCGTCCTTCTCGAGCGCCGTGGACGCGGGGAGGATCACGTCGGCGAACTCCGCCGTCTCCGTGAGGAAGATGTCCTGGACGACCAGGAACTCCAGGTGCGAGAGGGCCTTGCGGACCTTGTTCACGTTGGGGTCGGAGAGGAAGGGGTTCTCCCCCATCATGTACATCCCGCGCACGCTCCCTTCGAGCGCCCCCTTCATGATCTCCACCACGGTGAGGCCCTTCTTCGGCTCGAGCGGGCGGCCCCAGGCCTTCTCGAAGACGGCCCGGATCGCCGGGTCCTCCACGGACTGGTAGTCCGGGTAGACCATGGGGATGAGGCCCGCGTCGGAGGCCCCCTGCACGTTGTTCTGCCCGCGGAGCGGGTGGAGCCCCGTGCCCGGGCGCCCGATGTTCCCGGTCATGAGGCAGAGCGCGATGAGGCAGCGGGCGTTGTCGGTCCCGGTGGTGTGCTGGGAGATCCCCATGCCCCAGAACATGATCGCGGCCCTGGCCCGCCCGTAGGTGCGGGCCACGGCCCGGATCTCCTCCGCGGGGACGCCGCAGATCGCCGCCGCATACTCGGGCGTGTACTTCTCCACGGTCGCGCGCAGCGCCTCGAAGTCCGTCGTGCGCGTCCGGACGAACTCCCGATCGACCATCCCCTCCTTCACGATCACGTGCATCATCGCGTTGAGGAAGGCGACGTCGGTCCCCGGCCGGAACCGGACCCAGTGCTCGGCGAAGTCCGCAGCCTCGGGCCGCCGGGGGTCGATGCAGATGAGCTTCGTCCCGCGCTTGGCCGCCTCCTTGAAGAAGGTGGCCGCGACCGGGTGGTTCTCCGTCGTGTTCGTCCCGATGAGCATCGCGACGTCGGCGAACTGCACGTCGGCGAAGACATTGGAGACCGCGCCCGAGCCGATCCCCTCCAGGAGCGCCGCCACGCTCGAGGCGTGGCACAGGCGCGTGCAGTGGTCCACGTTGTTCGTGCCGAAGCCCGCCCGGACGATCTTCTGGAAGAGGTACGCCTCCTCGTTGCTGCACTTGGCCGAGCCGAAGCCGGCGAGCGCGCCCGCGCCGTGCGCCGCCTTGATCTCCCGGAGGCGCCGCGCGGCGAGGTCGAGCGCCTCGTCCCAGGAGGCCTCGCGGAAGGCCGGGAGGATCTCCTCGTAGGGGACCGCGCCCCGGCGCTTGCGGCCGCGGCCGTTCCCGTCGCCGTCGCCGTCGCCGGAGGACATCTCCCCGCGCACCGCCTCCGAGAGGGGGCCCTTCGGGTAGGCCTCCTCGCGGCGGATGAGCGGCTTCCGCAGCCGCTGCGGGTGCAGGGCGTAGTCGAAGCCGTAGCGCCCCTTCACGCAGAGCCGGCCGTGGTTGACGGGGCTCTCGCGCCCCTCGGCGCGGACCACCGTAGTCCCGTCCGTGAAGTAGGTGAGGGCGCAGCCGACGCCGCAGTAGGGGCAGACCGACTTCACCGCCTGGAGCGTGCGCGCCGGGTCCCGGGGGACGGACACGGGCTTGTGCACCAGCGCCCCCGTGGGGCAGACCGCCGCGCACTCGCCGCAGGAGACGCAGGTGGACTCCCCCATGGGCTTGTCGTCGTCGAAGCCGATGCGCGCGTCGTAGCCCTTGCCGTTACGCCCGATGACCTCGTTGCTCTGGAGGTCGTCGCACCCGCGGATGCAGCGGTCGCAGAGGATGCACGCGGCGTGGTCCACCGCGATGACGGGCGAGGAGGAGTCCCGCGGCCGCGCGAGGGAGGGGGGCGGCGGGGCGTAGCGGGAGGTGCCCGCGCCGAGGTCCCGCCCGAGCCGCTCGAGGAGGCAGTCCCCCGTGGTCCGCTCGCGCTCGCAGGGGACCGGGTGGTCGGCCAGGAGGAGCTCGGCGAGGACGCGCCTGCGCCGCTCCAGGTCGGGGCCGCCCGTCCGCACCTCCATGCCCGGCTCGCAGGCGCGGACGCAGGAGGCGGGGTTCACGCGCGCGCCCTTCACTTCCACCACGCACACCCGGCAGACCCCCACGGGCGCAAGGCGCGGGTCGTGGCAGAGGACCGGGACCTCGATCCCGAGGAGCCGGGCCGCGTCCCAGATCGTCGTCCCCTCGGGGACCTCCACCGCGCGCCCGTCGATGGTGAGCGCGAGGGTCCTCTGCACCGGCGCGGCGGGGGGGGCGGCCGTGGCGGCTTCCGGCGTCACGCGGGGACCTCCTGCCTCCCGCGGGGGGCGGGGGACCCCGTGGACCCGTCGGGCCCCGACGGGGGCCCGACCCCGGGGAGCGCGAAGGGGAGCAGCCCCAGGCGCGCGAGCGTCGCGCGCTCCGGGATCCCCTCCGCGTCCCACCCGCGGGCGCGGTAATAGGCGGCGATCATAGCCTCGAGCTCCGCCCTGCCCAATCCCCCGGGGACCCCGCCCTCGAGCATCCGGCGGGGGAGGGTGTCCTCGGCCGCGGTCCACCCCTCGCGGATGTTGTAGAGCTTCCGGAGGTTGACCACGCGCTCCCCCACCTCCAGGGCGCCGGCCCGCCCGGGGTCGAAGCCGGTCACGCGGCGCAGCAGGTCGGCGCACTCGGAGGGGAGGTCCGCGAAGACGCCGCGGAGGAACTTGCAGAGGACGAGCGAGTCGAGGAGCGCCGCGCGCACCTCGCTCTCGGCGGCGAGCGCGCCCTTGGCGGGGTCGGGGGCGCGGCGGTCGGTGGCCTCGGAGAGGTCGGCCTCGTAGGCCGAGGAGCGGTTGTGGTCCGCCCCGCGCGTGGCCGTGGCCAGGCCCACGGCCATCGTCCGCATGGCGGCCGGGTGGTAGCCCGGGAGCTCGAGCCCCTTCACGTGCGGGGCGAAGTCCCCGCTCCCGCGCCCGATCCGCTCCGCGGCGCGGCGGGAGCCGAGGGCCAGGAGCTCCCCGAGGGGCCCACGGCGCTCGCCGGCCCGGCGGAGGGCTTCGAGCAGCGCCTCCCCGTTCCCGAAGCGGAGGTCCACCCCGTCGAGGTCCTCCCTCCCGAGGAGCCCCCGCTCGGCGCACTCCATGGCGAAGGCGACCGTGCCCCCCGCGGAGATCGTGTCGATCCCCAGCGTGTCGCAGAGGCGCCCCGCGCGGAGGACGACGTCCCGGTCCGACACCCCGCAGAGCGGCCCCAGGGCGAAGAGCGACTCGTACTCCATGCGCCCCTCGCCCCCGTCGCTGTCGCGGAAGATGTGCTCGCAGCCGATGGTGCAGGCCGCGCAGGACTCCCGCCGCACGCGGGCGAAGGTCGCCAGCGCCTCGCCCGAGACGGCCGGGGCCTCGGCGAACTCGCCGGACTGGAAGTTCCGCGTGGGGAGGGCCCCCAGCCGGTTCAGGACCAGGACGTTGGCCACGGTCCCGAGCTCGCGGTACTTGAGCGTGGCCGGTCCGAAGGAGCGGGCCGAGAGGTCCCGCGCGGCCTCCACGACGGCGCGCGGGTCGTGGAGGGGGACGCTGCCCGTCCCGCGGGCGCCCACGGCCTTGAGCCCCTTGGCGGCGAGGACCGCGCCGAGCCCCCCGCGCCCCGCGTGGCGGCCCCCGTTGGTGAGGTTGGCGTAGAGGACGCCCCGCTCGCCCGCGGGGCCGCAGCAGACCGCGTGGATCCCCGGGTCCCCCTCCTCGCGCCGGAGCGCCTCCTCGGCCGCGGCGGCCGGGAGTCCCGCGAGCGCCGGGGCCGGGCGGAGCGTCGCCTCCCGGTCGCGGAGGAGGAGGACCGAGAGGACGGGGGCGCGGCCCTTCACCACGAGGGCGTCCACGCCGGAGCGCTTGAGCGCGATGGCGAAGTGGCTCGAGGAGAGGGAGTCCCCGATGCGGCCCGTGAGCGGGGACTTCCCCGCCACGGCGAACTTGGCGCTCGTCGTGAGGGGGGTGCCGACGAGCGGCGAGCCCGCGAAGACCAGCGCGGCGTCGGGGCCGAGGGGGTCGGCGCCCGCCGGGGTCTCGCGGAGGAGGAGGAGCGTCGCCAGCCCGACGCCTCCCACGAAGGCCCGGAGGTCCGCCTCCTCGAGGGGGACCTCCTCGGAGCGTCCCGTGGTCGCGTCCACGCGGAGGTAGCGGCCGTGGTATCCCGGGGGCGCCATGGTCACCCCCCCGCCGACGCGGGGAGGAGGAGGAGCGGGGTCCCCTCGGGCAGCGCCTCCCGCGCGTCCCGCGTGAAGCGCCCGCCGCCGAGGCTCACCACCGAGCCCGGCGCCAGCGCGCGCCCCCCCGCCGCGAGCACGGGGCCGACGAGGTCCGGGTGGAGCGTCGCCAGGGCCGCGAGCGCGTCCCCGAGCGTGGCCCCCGCGCCGAGCGGGAGGTCCACCGCCTCCCGTCCCGCGCGGGACCGCGCGACCCCGTAGAGCTCCACGTGCACCGTCATCCCGACCATCCTGCCGCGCGCAGCGCCGCGGCGTACTCTTCCGGCGTGTCGCAGTCGCGGAAGGAGGCGAGGTCCGGATCGACCCGGCGGACCTCCTCCTCGGGGATGCGGACCACCTCCTCCCCCTCGGCGAGGAAGACGACGCGCTTGCGCCCGGCGCGGACGAGCCCCGTCGCCTTCGCGGCGAGGGCGGTCCGGTACACCGCCAGGAGCGGCTGCGGGAACCCGTCCACGACCGCCTGCGCGGCGGCCGCGCCCCCCAGGCGCTCGAAGAGGAGGTCCACCAGCGCGGGCCGGAGGAAGGGCGCGTCGCAGGAGGTGCAGAAGGCCGCCGGCGCGCGGCACGCGGCGAGCCCGGCGGCGAGGCCCTCGAGCGGCCCCTGCCCCGGCAGCGCGTCACGGACGAGCGTCACCCCGTCGGGGAGCGGCGGGAGTTCCTGCCCCCCGGCGGCGGCCACGACCCTCTCCGCGCAGGCCTCCCCCGCGAGGCGCAGCACCCGGAGGAGGAGCCCCTCCGGCCCGAAGGGGAGGAGCGCCTTCGCACGCCCCATCCGGGAGGACTCCCCCCCGCAGAGGATGACGGCCGCGCGATCGGGACGGGGACCCGGCATAGCCCCGCCATGCTACCGGGGGCAGGCCTCCCTAACCGTCCTTCGTGATCTTCTGGACCAGCCAGCCGAGGACCTTCTCCGCGCTGTCGTTCTCCACCTGGCAGGTCCCGGCGTTGCGGTGGCCGCCGCCGCCGTACTTGAGGCAGAGCTCGCCCACGTCCGTCTTCGAGGACCGATCGACGATCGACTTGCCGACGGCGAAGACGGTGTTCATCTTCTTGAGGCCCCACATCACGTGGATCGAGACGTTGCACTCGAGGAACATCGCGTAGATCATGAAGCGGTTCCCCGCGTAGATCGTCTCCTCGTTCCGGAGGTCGAGGACGACGAGGTTCTTGTGCACCTTCGTGCAGCGGCGGAGCTGGTCGCGGTGGCGCTCCGCCTGGTCGTTGTAGAGCTCCACGCGCTCCAGGACGTCCGGGAGCCGGAGGATCTCCTGGATCGTGTGCGCGCGGCAGTAGTCGATGAGCTCCATCATGAGCTGGTAGTTCGAGATGCGGAAGGTGCGGAAGCGCCCCAGTCCGGTGCGGGGGTCCATGATGTAGTTGAGGAGGACCCAGGCCCCGGGGTTGAGGATCTCCTCCTTCGTGTACTGGGCCGAGTCGGCCTTGTCCACCTCGTCCATCATCTCCTTCGACACGCGCGGGAAGGTCTTCGCCCCCCCGTAGTGGCTGTAGACGACGCGGGCCGCGGAGGGGGCGTCGGGGTCGATGACCTGGTTCGCCGCGGGCTTCCCCCCGGCGCGGGTCGTCTCGCTGGAGTGGTGGTCGAAGGCCATGTGGCAGCCGGGCACGTAGGGGAGGTTGGTCGTGATGTCGCGGTCGGTGATCGCGACCTTCCCGTCCTGCATGTCCTTGGGGTGGACGAAGAGGATGTCGTTGATGACCCCCTTGTCCTTCAGGAGCACCGCGCAGACGAGCCCGTCGAAGTCGCTGCGCGTGACCAGCCGGTACGGCCCGCCCGCTTCCGCCATCCGACCTCCTCCCCCCGCCCGGGGTGCGGCGGGCTGCCCGCGCGGGGGCCCCGCCGACGGCGGCCAAGGTAGCCCACGCGCGGGGCGCGAGGCAACAACGGAGAGGGAGGGCGTCACCCCCCCCCGGCGACGGGAGGGGGCGGACCGGGCGGGGCCGTGCCTACCGCTCCAGGACGGCGCGCAGGA
>CAZKTF010000069.1:0-15097 GCA_964555565.1 uncultured Planctomycetota bacterium | reverse complement strand
TGATGGCCGAGGGCAGCGCGATCATCATCGTCGAGACCATGAAGCCCATGGCCAGGCTCGGGTTCAGGCCGCTCTGGAACATGTGGTGGGCCCAGACGATGAAGCCGAGGCCCGCGATGGCGCAGATGGCGTAGACCATCGGGCGGTAGCCGAAGATGGGCTTGCGGGCGAAGGCGGAGATGATGTCCGAGGCCATCCCCATGGCCGGCAGGATCATGATGTAGACCGCCGGGTGGGAGTAGAACCAGAACAGGTGCTGCCAGAGGATCACGTGGCCTCCGCCGGTGCGGGTCACGGCCACGTCCGAGACCACCTGCCCGCCCGGGACGAAGAAGGAGGTCCCGACCACGCGGTCCGCCAGGAGCATCAGCATGGCCGACCCGAGGACGGGCGTCGCGAAGAGGGCGAGGATGGCGTTGATGAACAGCGCCCAGGTCGTCAGCGGCAGCCGGAACATCGTCATGCCCGGGGCGCGCATCTTGATGATCGTGGTGACGTAGTTCGCCGCGCCCATGATGGAGGAGAGGCCGATGAGGAAGACCCCGATGACCCAGAGGGTCTGCCCCGTCTGGGCCGGCTGCACCCCCGGCAGGTCGCTGATGGGCGGGTAGCCGGTCCACCCGGTGCCCGCCGCGCCCCCCGTCACGAAGAAGGAGGCCAGCATGCAGCCCGCCGCGGGCCACACGAACCAGTAGGAGATCATGTTGAGCCGGGGGAAGGCCATGTCGTCGGCGCCGATGTGCAGCGGGATCAGGAAGTTGGCGAAGGCGCCGTTCAGCATCGGGATGATGACGAGGAAGATCATCACCGAGGCGTGCATCGTGAACATCATGTTGTAGTGCTCGGGCTTGGGGACGCCGTCCTCCGGGGAGAACATCCTCCCGAAGATCGGCATCTCCCGGCCGGGCCAGGCCAGGACGAAGCGGACCCCCATCGCCAGCAGCCCGCCCAGGAGGAAGAAGAAGAGGGTCGTGAAGAGGAACTGCTTCCCGATCATCTTGTGGTCGGTGGACCAGACGTACTTGAAGAAGAACGACGGCGCGTGGTGCCCCTGCGCCCCGCCGTGCCCCTCGCCCCCGTGGTCGGCCGCCGCGCTCATGGTCCCCCCGCTACTTCGTCCACTTGGTCCAGGTGTCCACGTCCTGCTTCGTCACCGGCCAGGCCTCCCGCACGACCCCGTCCACCTTCCTCGGCCTCCACACCGCCGGCGGCTCGACCCCCTCCTGCTCCACCGCCTTCTGGCGGAGCCATCCCCGGTAGGACAGCCCGGCGTGGTAGACCCGGTCATCGGGGGCCTCGTCCACGTCGTCGTCCGTGTCCCGGTGCACGACGAGCTTCCCCCACATGTCGTAGTGGGCCTCCCCGCACAGCTCGGCGCAGGCCAGCTCGAAGTTGAACCGGGGGTTGTCGCGCTCCTTCCGGGCCTGCATCGTGGTCTTCTTCGCCTCGAACCACTGCCGGATCGTCAGGCCGGGCACGACGTCCTGCTTGAGCCGGAGGTTCGGGAGGAAGAAGGAGTGGATGACGTCGATGCTCCGCAGGTGCACGATGACCTTCGCGTCCACGGGGACGTGGAGCACCCGGAGGTCGGTCACGTCGTCCGGGGTCCCGAACAGCCCGTCGCGCCCCGCGTAGCGGATGTTCCAGTTGAAGCGCTGGGCGAGGACGTGGAGGACCGGGCCCTCGGAGTCCGCGGGCATCCGGATCTTGATCGCGCTCCAGGTCCCGGACTGGACCAGCGCCAGGGCGAAGAGGATGACGCCGGGGACGATCGTCCAGACCACCTCGAGGGAGTGGTTCCCGTGGAGGTAGACGGCCTTCCCCCCCGGGCGGGCGCGGAACTTCACGAGGAACGCGACGAGGAGGACCTGCGTGAGGACGAAGGTGACCCCGGTGATCCAGAGGATGAGGATGTAGAGGGAGTCGATGTCCTTCCCGTAGGTCCCGATGTTCTCGGGCCGGAGACCCCAGGGGCTCCCCTCGTCCGCGAGCGCGGCCCCGCCCCCGACGACGAGCACGGCCGCCGCCGCCAGCGCCGCCCGCCGGAGCGACCGCCCGATCATGCCGTTCTCCCCCGAGTCCCGACCGAGGACGCCCGCGCGGCTACTTGGCCTCGAAGGTGAACTCGAGGGCCTTGGTCTCCTTGTCGCCGACCGTCACGGACTGCTCGGGAGACTCCCCGTACTTCTCGTGCCAGGCCTTGATCGACCAGTCCCCCGGGGGAAGCGCGATCTTCGCCGTCCCGTCCGCGGCGGTCACGGCGTGGAACGGGTGGTCGAAAACGCAGAGGAACGCGCTCATCCAGGGGTGCACCTCGCACTTGACCTTGACCATCTCGGCGGCCGTCACCGCCCACTTGAGCGGCGGGACGGTGTTGTCCTGCTGCTGCTTGTTGAACTCCTTCCCCTTCTTCGGCATGGCGTGAACGTTGTGCATGAAGGGGTCGCTGATCCAGATCTCGATCGGCTGGTTGACCATCAGCGAGGAGACGTGGGGGACGTACATGCAGCCCTTCTGGTCGAGCTTCACGGACGCCGCGGGCGTCGCGTACTTCCACCGCTCCGCCCCCTTGGAGGCGAAGACGACGACGTTGGCCAGCTCGCCGGCCTTCCCGTAGACGACGTCCTCCGCGAGGACGACGACACCCTTGGTGGCCGCCACGCACTTCTCGTCCGAGCCCAGCCCGGGGACGGGGCCGCGCTTGGGGAGGGTCCCCTTCAGGGTCACCTTCGCGGTGACCGTGGCGGTGGCCTTCGCGGCGTCGTAGGCCTCTGCGCCGCCCGGGGGGGCCGCGGGGCCGGTCGTCGGGCCCCCCGGCGCCGCCGGGCCCTTCGGGGCGGGCGTCGAGTCGCTGCACCCGCCGCACTGGAGCCCCGCGACCGTCGCGACGACGGCCAGCGCCGAACCTATCCACAGCCTGCGATTCGCCACGGTCCCCTCCTTGACGCCCTGACTCCTGCCGGGCGCGAAGCCGCCGGACCCCGCACCCCCGGGACACCCCGGCCTACTCGTCCGGGCCGCCGGGAGATGCCCTCGCGGGCGAGTATCCCGCGCCGCGACCGGTCGGGGAAGGAAAAGGCACGTCCCTACTTCGGCTCGGCCCCCAGCGTGAGGACGTGCGCGGCGACCTTCCTCATCTCGACGTGCGGGTCCTTGTTCCCGCCGAAGTACTTCCGGGTGCGCCACTTCCCCGTCGGGAGCATCAAGGTCCCATCCTCGTTCCCAGCCCAGAACGCGGTCATCCGCGTGCCGGGCTGAAGGTTCTTCGGGTCGTGCAGCCACTCGACGATCCAGTCGTAGCGGAGACGCCGGGCCGCCAAGGAGAAGTCCGGGGCGAGGCCAGGCTTGCCTGGCTTTGCGGGCGAGCCCTTGGCGGGATGGCAAGCCAGGCAGTCGAGCCCGGTGAACACCTCGGCGGCGTCGCGGGCGTCGCTCCCCTTGAGAGGTTCGATCTGCGGCTCCTCGAACGGGAACGGGACGGCATCCACGGCGGCGAATCCGTGGACGACCCGGTTCAACTGCTCCCCGGTGAAGGGGAAGGTCGGCATCCGGATCGCGAGCCAGGGGCGGAGGACCTCGGCCCCCGGGTCGCGGAGGAAGCCGTAGAACCAGGCGGGCCGGACCTTGAAGCCCTCGCCGCGGGAGCCCTGGCCGTAGAACCACCCCGGGGAACCGTAGGTCTGCTCCTTCTTGAGGGCCCTGTCGATCGCCTCCGCCCGCGCCTCCGCCCCCTTCTCGCCGTCCGCGAAGTTCCCTTCGACCGTGAGGTGGACCCCCTCGCCGCCGAGCGTGGGCGGCCAGACCCCCGGGTCTTCCGGGTCGAGCCAGGGGCGGACGTCCCGGCCGCGGGCGACCAGCCGCGGCTTCCCGTCCGGGCCGGCGGGACCGTCCACGCGATCGACGGTGTGGCAGCCGTAGCAGTTGTACTGCCGCGCGATCCAGCGCATCTTCTCCGCGGCCAGCTCGCGGTCCGTGAGCATCTTCCGCTTGGCCGGCGGGACCTCCCCGCGCTGGAGGGAGAGGAGGAACGTGACGAGGGCGTCCGCCTCCTCCGGGGTGAAACGGAAGTTCGGCATCCGGAGCTTCTCGTCCGGGGCCTTGGTGATCCCCGAGTCGTAGATGCGCGGGTCGAGGAGCTTCAGCGTCGCCCACTCGGCCTTGCGGTGCGGCAGCCGGGCCTCGGGCCACCTCCCCACGTGGTCCTTCGCGTAGCGGCTCGCCGCGTGCTCGTTCTCCAGGAGGCCGAAGTCGAGCCGGTCCACGTCCTTGCTCCCCCAGCCCTCCCCCCCGCCCAGTTCCGTCCCGATCCGCTCGGCGCCCTCGAGGCCCTTGATCTCGTGGCAGCCGAAGCAGCCGTAGCGCGCGATGGCCCTCTTCCCGACGATCTCGAGCCTCTCCTCCGGCGCGAGGGAGGCCGACCGCGCGTCGGCGTCCGGTTCCGGCATGCCCCCGGCGCGGAGCGCCTCCGCGGCCAGGGCCTCCGCCATGGACCTCGCCCGCTTCTCCTTCCCCTCCCCCCCCGCGCCCGCCCGGGCGTCCGCCTCCGCGAAGTTCCTCTTCGCGCGGGCCTCCCACTCCGGGTCGGACAGCGCGACGAGGTACGCGGCCAGGTCCGCCGCCTCCTGGTCGGTCAGGCGAAGCGACGGCATCCGCGTCCCGGGCCAGACGTGGGACGGGTCCTTCAGCCACTTGTAGATCCACTTCTCGGAGGTCTTGGAGCCCACGGTGGAGAGTTCCGGGGCGAAGTCGTTCACCGTCCCGGGAGCCTCCGGGTTCGGGAAGTCCTTCGTGGAGTGGCAGGCGACGCAGCCGACGGTCCCCCGCCCCCCGAACAGCTCCTTCCCGCGGGCGGCGTCCCCCGGCACGGGGGGGTCCGGGAGCTCGAGTTTCTCCGCCACCGACCAGAGGTACTCCACGATCCCGCGCACCTCCGTCATGGTCCGCGTGTCGTAGTCCCGGCCGGTCAGCAGGTCCACCCCCGCGTTGTTGCGCTGGCCGAAGATCCGCGGCATCCGCGTGGTCTCCCGGAGGGACTTCGGGTCCCAGATCCACTGGAAGGCCCTCTCCTTCGTGACCCACTTGGAGGAGACGCGGAACAGGGCCGGCCCGGCGCGGCGGATGCTCTGCGCCAGGGCCTCGCCATGGGCGTGGGGGTCCTTGTCCTTGAGCTCGGCGATCCCCTTGTCCAGGCCCTCCACGACCCACCCGTCCACCTTGTGGCAGCCGTAGCAGCCGCTCTGCTCGAACAGCCGCATCCCCCGGTTCCACTTCGGGGCCGAGGGGATCTCCTTGCCGAACTTCTCGAGCGGGTCGAGCCGCTCCACGTCCCGGTGGCACTTGAAGCAGGAGGCCTCGACGTGGCGCAGCGGGAGCATGGGGTAGTCCCACCCCTCGCGGTGGCGGTGCTGGCTCCAGCCGAGTTCGTGCTCCCACTTCTCCTGCTGCTGCTTGTCCCCGGGGGTGTGGTACGGGGCGTTGAAGTCGCTCACCCCCCAGCCGTTCCCCTCGTGGCATACGGTGCAGCCCATCTTCCCCAGCGGGTGCTTCGAGACGGAGGCGACGTAGAGCTCGGGGCGCGGGTGGGTGCGGAACAGGCGCGGGATCTCCCTGCCCTGGGCGTCCTTCTCCCCGAACACCGGCGTCACCTCGCCCGTCTTCGGGTCCACGCGGACCTTGTCGATCCCCATGTGGCAGCTCACGCAGCGGTCCACGCGGGGGACGCGGGCGAAGTTGTAGTCCTGCGTGAGGTCGGGGAGGACCGTCTGCTGGATCTTGAGGACCGGGGCGAGCGGCGGGAGGAAGGGCGCCTCGCGGAACCCCTCCCACCGGAAGGAGGCGAGCTTCCTCTCGGCCGGGCCGACCCCCGCCTCCTCCCAGAGGCGGCCGGCGCGCGTCTCCAGGGCTACCACCGGGGCCAGGAGTTTCTGCAGGGACTTCGCGAGGACCTCCTTCTGCGCGGCGAACCTCTCCATCTCCGCCTTGACCTTCGTCTCGGCGGAGGCCTTCGCGTCGTAGGCCTCCGTCCTCCGCTTCGCCTCGGGCTCCTCGGGCACCTGCTCGTCCCCGATCCGCGGGTCGAGGTGGGCGACCGCCTCGTCCCGCTGGAAGCGCAGAGCGTCCACCTCGGACTTGAGCGCCCTCTGGTAGGCCTCCTGCTCGAACCGGAGGTCCTCGGTCTTCTTGATCTCCACGCGCAGGGCGGCCGCGCGCCCGACCAGCTCCTCGGTGCGGAGCGCCGCGGCGGCGTCCGCGTAGAGGGCCGCGGCCAGCGCGGCCGTCTCCGCGGGGCCCTTCCCGGCCCGCGCGGCGTCCATCCCGTCGAGGAAGGGCTTCTCCGCGAGGACCCGGGCGGTCTTCCAGTCGATGGGAGCGGGGACGGAGTCCGCGTCCTCGAGGACGAGCCGCTTCGCCCGGCTCCAGACCTCGGGGTCCTTCTGGAGCGAGGGGTCCTTCAGCGCCAGCTTCCTCTCGGCGGAGTCCTTCTCCATCGCGAAGAAGGCGGCCTGGTACCGCTTCCAGTCCCGGTCGTAGTGGTCGGCCAGGACCGCGGCCACGACGCCGGCCAGGGTGAGCACGCTGGAGACCGCGAACCACGCGTTGATCCGCGCGGGGCTGTAGAAGCGGTCCTGGGGAGTGTCCACGGAGCCCTCCGCCGTTCCCGGCCTAGACGTTGTAGTTCTTGATCGCGATGAGGTACTTCAGGTTCACGGTCCAGCGCAGCACCATCTTGATGGGCAGGAGCGCCATCATCAGGAACAGGTTCATCAGCAGGTTGTAGCGGACGAAGCCGACCTGCTCGTAGACGCGGCGGAACACGGTCGCCGCCAGCAGCGGCGGGAGCCCGACCAGGTACCCCAGGACGAGCAGGAGCCCCGGGGCCTCGCGGACGTACCACGCGTCCGGCAGCGGCTTCCCGAGCCAGCGGATCCAGAAGTACTCCGAGAGGTTCACGTTGGAGAGCGGGACGACCTTGTGGATGTCCCACCGCTCGAAGGGGCCGAAGAAGTTCCAGTTGGGTCCCCGGAGGAAGGCGCCGTAGAGGATGAGGAGCACCCAGAGGATGAGGAAGCCGAACAGGAACATGGTGATCGCGAACTTCCGCTGCTGGAACGTGAAGTAGCCGTTGCCGAGCGGGTTGGGGTCCACGTAGGGGATGGCCATCAGCCCGACGACGATGAGGGTCGGGAAGACCACCCCCGCGAGCCAGGGGTCGAAGTAGACGAGCATCTCCTGGAGGGCGAGGAAGTACCAGGGGGCCTTCGCCGGGTTGGTGGTCTTGGTCGGGCTGGCCGGCGGCTCCAGCGGGGCCTTGAGGAAGTAGGCCCAGACGAGCAGCCCCGCGGTCACGAGCAGGAGGCAGATGAACTCCGAGTAGACGAGGTCCGGCCAGGTGTAGACCTTCTCGCCGGACTCCTCGCTCTCGGCGGGCGGGAGCCCCTTCTCCATGCGCTCGTCGTTGATCGCGGCCTTGCGGAGCGCGAACCAGGTGAAGAACCCGACCGAGATCAGCATCAGGGGGATCGGGAGGTTGTCGGGCTTCCCGAGGGCGTTGTGGACCAGGTTCTCGTCCATGGCGGCGTAGAGGAGGAACCCGCCGAGGACGATGGCGATCGTGCCGGCCACCTTCGGCCGGGTGACCTCGCGGTACCACCGGAGGACCGCCGCGAGGGCGACCACGGAGAGCGTCAGGAAGATCGCGGGGTCCGAGAGCGCGTTGAAGAACCCCTTCAGGCCGCCTTCCATCTCCGCTCCCCGCTGGACGACGCCGCCTGCGCCCTCAGCCTCCCCGAGGGGACAGTCCCCTCGTGGAAACGCCCCCCGGGCTCGAGGGCGGGGACCTCCCGCCCCTCGGGGACAGTCCCCGGGTCTCGTCTACATCGGCCCGCTGATCCCCCCGTCCTTCCGGACGCGCCAGAAGTGCACCGCCATCAGGATGACCGCTACGAAGGGGATCGCGATGCAGTGCAGGACGTAGAAGCGCAGGAGCGTGGCCTCGCCCACGAACCTCCCCGAGAGGAGGGCGAATCGCACGTCCGAGCCCGCGGTGATGAACGAGACGTCCCCCACCTTGAGGAGCTCGGCGCCCGGGCCCTCGTGCCCGAGGAAGGGCGAGGCGCGGGCCATGTTGGTGCCCACCGTCACGGCCCAGATGGCGAGCTGGTCCCAGGGGAGCAGGTACCCGGTGAAGGAGAGGAGCAGGGTCAGGAGCAGCAGCACCACGCCGACGTTCCAGTTGAACTCCCGCGGCGGCTTGTAGGAGCCGGTCATGAAGACCCGGTACATGTGCAGCCAGACCGAGAGCACCATGGCGTGGGCGCCCCAGCGGTGCAACTCGCGCATGATCCCGAGCGGCGTGTCCTCGCGGAGCTGCACGATGTCGTTGAAGGCCTTGTCCGCCGTGGGGCGGTAGTAGAACATCAGCAGGATGCCGGTCACGGTGAGGGTGAGGAAGAGGAAGAAGGTGATCCCGCCCATGCACCAGGTGTAGGACATCCGGACGCCGGACCGCCGCGTCTTCACCGGGTGGAGGTGGAGGAAGACGTTGCTCACCACCGCCATGGCCCGGTTGCGGTGCGTCGTCGGGGGCCCGTGGCGGAAGATCGACCGCCAGACCTGCGTCTTCCGCAGCGACTCTCCCGCCTTCTTCAGGATGGACATCCGGTTCTCCGAGGCCCCCTCTGTCCCCTAGCCCTTGAACTCCACGAACGACGCCGGGTCGTCCCACTGCGCCATCTCGTAGAGGAACTTGCGGTTCTTGTCCACGAGGAGCTGCCCGTCGTCGTCGATCTTGATCGCGGCGCGCTCCAGGGGTCGGGGGGCGGGTCCCTCGAAGTTGATCCCGGACTTGTAGAAGCCCGATCCGTGGCAGGGGCACTTGAACTTGTCCTCCCCCCCGAGCCAGTTCGGCGTGCACCCCAGGTGCGTGCACACGGTGATGAGGGCGTAGATCTGCTCCTCGTTCCGGCAGACCCAGACGCCGTACTCGCTCTTGTACTTCTCGGAGACGCCCCTGGTGAAGTCGGCGGGGAAGCCGACCTTGAACTGCTGGGGCGGCTCGAAGGTCACGTTCGGGAACAGGAAGCGGACGGTCCCCGCGAGGCCCGCCGCCGTGGCGCCGAGGAAGGCGGTCCACCCCGCGGCCAGCGCGAGCGCGCCGCGCCGGGAGACCCCCCCGTCCCCCGCGGGCTTCGCTGCCTTCGCCCCCGCGGGCGTGCCCGGCACGGGCGCCGTGGCGGCGTCGAGGACGCGCGCGGCCGCCGGCGGCAGGGCGGGCTTCGCGAGCGGTCCCCCGGAGGGGGCGGGCGAGGCGGGGTTCGTGGCGTCGGCCATCCTGCGCGGCTCCCTTCCTCCGTAGGCGGACCTTCCCGGGACTACTCCCTCGACTCGTTCCTCGCGACCTCTTCGGCGGCGCCCCGCCACGCGCGCTGGGGCACCGGCCCCTTCTCCTTCGTCTCCTCCTCGATCGCCCGGACCGCCTGGAGGGCGAACTCGCGCACCCCGAGGTCGGCGTCCTCGGCGGCGATGCGCCGGACCCCCTCGAGCATCGAGCGGTCGCGCAGCCGGTAGGCCCCGGAGAGGGCGTTGCGGACGACCGCCGCCTCGCGCTCCTCCTGCGTCGCGGGGTCGGTCCCCCCGCGCGCGACCAGGGCCGCGACCCCCGAGGGGGCCTCGCGGAGGCTCGCGCGAACGTAGTCGCGGTGGAGGAGCCGCCAGAGGATGTCCTCGCCGCCGGGGAGGCGCAGGCGCGCGAGGCCGAGCGCCGCGTTCCAGCGTACGTCCGCCGCGGTGTCCCCGAGCGCCTCCCGGAGGGCCGGGCCGGCGGGGGAGAGCTCGACGTCGCCCGCGCGGGCGACGAGCGACGCCACCGCCCAGGCGGCCACGCTCCGCACGCCGGCGTCCAGGTCCTTCAGGCGGGGGAGCAGGGCGGCCAGGGAGCCGGGGTCCCCGACCTCTCCCAGCGCCCAGGCGACGTAGACGCGCACGTCCGGGCTGCCGTCGGCGAGGGCCTCCTCGAGGGCCGCCCGGGCCGACGGGGTCCGGGAGGCGGCCAGGAAGCGGGAGAGGTACCCGACGATCCGGGGGTCGTCCCCCTCGCGCCGCGCGCGCGTGAAGGCCTCCACCACGTTGGGGAGGAGGCGCTCGTCGCGGGCGAGGGCCGGGTCCGCGGCGACCCGGTTCGAGAGCTCCATGGCGTCCTGCCAGCGCGCGTTCTTCCCCCCCTCGACGACGCTGCGGAGGAGGTCCTCGTCCGTCCGCCTCCCGCGCTCCACGAGGGTCCCGAGGCCTGCGAAGATCGCGAGAGACGCCCCGACCAGGACGAGGGGGACCAGGAAGTACCGGAGGACCCCGGGGAGGAATCCCCGCGGGGCCGCCTCGGTCTCGACTCCGAGAGCGGGGGCGTTCGGCTCGGGGACCTCGGGGAGCGTTTCCGCCATCGGCTACGGAGGGCCCTCTCGTTACGACGCGCGCCGGGGCACCGGGCGAGCCCGGACGCCGGGCGGCGCGGGATCCACGCGGGGAGAAAGACGGCGGCCGGATGATAGCAACGGCCCGCGGTCCCCGGCCCACAAAGTTCCGCGGGCGACGGCCGTCAAGGGCGGAGCACGGAGACGCGCGCGGCTACTTCGCCGGGCGCATCTCGGCGTTGACGCCGGGCTTCGCGCTCCCCGAGACGCTCCAGGCGGACAGGAACTCCCCCCCGATCCCGCGCGCCGCGAGGGCCGGGGTCGCGAAGGAGGCGTTCGAGAGCACGGGAGCCACCGCCCGGTGGGTCCTGGTCGCCAGGTCCGGGGACATCCGCGTGACCACGACGGACTGGTTCCCGTCGTACTCGTAGGCCACGAGCCAGCCCCGGGTGGCCGTCGTGGCGTCGAAGGCCAGGGCCGCGCGGCGGGAGTTCTTGGTCGTCGTCTGCTCGACCGTCGTGAAGGAGGCCCCGACCTTGGCGCGGGTGGAGCGGGAGACCCGCCAGGCGCGGAGGTCGTGGTCCGAGGCCGAGGTCGGGTACTCCCACAGGAAGAGCCAGTTGTCCGCGATCGGGTCGTAGTCGATCCGCCCCGCGCTCTCCGAGACGCTGCCCGCGTCGCCGAGCGTGGTGAGGGAGCCCACCTCGACGAGGTCGCTCGCGCGGAAGAACTTCGCCCGGATGTCGGTCCCCGTGTCCGCGGGGGGCGGCCCCCCCCCCTGGCCGGGGACCTCCACGGAGTCGTAGGTGTAGACCACGGCGTACTCGGCCCCCGTCGCGGAGTACGCGACGTCCGGATCGGCGTCCTTGTCGTCCACCGTGTTGCCGCTGTTGACGTGGGTGTTCGCGATGAGCGTCCCCGCGGAGACCACGCCCATGGGGGAGACCTGGTTGTCGAGCCGGAGGTGGAAGACGTCGGGGCCCGCGGCGACGTCCCAGGCCCAGACGACCATCCACTCGGACCGGGTCGGGTTCCAGGCGATCCGCGGCGGGCTCACCGTCCCGGAGGAGCCGGTGAAGGCCGGGTAGGCCTGGGACTGCGGGGTATGGATCGTCCCGTCGGCGTTGACGAGCTGGGCGTAGACCTTCGTCCGGTCCCCCGCCGTGGAGGCGTCCTTCCAGGCGTAGGCCACGAGGTACTTCCCGAGGCCCGGCGACCAGGCCACGCCCGGGTCGGTCTTGTCCTCCGTCGCCGTGTAGGTGTCCCCGTCCATGTCGATGGAGTTGTCCGTCACCACGATGACGGAGCCGAGGAAGGCCCCCGACATGGCGCTCACCCGCCGGGCGCGGATGTTCCTGTTGGTCCCGTCGTCGTGCGACCAGACGACGAGGTACTCGTCCTGCGTCCCGTTGTAGGCCGCGACCGGGGTGCCGGCCCCCGTGGCCCCGGAGACGAGGGTGCGGGTCCCGAGGACGGAGAAGGGCAGCGGCAGGGTCTCGTTCCCCCCGTCCGGGTTGGTCACCCGGGCGAAGGAGTCCCCGGGGGGCAGGCCGGTGGTGGCCAGGTCGCAGGTGACGGTCGTCCCCGGCCCGTTCACCGCCTCCGCGGTCGCCGCGAGGATGGAGACCCCGCCCTGGGTCAGGTCCACCTGGGCCCCGGCCGTGAAATCGGTGCCGTTCACGACGACGCCGGTGAGCGACTCGAAGTCGAACACGTGGGGGGGGTTCGTGGAGAACACGCGCGGGGCGCGGGCGATGGAGTAGGCGACCGTGGCGGTCCCGCCGTCGGGGCTGGTCACCCGGAGCGTCCAGGGGCCGGAGAGCTTCCCCCGCAGGTCGAAGGTCGCGGTGGCGCCCGTCGGGGTCAGGCCCGAGACCGCCGCGACGACGTCGGCCTGTCCGCTCCGCTCGATCCGGCAGGTCATGCCCGCCTGGAAGGAGTCGCCCGCCAGGGTCACCGCGCGCGCGGCGTCGTTGTCGAACCCGAGCGCGGGCAGGGCGCTGAAGAGGCGCGGGGCGCGCAGGAGGGTGAAGCCCGAGGACAGGACGTTGGTGCCCCCGTCCGGGTTGACGACCAGGACGTCGTAGCCGCCGAGCGGCGCGTCCCGCAGGTCCACGGTGACCGCGGCGCTCGTCGCCGTCACGGCCCCCTCCGTGGCGCCGATCCCGGCGCCGCCGGTGCGGGGGAGGAAGGTCACCGAGAGCCCGGACACGAACCGGGTGCCCGAGACCGTGCCGGAGAGGACCAGGTTGTCGAAGCCCGTGGGCGGGGACGCGCCGGAGGGGATCGGGGTCGCGGAGACGGCGAAGCCGCCCGCGCGGCGTCCCTCGGCGCCGTCGGGCAGCGTCACGACGACGTCGTAGCCGCCCACGGGCCGCCCCGTGAGGTCCACGTCGATCTCCAGCAGGGTGGCGCTCACCCGGTTGACGGACGAGGCGTCGATCGTCTCCGCCCCCTCGAGCCTCACGGAGGGGGAGGGCCCGAAGAAGTCCCCGGTGACGGAGATGCCGGCGTAGGCGAGGTTGTCGAACCCCGAGGCCGGCGCCACGGAGTCCACCAGCGGATCGACCACGACCCCTGAGTCGAGGCGCTTCACGGGTTTCGGCTTCGGCATCTTGAGGGAGACGGTGATGACCCCGAAGTCCCCGCCGACCCCCGTCTGGGTGCCCACCCCCGCGACGTAGGTGCCGAGCTCGCCGAGGGGCACGTCCTTGTAGGACTCCGCGGACACCGTGAGCCTGTGGGAGGTCGCCGCCCCGAGATCGACCAGGGCCCCGCTCGGGGCCTGGAGGTAGATGACCTGGGGGTTGATGAAGCTCCCCTTCGACCGCTTCACGGAGATCGAGGCGAGGGTCCCCGGGACCGCCCCGAACGGGACCGGGGTCGGGGGGGCCGGCAGGATGATCCCGTTGTAGCCGGTCCGGGTGAGAGGCTTCCCCTTGATGCGCACGGTGTAGGCGCCCTCCACCCCCGGCTGGAGGACGAGGTAGTGGCGGCCCGAATCGAACAGCGGGACCTTCTTCGCCTGCACCCTCGAGGACTTCGCGTCGAAGCGCTCGTAGGATGCGAGGCCGGGGTAGGGGGAGCGGTCGGGCTGGAGGATGACGAAGTCCGGCGCGGAGCCGGCCGCCATCTTCAGGTCCACGTCGAGCAGCGTCCCCTCCACCGCGTGGAACGGGATGACCTCCTTGACCCCCGCGACGGTCGTGCCCGTCACCGTGTCCCCGAGGTTCACCTGCTCGACGGACTGGGCGGCCGCGGGGCGCGCGGCGAGTCCCACCGCGGCCGCGGCGACGGCGAGGGAGAGAAGGGCGCTGCGGACCATGGCTGCCACCTCGCGGATACCCCCCCTGCACGCTTTCCGGACCCTCGAGAATACCACGTCCCGCCCTCCGGGGGGGCGCCTCTTGAGGCGCGGGGAAAGGAGGGGTACTCTCCCTTCGCGGGCACCCGCACGGGACCCGGGGAGGGCGTCGATGGAGCGTCGCGCCGCGGGGTTCACGATCATCGAGATCCTGATCGTGGTCACCGTCATCGCCATCGTCGCGTCCCTCTCCGTCCCCGCCATGCTGGCCTCCAAGATGTCCGCCAACGAGACCGCGGCGCTCGCGACCCTCCGGGGGCTCCTGACCGCCCAGGCCCAGGTGCAGAGCACGGCGCGGATCGACGCCGACAACGACGGGATCGGGGAGTACGGGACCTTCCTCGAGTTGTCCGGCAGCGTCGGGGTGCGCACGGGCTACACGCCCGGCTCCGGGACCACCCCCGCGACGGCGGACTTCTCCTCGGTGGGGGCGAAGCTCACGCCCCAGGCCGTGCCCCAGTCCCTGTCCGCGGTGAACAGCGTGGGGTTCGTGAACAAGGGCGCCTACGTGTTCATGCTCTTCCTGCCCGATTCCGGCACCCCGACCGGGTTCGTCCACGAGGTCGGCCCGGCGGCGGCGCCGGCGCTCGACGGCGGCACGCGCCTCATCAACGTGAGCGCCTCCGAGACGATGTGGTGCGTCTACGCGCAGCCCATGACCTGGGGCACCTCGGGCGTCCGGAGGTTCTTCGTCTCCCCCGCCGGGGACATCCTGCAGTCGCAGAACGAACGGGCGAGGAAGGACGGGATCTCCGCCCCCATCCAGGCCTCCGCGGCGTTCACGGGACCGAACTACACCTCGCCGCCCGCCCTGGGGACCCTCGGGCAGGACGGCGACGTCTGGAAGGGGCTCAGGTAGGACTCGGGCCTTCCGCGTGCCACGCCGACGGCGCCGGGCCGTAGAATCCGAAGGACCATGCGCGCCCCGGCACTCCTGCTCCTCCTCCTCGCCGTCCCCGCCCTTGCCGGGGAGGGGGAGACCCCGCCGCCCCCTCCCCAGCCCCCGGCTCCCCCGGCGGCCCCTCCCGGGGAGCCCGCGGCCGCCCCGAAGCCGGAGGGGCTCACGATCCCCGAGGCCTTCGAACGGCTGAAGCGCCTGCGGGCGGAGGGCCCCCTCCCGGCCGGCGCGATGGCGGCCACCGAGGCGCGCATCCGGGCCCTCGGCGAGGCGGCGCTCTCGCTCCCGGAGGCGCGGGCCGGCGCGGGGGAGGACCTCTACCGCCTCGGCGAACTGGGGCTCGCGGCGCGGAGGTACCCCGAGGCCGCGGCGGCCCTCAAGTCCTACCTCCGCCAGCCCGACCCCCGCGCCTCCGACGAGGACGCGCGC
>CAZKTF010000068.1:0-15113 GCA_964555565.1 uncultured Planctomycetota bacterium | reverse complement strand
GTAAACCCCTGTCAGAACTGATCCGGCCCCGTTGAACTGCGGAAGTTGGGCTAGGACCGTCCGGGACACCCGCCCTGCCGTATCGTGGACGCGGCAGGGAACGACGCGACGCGGCCCCGCAGATCCTCGACGACAAGGGCGGCGTGATCGCACAGCTCGGGTGCTTGCGGGATCTCCGCGGGACACCCAGTGCGGCGGGAACTCGGCGGAGTCCCTGCTTGGTCTTCCGGACCGGCACGGGGGACTTGTGAGCCTCGGCGATGACCCTCGTCCACCGTGCCCCTACAATACGTCGATGGCCCGGCCGTTCGGAATGCTCGTTGTCGTGCTCCTCGCCTTTGGCTCGGGACCGCCGTCAGGGGGGACGGGCACCGCCGCCGCCCGGGCCGCTCCCGAGGACGTCGATCTGAAAGAAGCCGTCCGCCTCCTCGGGAGCGACAGGAGCGCCTGGCGCGAGAGGGCCGCCAGGGACCTCGGGAAGATGGGAGCGGACGCGGCGACGGCCGCACCGGCCCTGGTGAAGGCGCTTCGGGATGACGAGCATTCGGTCCGGGAGGCGGCCGCCGATGCCCTCGGCCTCGTCGGGGTCAAGGACGACTCCGTCCTCCGGGCCCTCGAGAGGACGCTGAAGGACCCGTGGCCCAGCGCCCAGATCGCCGCCGCCGCATCCCTGGGCCGGCTGGACCCCGCGGGCAAGAGCGGCCTCCCGGTCCTCCTCGGCTACCTCAGGGGGTCCGGGAAGGACCCGCGGGCGCGGGAGGCCGCCCTCCGTGGCCTCGTCCCCTACGGGGCCCGCGCCGCGGAGGCGGTCCCCACCATCACCGGTGTCCTCAAGGAGGGGAGCGCCCTGGAGAAGGGGAGCGCCCTGAATGCCCTCGGTGCCATCGGACCCAAGGCCCTGCCGGCCCTGCCCACCATCCTCGGACTGATCGGATCCGGAGATCCCTACCTGCGGTCCTGCGCCGTCACCGCCGCGGGCGGCATCGGCCCGGAGGCCGCGGACACGGGAGTCCCCGTGTTGCGGGACGCCTTGAAGAAGGGGCGGGACATCGACCACCACGGGATCCTCGAGGCCCTCGGACGCATGGGGCCGGCCGCACTCCCGGTCATCGAGGAGTACCTCGGGACCCCGGGTCGAAATCCCTTGGCATACGGGTCCGCCATCGAAGCCCTCGGGGCCATAGGCAAGGAGGCCGTTCCGGCCCTCGAGAAACTCCTCCAACGGACGGACTCCTCCATCGTCGAGAATGCGGTGAAGGCCCTGATGAAGGCCGGGGTCCCCGCGGAGAGGATGATCCCGCTCCTCGCCTCCGCCCTCGACCGGGGCGAGGCGTTCTCCGGGCTCGCTCTCACGTCCGCACTGGCCACCTTCGGGGAGGTTGCCGTCCCGGCCCTGGTGGAAGTCCTCCGGGGGGGGAAGCCGAGCGCCTCCCTGTTGGCCCTGAACGCCCTCGACAAGATGGGCCCCGCGGGCCGAGGAGCCATCCCCGCAGTCGAGGTGGTAGCCGCTTCCGGGGACGTGGTCCTGGCGCCCCTTGCCAGGGAGACGCTTCGCAGGCTGCGCGAGGCCCCGGGGAAGTAGCGCACCGGGGAGGCCCTCCGCCTGAACGGAGGGAGCCCATCCCCGCGCCCCCACCGCGGTCGCGCCGCTTCGCCCGTCATCGCCTCTTCGAGGCCCCAGGCCGGGGATGGGGGCCGGGCTCAGTACCCCGGAGCACGCGGAGCTACTCCGTACGGAAGGACCACTCCCTGGGGAACTCCTTCCCCTCGCAGATCGCCGAGAACCGGACGGTGTAGGAGGTCCGGCCGAGGAGCGGATCCCGGGCAACGAACACGGCGGAATGGTAGTTCCGCTCAAGCCCGGGAAAGGTGGCGTAGGGCTTCTCCGGCGTGAAGAGGAACCCCTCCACGGGCTTCTCCTTCGGCCCCTCGAACAACTCCATGCGAACGTCCTTGGGCCCCCTCATCCCATGCGCGAAGGCGACGGAAACGGGGTAGCCGCGGGGCTTCTCGAAGAAGTCCGGATCCAGGTCGGGCTTGGGCGACTCGCTTCTTCCGCACAGTCTTGGGACTGCCGACTGACCGGGGCCCGGAACGAGGACGGGGCCGCCGCGGTCCGAGAATGCCGGCTTCGCCGCATGGACCGCCGATCCGTTGGCGGCGTGGCCCACTCCCACACCCTCGCTTGCCGACCCGATGCAGGTCAACCGGCTGAGGATGCCGGACTCGAGATGGCGAAGGAGTTCCGCCGGGTCGGAGAAGGAACCCACGCTGCTGACCTTCCCCTCCTCGCGTCCCTCCGGCGTGAAGCCGGGCTTCCCCTCCTCCTCCCCATGGCCGACCCCGTTGAGGCTCATGTACTCGGCATGAAGGCGGCAGCCTTCCGAGCGCGTACGGTCGAGCCGCACGGGAGGGAGGCCTGGCCCGCGGCGCCAGCGGTTGAGCCAGTCGAGGGTCGTCCTTCGCGTCCCACCCGCCCAAGACGGCGGCAGTTCCAGGGCCGCCTCGAGGATCGTTGCTCCTGCCGCGACCCGGAACGAGACGTGCGTCAGTCCCTCCTCGCTCCAGAACAGGTTCCCGGTCTTCAGGTGACGGAACGCCCCTGTCTCGCCGATCCGGAGGCAATCGGCCTCGGTGATGGCGCCATCCCCGTCCGCGTCCAAGACCTGGACGCTCTCCTTCCCCAGATTCCCGGTGAAGACCCTTGCCGGTGTCGCGATCCAGGCGCCCAGCCGCTGCCTGAATGCCACGGGCCGCGCCGCCCCCTTCGGACCGATGAGGAGGACCGCCGGCTTCCCCGGGTTGACCACGGCGTCGTACCTGCCCGTCCCCGCGGTATCGACATGGAGGGCCCCTTTCAGCACCACCGAGCGGATCCCACCCGGGGCGAAACGGGCATCGACCGGGCCATCGGTGCCGTGGGCGACCTCCTGCTCCGGAGGAACGAGCGAGGAATCGGCGAGTTCGCCAGCCTTGAGGGGCACCACGATGAGGGCGGCAAAGCGCCGTCGCAGGTCCACGATCGCGCCCTCGAGCCGCTTCCTGGCGCCATAGGGCCAATCGGACCTGTAGGAGAGGAGGTCCGCCGATGCCTGTGCCGGACCCATCCCGGCGAGCCCGTCGATGAGCGCGGCCCACGAGGCGTCCTCGGACTCCCCGGGCAGATGGCGCAGGACGTGCTCGATGGCCTGGAAGCCGGACTTCGCGAGTTCCTCCGTCGCGGTCCGGCGGTCGGCCTCCGAGTCACCGGAGATCCTCTTCATCAGGGATTCGACTCGATGCGCGAGATTGGGGGCCGCGCCCCCCTCCCCGGCGTGAGCGGGACATGGGCCGGCGACGATCAGGAGCGCCAGGGCAAGGGCGGCGGCGGGCCTCAAGCATCGCAGGCGGATGGGCCCGCGCAGGGGGGCCATTCTCCCGCCATCATGCGACGAGGAAGGCCCGCCTCCCAAGGGATACCTCCGGCCCGGGGCCGCGTACGGGTCCATGAGCCCCGTACGGTCGCACCTGTCCCGGATTCTCGAGCGGAACCGGACCTCCGCGGGGTGATGCGTCTGCGCCTCGGCTTCGATTCCAACGGCGGCCCGACGGTGGCCCTCTTCGACCAGAAGCTGAAGAACCGGACCACCCTCCGACTGGATGCGCTCAGCAACCCCGAGTTCCTGCTCTTCGATGAGGAGGAGCGTCCCAGGGCCAGGTTCTCCCTGCTCGCGAGCGGCATCCCCGTCCTCCAACTCCTGGACAAGGGAGGCAAGGTGACGACCGAGACCAGGGGTAAGTAGCGGGAGGCCCCGGGCCGCCGCCCGGGGGGTGCCCGCCCGGGGGCATCCCGCGTGTCGATCCGCCGGCCGCCGGTCCTCCCTGCACGCAACACCACATAAGGGAGATTATGCGACGGTGGGGGTCGCGCGGCGGCGTGAAGAACAAAAAGGTGCCTGACACCGCATCTCTACTTCCGCAGCGCGCGCTCCCTCCACAGCCGGTCCACGCCTGCGGGCTCGAGGTGGAGGATGTCCTTCAGGGCCTCGCGGGGGTCGGCCCCCCGCCGTACGCGTCTGAGGTAGGCCCGCGTGCCGGGGCCGTCCCTCGCCAGCAGCGCGTCGAGGACGCTCCAGGCCTGGATGAGGTTCTCGAAGGTGAGCGAGTTGAGGTCCAGCACGGAGAGGCTCGCGAAGTCGAGGGCCCGGTTCTCCGCCGCCAGGCGGCGCGCGGTCCCCCGCCAGGTCCGCGTGTTCCGCCAGGGGTCCGGCTCCCGCTCCGGCCTCCCGTAGCCGACCGCGACGCAGTAGGCGGGGTCGTCCGGGAAGGGTTCGTTCAGGATCACGTAGGCCACGGCCTCGGTGAGCCAGTCCGGCACCCGCTCCCGGGCGGGGGCCTCGGCCAGCCAGGCCTCGTGGACCGCGTGGTGGGCGAGGCAGGCGCGGTCGGCGGTCTCGTCGTCGCTGAAGGGGGACGCGAGGGCGCCCCTCGTCCCGTCGCGCAGGCGCGCGAAACCGCAGGCCTTCTCCAGGCGGAGGAGGCGCTCGTCCACGCCGCCCGGGGTCACGCGGGGGACGACGAGGGCGTCCAGGGCGCGCTGGAAGTCGGAGCGGGGCCGGTCCGGCCGGTCCCGGAGGAGCACGATGACGGCGCGGGGACCCCCCGGGGGGGGCGCGCCCTCCCCGAGGAAGGCGTAGGTCGCCTCGCGGGCCCTCTCGAGAGTGTCCAGGTAGCGTGCGAGGACCCGCTGACTGGTCCCGGGCCGGACCGACTCCACGCGGTAGTGGTCGGACTGCCTCTTGGCCGCCGCGACGCCGAGCGCCCTCTCGGCCGGCGTGGCGACCGCCCCCTCGACGGGGGCCCCGCACTCCTCCGGGGGGTGCTTCTCCCCCGCCGGGGCCACCCACTTCCCGTCCACGCGGACGTGGCCCAGCGCCGTGCGGGCCTTGGCGTTCTCCGGGTCCCCCGCCACGGCGCGGCGGAAGGCGCGGCGCGCCTCCCCCTCCAGCCCGCGCTCCCGCGCCCAGGCGCCGAGGAGGTAGTTCCCCTCGGAGTCCCCCTCCTCGAGCAGCGCGAACTTCGCCTCGAACTCCTCCCAGGGGGTCTTCTTCCGCGCCCGCTCCCGGATCTGGTCCTTGGGGAGGGTCCGGGTCCCGCCCGCGGTCCGGACCTCCAGGCGGTCCCCCAGGTCGCGCAGCTCCTCCGCCGTGAGGACCGTCCCGTCGCGGAGCGTGAACTCGTCGGCCCCCGCGGCGGATGCGGCCAGCGGGAGGAGCAGGGACGCGACCGGGAGGAGGGGGCACCGCACGACCCGCGCGATTCTACCCCCGCCCACTACCCCCGCCCTGAGAGCCCCTATCACGATGCCGCGTGAGCCGCGCCGGGACGAGGAGCAAGCATGGCGGCCGATCGCCGACGACGGTGACTCCATGGAACGAGTCTCCGAGGAGGCGATCGGCCGCCAGGCGCCGCTCATCGCGCCCGGCCCGAAGGGTTGCCGCCCGGGCGGGCCATCTGGGGTGTTGGGACGCGGGGGGTCGCCTGCGGCTCCCCCGCTCGGCCTCGGCGACCGGCTCCGCAGGTCGCCTTCGGCCGCCCGCCTACCATCTGGCCCGCCGGGGCGGCAACGCGGCCACGGGGCATCGTGATAGGGGCTCTATAGGAGCGGCGTCCCCGCCCGGTCCCGGACGTGGAGGCGCGGCAGGAGGTCGGCGACGAAGACCTCGCGGACCTGGCGGCGCTCCCCGGGGGTCATCCCCAGGAGCGGGATCTGTCCCCCCGCCATGGACCCGTGGCCTCCGCAGGAGCCCATCCCGTGCATCGCGCGCCGCAGCAGGGCCGCCGCCTGGAGCGTGGCGTCCGCGGCGCGGACGGAGACGTGGAGCAGGTCCTCGTGGCACCCGAGGACGCAGGACCAGCGCATCCCCTCCAGGCGCAGGAGGAAGTCGGCCATCTCGGGGACGATGTCCGGCGCCGCCACGTCGCCCAGGTCGGACACCACCACGGCGTCGTGCACCCGGGCCCCGTCGATGGCGCGCGCGAACTCCCCGAAGTAGGTCCGGGGCACCCGCTCCGATTCGATCCGCGAGAGGAGGCGCTTGTTCGCGAGCGCGTAGAGCGCCGTGTAGACCTCCTCGTCCCGGGGCGAGGTCTCGCGGCCGAGGTCCTGGGTCTCCGCCTTGATCCCCAGCGCGAGCCCCGTGGCGATGGGCTGCGGGAGGGGGATCCCGTTGCGGAGGTACAGCTCGGCCAGCAGGGTGCAGGTCGCCCCGGCGCCCTCCTCCACGTCCCACAGCGCGGTCCCCGGGACCGGTCCCCGGGGCGGGTGGTGGTCGAAGACCACGCCCGGGACCACGTCCTCGGGGAGGGTGACGTTGCCCGCCGTGGGCTGGGCGTCCACGAGGCACACGAGGTCGAACCGGCGCCAGGCCAGGTGGGCCGAGGGGACCGGCTTCACGCGGAGGAACCGCAGCATGGCGCGGTTCTCGCTGCGACCCGCGATCCCGCCGTGGGCGATGGTGGCCGTGACCCCGGCGTAGCGGTGCACCAGGTGGCGGAGCGCGACGGCGCTCCCGATCCCGTCGGGGTCCGGGTTGTCGTGGGTGAGGACGACGACGCGCCGGCGCCCGCGGAGGGCGTCCACCAGCCGGACGAGGCGGGTGCGCGGCTCCAGGAGGGCCCCCCCGCGCCTAACCCTGCCCGGCCCGCGCGAGGAGGAAGCGGAGGAGCGTGCGGGGCCCGAACCCCGTGGCCCCCTTGCGGAGGTAGTCGCGGTCCTTCGAGGTCCAGGCCGTGGGGGCGATGTCCAGGTGCGCCCAGGGAACGCCCTCGGCGTGGGCCTGGAGGAGCGCCGCCGCCGTGGAGGCCCCGCCGAGCCGCCCGCCCGTGTTCTTGTAGTCCGCCACGTCGCTCCGGATCTGCTCCGTGTACTCGGGGTACAGCGGCATCCGCCAGAGGCGCTCGCCGGTGGCCTCCGACGCCCGCTGGAGCTGCCCCGCCAGGGCGTCGTCGGTGCTGAACAGCCCCGCGGCCTGGTCCCCGAGCGCCACCATGCAGGCCCCGGTGAGCGTCGCGAGGTCCACGATCGCCTTCGGGCGGTACCGCTTCGCCCAGGTGATCCCGTCCACGAGGATCATCCGGCCCTCGGCGTCCGTGTTGAGGATCTCCACGGACTTCCCGCCGAGGGTGCGGACCACGTCCCCCGGCTTGTACGCGCTCCCCCCGGGGAGGTTCTCCGTGGCGGGGACGATCCCCACCACCCGCAGCGGGAGGCGCAGCCGCCCGAGGGCCCGCATCGTGGCCAGGACCGCCACCCCCCCGCACTTGTCGAACTTCATCTCGTGCATGTTCTCGGCGGGCTTGATCGAGATCCCCCCCGAGTCGAAGGTGATCCCCTTGCCCACGAGCGCCACGGTGTCGAGGTCCTCCCGGCCGGGGTTGTGCTCGAGGACGATGAACTTCGGGGGCTCGTGGGATCCCCGGGCGACTCCCAGGACCCCCCCCATCCCCTCGCGCTCCATGTCCGCCCGATCGAGGACGGTGAGCTGCATCCGGCCCTCGCGGGCGATCTCCGCGGCCCGCTCCGCGAGGAAGGTCGGAGTCCCCTCGTTCCCCGGGGTGTTCGCGACGTCCCGGCACCAGCAGGCCGCCTCGGCGAGGACCCGCCCGAGCGCGAGCCCCTGCTCCACCTCCGGGCGCCCGCGGCCGTCCTCGTCCACCACCGTGAGGGAGCGGGGCCCCTCGGCCTTCTCCGCCTCGACCTTCTCCGTCTTGTGGCGGGAGAAGTCGTAGAGGGACAGGGTGACCCCCTCCAGCAGCGCCACGGTCAGGTCCCGGAGCGGGACTCCGGGCAGATCCGGGAGGACCGCCGAGAAGGCGGCGGCGCCGGCGGCCTTCGCCGCGAGCCCCGCGGCGCCCGCGGCGCGCCGGAAGGACTCCAGGTCGGCGGTCCCGGGCTTCCCCAGGCCCACGAGGAGGACCCGCTCCGGCCCCTCCTTCCCCGGGTTGTGCAGGAGGGTCGTCTGCCGGTGCTTCCCGCGGAACTCCCCGTTCCCGCGGACCCGGGCGACGAGCCCCCCGAGCGCGCGGTCCACCTCGGCAAGGGGGGCCGCCGGGGCCGCGTCCCCCTCGGGGAGGAAGAAGGCGAGGAGCGGGTCCGCCGCGGCGCCGGCCCTGCGGTGGGCGATGTAGTACTCCACGGTGAAGGGGCCTCCCGTGCGGACCAAGGGGTCAGACCCCATTCGCCTGGCCTGGGCCAGGCGAATGAGGTCAGACCCTTACGACTTCCCGCCCGCCGGCGGCTTCCGGGGAGCGGGTGCGGGCGGCGCGGGATCTCCCTCCGCGCGGGGTTTCGGCGGCGTGCGTCCCCCGGGAGGCATGGGCGGCCCGGGCACGCCGGGAGGCATGCCCTCCCCGAAGATGTCGGAGCGGTCGTAGCCGAGGGTGCGCAGGATGTGGAGGACCTCGCTCCAGGTCGGGAAGGGGCGATCGAACTTGCGCTTGTAGTCCTCGAGCGCGTTGATGAACTCGATCTCGTCCGTGTTCAGCGGGTAGTCGTTGATGTTCCGCTCGGGGCGCGGATGCTGGGTGAGCCGGTCGTAGTTCTGGTGAGGTTGGCGGCGTTCCATGCCCCCGCGGCGCTCCGCGAGCCTCCGGTCCGACGCCTCGGCACCCGGGGACCCCGACGGTCCCGGCTTGCCGCCCGACGGCGGGGGCGGCTCCTTCGGTCCCTCGGAAGCCATGTGAGGCGCTCCTCTCGCGGCGACCTGCCCCCCCGGCCCCCGGATGCTACCGGATGCCGCCCGGGCACGGAAGAAGCCGGGACCCGCGCCGGGGATTCCCGCGTGTCCCGCCGCCGCCCCGGCGTCTGATCGGGGGGTGCGCGGCAAGAGGGTGTTCTACGAGGGACTGGCCTCGATGCTCGAGGCCGGGATCCCGATCCGGCAGGCGCTCGAGCACGGCCTCGACCGCGCGCCGGGCTCGCTCCGCGACGCGCTGAAGTTCCTCCGCTGGCAGGCGGAACAGGGGCGGCCGGTCTCGGAGGCCATGGCGACGCTCCCGCGGACCTTCTCCGCGCACGAGGTCGCGCTCTTCCGCGCGGGGGAGGTCTCGGGGACGCTCGACCGGGAGTGCCGGGCCCTCGCCGAGGAGGAGGCGCGGCGGGAGCGGGTCCGATCGAGGCTGCTGGGGGGGCTCGCCTACCCCGTCCTCGTGCTGCACCTCGCCCCGATGCCCTTCGCGGGCCAGGAGTTCGTGCGCCACGGACTTGGGGCCGCGCTGCTGCGCTGGGTCCTCTGGCTGCTCCCGCTCTGGGCCGTCGCGGGCGCCGCGTTCTGGCTCCACTCCCGCCTGGGGACCACCGCGGCCTGGGGGCGCGCGGTCCTGGCGATCCCGGGGGTGGGCGGCGTGGCGCGGGACATGGCGCTCGTCCGCTGGGCCCGCACCTTCGCGGCGCTGGAGGACGCGGGCGTTCCGGCGGAATCCTGCACGGAGCAGGCCGCCGCGGCCACGGGCTACGCCCCTCTCGCCCGCGCGCTCTCCGCGCCGGCGGAGGCGGTCCGCCGCGGCGTCTCACGGGCCGAGGCCTTCCGCCCGGCCCCGCTCCCGCCGGAGTTCCACCACGCCCTCTCCACGGGGGAGACCGCGGGGTCGATCGCGGCGTCCCTGCGGGCCGCGGCGGAGTCCCTGGAGCACCGGGCCGAGGCCCGGGCCACGGCGATCCTCGCCCTGGTGCCCGTCG
The DNA here is from genome assembly GCA_964555565.1 of uncultured Planctomycetota bacterium. Classification (GTDB taxonomy): domain Bacteria; phylum Planctomycetota; class JAJSAM01; order JAJSAM01; family JAKLKS01; genus CAZKTF01. Next base: position 5,395 of record CAZKTF010000068.1, on the reverse strand, counting down.
TGGCGATCCTCATCGCGGGGGTCGTGGTCGCGGTGGTGGCGATCTCGATGGTCGGCGGCGCCTACCGGGGGTTCTGAGCGGATGAGCGCGTTGCCCACGCGCGCAGCACCTCCGGCGGCGCGCGGCCGCTCTCGGTCCTGCGGAAGGAGTCCGCGTCGTCGTGGTGCGTGGAGAACTCGAAGAACTCGGTGTCCGCGAGCCCGGTGAACCGGTGGTAGGCGCCGGGGGGGACGTGCTGGACCGCGCCCGGGCCTAGGACCCTGCGGGCGACGCGGCCGGTGGGCCCCTCGATCTCGAAGAGCATCCGTCCCCGGGTCACGAAGAAGGTCTCGTCCTTCGCCCGGTGCATGTGCATCGAGCACCGGAACCCGCGCCGGAGGAGCATCCGCTTCCCGCAGTAGGCGGGGCGGTTCACGATCCAGCGCTCCTCGCCCCAGACCTTGGGGACGCGCTTCCCCCCCGCCGGGGACCGCCGCCGCCTCACCGCCACCGCTCCCTCCCCCCGCCTCCCGGGCCCGCGGCGCGCTCAAGCGCCATCTCCACGAGGAGCTCCACGAGCCGCGGGAACTCGATCCCCGCGGCCCGCGCCGCCCTCGGGCAGAGCGAGGCCTCGGTCAGGCCGGGGATCGTGTTGGTCTCGAGGTAGCACGGCTCCCCGTCCACGAGGATGAAATCGCTCCGGCTCATCCCGTCGCAGCCGAGGGCCCGGTGCGCCGCCAGCGCCGCCTCGCGGACGCGCGCGGCCTCCTCCTCCGGGACCCGCGCGGGGCAGATCTCGTCGCAGGCCCCGGGGGCGTACTTGGCCTCGTAGTCGAAGAAGGGCCTCCCCCGGGGGACGATTTCGACGAGGGGGAGCGTCCGGAGCGGCCGCCCCCGGTTCCCCAGGACCGCGCAGGTCACCTCCGGGCCCGCGAGCCTCTCCTCCACCAGGGCCCGGTCCCCGTGGCGCTCGAAGACCTCCCCGAGGCGGGCCCGGAGCTCCCCCTCGGTGCCCGCGGGGCCGGCCCCGAGGGAGGAGCCCCCGCCGGGGGGTTTCACGAAGGCCGGGAGTCCCGGGGAACGGAGGAGGGCCGCCAGCACCCCCGTCGCGTCGCCCTCCCACTCCGCCCGCTCGACGCCGCGCCCCCTGGGCACGCGCACGCCGGCGGCCGCGACCACCGTCTTCGCGCGCTCCTTGTCCATGGCCAGCGCGGAGGCGAGGACACCGGAGCCGGTGTAGGGGATCCCGGCCGCCTCGAGCAGCCCCTGGATGGTCCCGTCCTCGCCGAAGCCCCCGTGGAGGGCGAGGAAGGCGACGTCCACCGGCTCCTCGCGCGCCGTCCGGGCCAGCGCCGCCTCGGCGTCGAGCCGGAGGAGGGCACGCCCCGGCCCCGCGCCCCCCGGCACCGCCTCCCCCTCCCCCGGCACCGCGGGGGCGGGCAGCAGCCAGCGCCCGTCCGGGGCGATCTCGATCCCCTTGAGGTCGAACCGCCCCGGGTCGAGCGCCCCCTGCACGGCCCTCCCCGAGCGCAGCGAGACCTCCCGCTCCGCGGAGGTCCCCCCCATCACGATCGCGACCCTGAGCCGCGGAGCCCCCCCGCTCATGCCGGCCACCTCCCCGCGGCGCGGAGCAGCGCCCGCGCCGTCTCCGGGGTGTCCTCGCCCGAGGCGTTCTTCACGGGCGCGAACTCCCGGGACCGGTCCACCTCGAGGACGATCCCGCGCGCCGCGAGCGCCAGGGCGTCGAACAGGAAGGTCTCGAACTTCAGCGCGTTGGGGGACGCGGGCTCCACGCGCCGCCCCGCATCGTCCACGAAGGGGACCTTCTTCTCCACGCGGTGCCAGGGGAGCGGCCGCCCCGCCGCGCGCGCGAGGAACTCGAGGGAGAAGGCGTGGGCCGCCATGTTCCCGGCGCCGAACAGCAGCCGCCCCTCCGGGCCCCGCGCGCCGGCGAGGTCGGGGGGGATCTCCGTGTACTCGACGACCCCGGGCCTCCCCCCGAGGCGCGCCACGACGCCCACGCGCTCGCCGGCGTCCCGCCTCGGGAAGGCCTTCGTGGACATCTCCCCCGCGGCCGCCCGGTGGAGCCCGAGGAACAGCGGGTCGGCCGGCGGGGCCAGCGGGTTGTCCACCTGGAAGCAGGAGACCTCCTCGACGCCCAGGCCGCGGAACCAGGCCAGCGCCCCGGAGTCCCGCAGCGCCCGGAGGGACCCGCCGTGGCCGTCGGGGGAGACCGCGATCCGGTCGGGGGCCTCCAGCAGCATCCGGCCCTCGCGGTCCAGGGCCGGGACCGTGGCCTGGCGGGCGAGCCTCACCGTCCCCGGGTCCACGCCCGGGAGGCCCCGGCGCCGCAGGTGCTCCGCGGTGGCCCCCTCGGTGGACGGGGAGACGACGAGGACCCAGGGGATGGGCCTCCCCGACTCCCGCCCCGCGGCCGCCAGGGCCTCGGCGTGGAGGTCGAAGAGGGTCCGGTCCCCGGGCCCGATGGGGAAGCACCCCTTGGGCCCGGGGAAGCCGAGGCGGGTCCCCTGCCCCCCCGCCACGGTCACGCAGGCCACCTTCCCCCCGCGGAGGAGGGCGCGACCGAGTGCCTCCGCCTCCCGGCCCCGGGCGGGGTCGCGGGCGAGGGCCTCGCGCGGGACGAACTCCTCCCCGAGGGGCTCCGGCCGGGGCGGGGAGCCCGCGAGTCCCTCTCCCCGCGCGAGCCGGGCGACGAGGTCGAGGTCCACCGCCCGCGCACCGGCGAACAGGCGCGCGCGACCCGCAGCGTCCAGCCGGTCGAGGAGCCGGAAGACCTGCCCCTGTCCCGCGGCGCGGAAGCGGTCCACGACCTCGGCCTCGGGCGGGGACAGGGACGGAGCGGGCATGCGCTTTTATCGGCAAACCACGGCAGTGCCGGCGAGCACGGCGGGCTACGCCCTGCCGATCACCAGGGTGACGTTGTGCCCGCCGAAGCCGAGGGAGTTCGAGATCGCGTTCTCCACGCGCATCTCGCGGGCGGCCCCGGGGACGTAGTCGAGGTCGCACTCCGGGTCGGGGTTCTCCAGGTTGGCCGTGGGGTGGACCACACTCCTCACGATGGAGAGCGCCGCGATGACCGCCTCCACGGCCCCGCTCCCCCCGAGGAGGTGCCCGATCATGGACTTCGAGGAGGAGACGGCGAGCCTGCGGGCGTGGTCCTTGAAGACCGCCTTGATCGCCGCCGTCTCGAGCGGGTCGTTGATCGGGGTCGAGGTCCCGTGGGCGTTCACGTACTGGACCTGGTCAGGGCGGAGGCCCGCGTCCCGGAGGGCCAGCGCCATGGCCCGGGCCGCGCCCTCGCCGCCCGGGGAGGGGGCGGTGATGTGGCAGGCGTCGGCGGTCTGGCCGAAGCCCCTCAGCTCGGCGTAGATCCGCGCCCCGCGGGCGCCGGCCCTCCCGTACTCCTCGAGGACGAGCGCCCCGCCCCCCTCCCCCATGACGAAGCCGTCCCGGTCGCGGTCGAAGGGCCGGCTCGCCCGCTCCGGGGCGTCGTTCCGCGTGGAGAGGGCCTTGAGCGCGTTGAACCCCCCGACCCCGAGGGGGGTGATCGCGGCCTCGGAGCCGCCCGCGACCATCACGTCCGCGTCCCCGTAGCGGATGGCCTGGAGGGCCAGGCCGACGGCGTGGGCCGAGGAGGCGCAGGCGGAGGCGGTGGCGAAGTTGGGGCCCTGGAGCCCGAAGCGGATGGAGATCTGCCCCGCGGCGGCGTTCATCATGATCCGCGGGATGAAGAACGGGTTCACGCGGCGCGGACCGCGCTCCAGCAGGGTGTGGTGCTGGGCCTCGATGTCCGTGAGCCCGCCGATCCCGACGCCCACGATGCACCCGATGCGGGTCCGGTCCTCGCGGTCCAGGGCGAGCCCCGAGTCCTTGAGCGCCTCGGTCGCGGCCCCCATGGCGAAGAGCGCGAAGGGGTCGAGCTTCCGCGCCTCGTGCGCCTCCATGAAGCGGGCCGGGTCGAACCCCCGGACCTCGGCGGCGAAGCGGGTGGCGTAGTCCTTGGGATCGAAGTGGGTGATGGGGACGACGCCGCTGCGGCCCTCGAGCAGGCCGGCGAAGGTCGCGGGGGCGTCCATCCCCAGCGCCGTGATGGCGCCCATGCCCGTGATCACCACGCGCCGGCGGCTCATCGTGAAGTCCTCCCGACCCCCCCCGCCCTGGGCCGGGGTCCGGTCCGGGCTACTGGTGCTCCTCGATGTACTTGATCGCGTCCCCGACGGTCTGGATCTTCTCCGCGTCCTCGTCGGGGATGTTCAGGTCGAACTCGTCCTCGAACTCCATCACGAGCTCGACGGTGTCGAGCGAGTCGGCGCCGAGGTCGTTCACGAACGAGGTGGCGTCGGTGATCTTGTCCCGGCTCGCTCCCATCTGCTCGCACACGATCTCCAGAACCCGGTCACGGACGTTCTGCTGGGTGGCCAAGCCGGTGCCCTCCGTGGTCTTCCGGGCGCACTCCGCGCCCGGGGGCGTACCGTAGCGGGGCCGCCCGGGGGTCACCAAGAAGTCCCGGGGCGGGGGTGGGGGCGGGGACCGGGGAACCCGCGCTGGCCGCCCATACCCCTTCCCCTACCCCTACCCGCCGTTCTGGCCTTCCTAGATCATCCCCCCGTCCACGACCAGCACCTGCCCCGTGACGTAGCCCGCCGCGGGGGAGCAGAGGAACAGCACGGGGCCCACCACGTCGGCGGCCTCCCCCTCGCGCCCGAGGGGGATGCGGCCGACCATCGCCCGGCGCGCCTCGGCCGGGAGCGAGGCGGTCATGTCGGTCCGGATGAGCCCCGGGGCGACGCAGTTCACCGTGATCCCCCGGGACGCCAGCTCCTTCGCCGCGGAGCGGGTGAAGGCGATCACCCCCCCCTTGGAGGCCGCGTAGTTCGCCTGCCCGGCGTTCCCCGTGATCCCGACGACGCTCGTGACGTTCACGATCCGCCCGGACCGCTGCTTCATCATGGGCCGGGCCGCCGCCCGCACCGTGTGGAAGGTCCCGACGAGGTTCACCTCCAGGACGCGGCGGAAGTCCTCGTCGCTCATCCGGAGGAGCAGCCCGTCCCGGGTGATCCCGGCGGCGTTCACGAGGCAGTCGAGCCTCCCGTGGGCCGCGAGAGCGGCCTCCACGGCGGCCTGGGCCTGGACCTCGTCCGCCACGTCGGCCGCGTGTCCCGTGGCCTTCGGGGCGCCCCTCGCCCGGCAGGCCTCGGCCGCGGCCTCGGCGCCCGCGGCCTGCGTGGACACCACGGCCACGGCCGCGCCCTCGGCCGCGAAGGCCTCGGCGATGGCCCGCCCGATCCCGCGCGAGCCGCCGGTGACGAGCGCCACCTTGCCCGACAAGTCGTACGCGGTCACGCCGCTTCCAGGAACCTTGACACTTCGTCGGCGGTTCCGAGGGAGACCGCTT
>CAZKTF010000067.1:0-15185 GCA_964555565.1 uncultured Planctomycetota bacterium | reverse complement strand
AGCCCGAGGTACCCCGCCCCCGCGACGAGCGGCACCAGCAGCGGGTGGGCTCCCGCGGCGTCCGCCAGGGCCGCCGCGCCTGCCACCGAGCCCGCCAGCGCGCCTGCGTGGAGGAGGAGCCGGGCCACGCCCCGATTCTACTACGACTCCCGCGACTCGAACTGCTCCCGGAGGGACCGGACGACGCCCGGGTCCGCGAGGGTGGTGGTGTCGCCGAGCGCCCGGCCCTCGGCGATGTCGCGGAGGAGGCGGCGCATGATCTTCCCGCTGCGGGTCTTGGGGAGGTCCGCCGCGAAGTGGATGTCGTCGGGGCGCGCGAGCTTGCCGATCTTCCGCCCCACGAACTCCCGGAGCTCCCTGTCGAGCCCGGCCACGGCCGTGCGCCCCGCCCGGAGCGAGACGAAGGCCACCACGGCCTGCCCCTTGAGGAGGTCGGGGCGCCCCACGACGGCGGCCTCGGCGACGGCCGGGTGCTCCACGAGCGCGCTCTCGATCTCGGCGGTGCCGAGGCGGTGGCCGGCCACGTTCAGGACGTCGTCCACGCGCCCGAGGAGCCAGAGGTACCCCTCGCGGTCCCGCCGCGCCCCGTCCCCGGTGACGTAGACGTCCTTCCCCCACCGGCTGAAGTACTGCTTCACGAACCGCTCCGGGTCCCCCCAGATCCCCCGCAGCATGGCGGGCCAGGGCCGCGGGACCACGAGGTAGCCGCCCCCCTCGGGGACGCTCTTCCCCTCCTCGTCCACCACGTCGAGGACGACCCCGGGCAGCGCGAAGGTGGCCGAGCCGGGCTTCGTCACCGTGAGCCCCGGGAGCGGCGAGGCCAGGATCATCCCCGTCTCGGTCTGCCACCAGGTGTCCACGACGGGGCAGCGCCCGCCGCCCACGTGTTCCCGGTACCAGACCCAGGCCTCCGGGTTGATGGGCTCCCCCACGGTCCCGAGCAGCCGGAGCGAGGAGAGGTCGCGCTTCGCGGGCCAGGACGCGCCCCACTTCATGAAGGCGCGGATGGCCGTCGGGGCCGTGTAGAAGACCGTGACCCCGCGCCGCTCCACGATGTCCCAGAAGCGGTCCTTCTCGGGCCAGTCCGGCGATCCCTCGTACATGACGACCGTGGCCCCGAGCGCCAGCGGCCCGTAGACCAGGTAGGAGTGCCCGGTGACCCAGCCCACGTCGGCCGTGCACCAGAAGACGTCGTCCTCCCCGAGGTCGAAGACCATCCGCGCCGTGGAGGCGACGCCCGTGAGGTACCCGCCCGTGGTGTGGAAGACCCCCTTCGGCTTCCCCGTACTCCCCGAGGTGTAGAGGAGGAACAGGACCTGCTCCGCGTCGAAGGCTTGGGGCGGGCCGTCCGGCGCCGCCTCCTCCATGAGCCGGTGCCACCAGTGGTCGCGGCCCTCCCGGACGTGGACCGGGGTGCCGGTGCGCCGGACGACGACCACGTGCTTCACCGAGGGGACGCCCTCCAGCGCCTCGTCCACGTTCTGCTTGAGGGGCACGAGCGCGCCCCGCCTCCACCCGGCGTCGGCGGTCACGAGCACCTTCGCCCCGGCGTCCAGCATCCGGTCCCGCAGGGCCTCGGCGCTGAACCCGCCGAACACCACGCTGTGGGCCGCCCCGATCCGGGCGCAGGCGAGCATGGCGACGACGACCTCGGGCACGAGCGGGAGGTAGATCCCCACCCGGTCGCCCGCCTTCACGCCGAGGCGGCGCAGGACCGTGGCGAACTTCCGGACCTCCCGGTGCAGTTCGCGGTAGGTGAGCGTCCGCGAGTCCCCCGGCTCGCCCTCCCAGACGATGGCGGCCTTGTTCCCGCGGCCCCCGAGGGCGTGGCGGTCCACGCAGTTCTCGCAGGCGTTCAGCCGCCCGCCCACGAACCACTTCGCGTGGGGAGCCCTCCACTGGAGGACCTTGCGCCACGGCCGCCGCCAGGTCAGGCGCCGCGCCTCGCGCGCCCAGAAGCGCAGGCGCGCGGCCTCCCCCCGCGGGTAGACCGAGGGGGAGGTGACCAGCGCCCGCTTCCGGAACGGGGCCGGGGGCGGGTAGCGGCGCTTCTCCGCCCCGACCGTGTCCAGGGCCCCCTTCCGCGGGGGGGCGGAGGCGGCGGATCCGTCGTCCTTCACGCGGTCCTCCCTCCCACCCCGGGAGGCCGCCCCCGGGGAGGGGGGATGGTAACCGGCTCCTCGCCGAATCGAGTGGGTGCGCCTATCGCAGCAGAGGCGGGCAAGGGTAGGGGCAAGGGTGCGGGCAACCTCGAAGGGGTTCTCCCCTGCCCCTACCCATGCCCCTACCCGCCGTTCGTCCACGGCAGACGACCCACTCCGGATACCGGAGAACAGGGTATACTTGGGGGCGTACCCCGCCGCGGGACGGGGGCTGAACTTCCACCGAGTGTCCATCCGGAGGTTCCCCTCCATGCCCAGCGTCCGGCGCGCGCTCGCGCTGCTCGCCCTCCCCGTGGCCCTCCTCGCCTCCGGTCTCCCGGCCGGGGCCGATTCCGTGGACCTGGTGTTCCCGCTGGGGGGGAGCGGGTCCGCCGAGGTCGCCGAGGGCGGCAGGGCGACGGTCGTCGGCGTGCTCCTCCCGAAGGGCGTCACCGCGGTGAGCGCCCAGGTCAAGGCCGCCAGGGGGGTCACGCTCATCCCCCACCTCGCGCTGCGGCGCCCCGACGGGACCACCCTGAACGAGGCGGCCCTGGTGGCCCAGGGGGCGACGCAGAAGGTGAAGGGCGGGTCCCTCACGATCGGGAACATCCCGATCCCCTCGACGGGCCTCTACAAGCTCCTCGTCACCGGGGACCCCGGCACCTCCGGGGCGTTCACGATCGCGGTGAAGGGGAAGCCCTCCAAGGGCTTCTCCGTCCCCACGGCGACCATCGGGAGCTCCTCCGAGATCGACAGCTACACGATGGACGCCCCCGAGAACGGCTTCGCGACCATCGTCGTCAAGCCCGCCAAGGGGAGCGGCTTCGGGCCGAGCCTGTCCGTCCTGCTCCCCTCCGGGGCGGCCCTCGACCTCGCCCCCTACCGCAAGGTCGGCAAGGACGACAGCATCACGGTGAAGAACCTCCCGCTCCCCTACTTCGGGGATTACAGGGTCCGCGTGGGGAGCGCCGCCGGGACCGGCGGCTACTCCCTGTCGGTGAAGGTCGCCGCGAAGAAGCCCAAGGTCGATCCCTCCCTCCCCGTGGCCGAGACCGGACCGCCCGTCGTGGCGGCCCCGGGGACCCCCGGCGCCTTCGACGGGACCGGGTCCTCGGGGGGCGCCACCCTCCGGTGGGAGCAGGTGAGCGGCGACCCGGTCTCCCTGGTCGGGAACACCACGGCCACTCCCTCCTTCACCGCCCCGAGCACCGCGGGGACGCGCGCGTGGCAGCTCGTCGTCACGACCCCCGCGGGCCCCTCGCGGCCCGCGCTCGCGATCCTCGAGGTCGATCGGCTCCCGGTCGCCTACGGCGGCGCGAGCCAGGGGGTGAACACCGGCGCCCTGGTCACGATGGACGGGAGCGGCTCCTTCGACATTGACGCCGGGGACGCACTCACCTGGCGCTGGACCCAGCTCTCCGGACCCCCCGCGTCCCTCGCCACCCCCTTCGGCTCCTCCACCGGGTTCACGCCGTCCTCCCCGGGCACCTACGTGTTCGAGCTCCGCGTCCACGACGGCGTGACCGAGTCGCCCCCCGACCGGGTGATCGTCGTCGCCGGCGGCACCGGGCCCGTGGCCGATGCCGGGGCGCCCATACTCGTGGGCCGGCAGGAGTCGGTCTTCCTCTCCGGCGCCCGGTCGCGCTCCGCCGCGGGCGGCGGACCCTCGGGCTTCGCCTGGACCCGGGTGGACTCCGACACCGCCACGCTCACGCTCGCGGGGACCGCCGGCCCCGTGGCCTCCTTCTCCGCGCCCAAGAAGGCCGCGAGCCTGCGCTTCCGGCTCGCCGTGGAGGGCGACACGGCCGCCGCGGACGAGGTCCAGGTCCTCGTCTCCCCCGAGTACGCGAACAACGCGACGCCCTATCCCGCCGCGGGCGGGGTCCGCACGGTGCCGGTCTCGCAGGCCTTCTCGCTGGACGGCTCCGGCAGCATCGACCCGGACGGGACGATCGGCTCCTACGAGTGGCTCCAGCTGTCCGGGACGGACGCCGCCATGACCGGGGCGGGCGCGGTCCGCAACGCCATGGCCCCGGGCGGCAGCGCCGTCATGCGCTTCCTGCTCATGGTCCAGGACGGCCGGAAGTACGGCCCGCCCGACTACGCCACCGTGGTGAGCGGCACGCTCCCGTCCCCCGTGGCGGACGCGGGCCCGGACCGCTCCGGGAACCCGGGTGCCCTGATCACCTTCTCCTCCGCAGGGTCCATGGCGCCCCCCGGGCAGGCGATCGTCGCGTGGCAGTGGACGCAGACCTCGGGCCTGGACTTCTACGACGTCGCCGCCCGCGACGGGTCCTTCGTCGCGACGGACCCGTCGCCGCAGTTCACGGTCCCGACCACGCTCTCCTCGCTCACCCCCGACCGCCCGATGACGTTCTCGCTCGTGGTCACGGACGACCTCGGGACCCCGAGCCTCTCCGACAAGGTGACGGTGACCTTCACGAACCTCCGCGCGAACTTGCCGCCGCAGGTGACCGCGGGCACCCCCACGCCGACGGTCCGGCCGGGCGCCGCGGTCTCCCTGACCAGCGTCGCGACGGACCCCGACGGGGACAGCGTCTCCTACTCCTGGTCGCAGCTCTCGGGTCCGCCGGTCGTCATCGTGGGCGGGACGCTGGCCAACGCCTCCTTCACCGCCCCCGTGGCCTCGGGCCCCCTCGTCTTCCGCGTCACCGTGGACGACGGGACGGGCACCGCGAACGGCCTGGGCACGAGCGACGTCACGGTCACCCTCAACCAGCCGCCCGCGCTCACGACGGTCGTCACGCCGCCCGCGGCGGCGCCCCTCTCCCTCGTGCTGCTCGACGCGACCGGGACGACGGACCCGGACGACGCCTCGCTCGCCTACCAGTGGCAGCAGCTCCCCGGCGACGCCCTCACCGCGACGCTCTCCAACGGGAACACGAGGACGGCGAGCTTCACGGTCCCCACCTACTCCGCGATGTCCATCGCGAACCGGAGGATGCACTTCCGGGTGACGGTGACCGACTCCCTGGGGCCGGTCACCCGGGACGTGGACTTCGTCCCCAACCGCGCCCCCGTCCTGAACGACATCTCCGCCACCAAGGTGAAGGTCATCTACAACAAGGGCTCGGCGGGCGAGGACAAGGCGACGCTCTCGATTACGCCGGCGACGGACGCCGACGGGGACACGCTCACCTTCTCCTGGACCGTGGTGAGCGGGAAGCTCGGCGAGTCCATCGTCCTCTCCAGTACCGCGGGGGGGTCGATCGACTTCAAGTGCCCGACCCCGAATTCCACGACGGACGACACCGGGGGGGTCTACGCCATCGGCGTCACGGCCGGCGACACCGTGGAGTCGAGCGCCCGGAAGACCGTGACCCTGCTCGCCTACCCGTCCTACGCGAGCCACATCTACACGATCCTCAACAGCAGCACCTGCAACACGTCCCTCTGCCACAACTCGACGGCCTCCGGAGGACTCGCCCTAAACGGGAGTTCGAGCACGGTGTACACGACGTACCTCTACAACGTCGCGTCGGTGGGCTCCTCCCTCCTCCGCGTGAAGCCCAACGACACGACGAACTCCTACCTCTACTCCCAGCTCAACAACGGGGTCATGCCCAAGGGCGGGTCGAGTCTCCAGCAGTTCCAGCTCAACATGTTCCGGGACTGGATCGACCCCGACGGCAGCGCCGGCTCGAGCGGCCTCAGCAACGGCGCGGAGAACAACTAGCGCACCACGCGCGTGTTGTACTCCCGCCTCCACGCCCTGTGGGCCTCGTCGTCCGGGTACTCCTCCCCCGGCGGCGGGGGGTACGCGGACATGGCGCGGAAGGGGAGCGGCTCCACGGTCCCGGGCGTCGCCGTGTAGGGGTCCATGTCCTTGCACCACCCCTCGGTCTCGAGGAGGAAGTCGCGGACCCAGCCGCGCGGGAGGGGCGGGAAGTCGGAGACGCGGAACCGGAGGGCGACCTCCTCGCCGTTGCCGAACACGGCGGAGCGGTCGTCCGCGTCGCGGACGAGGGGCAGGACGTCCCCGTAGCGCGTGTAGGCCCCGCGCATCCTCTTGAACCCGGGCACGCCCGGGTCCATGAGGCGGTAGTCGTTGACCTTCGGGAGCCTGCCGTCCGGGGAGACCTCGCGCGGGAACCCGGCGAACCGGAGGACCGCCGACGCGGGCGCGGCGCGCGTGCGGCTGAGCCCCCCCTCCCCGCGGTCCACGGCCAGCCAGGCCCGGTCCCAGTAGATCTCGAGGTTGGTGCGGACCCGGAAGCGCGGGGCCCCGGGCCCCACGACCCCCGTGACGTCGAAGGTCATCGTGCGCGGCGTGCCGGCCGGGTACCCGATGTCCGGGATCGCCGTCCTCCAGCCCCCGCGGCCGTCGGGGACCTCCAGGACCGGCGAGACCGCCGCGACCCCGGCGCCGGCGGCGGCGTAGAAGGTGCGCGAGTAGCCGTACTCGATCCACCCGTCGAGGAACAGGACGAGCCGCTCCCCGGGCCGCGGGGGCGGGACCCGGTCCCCGAAGTCCAGCTCGATGGCGTGGTCCGCCGCCGTGAACCCGAGGAGGTCGCGGTGGAGGTCGAAGTCCTCCACGTAGACCCGATCGACTTCGCGGAGCGCGGCCAGCGCGTCCCGGCCCCGCGAGTCCCGCGCGGCGACGGGGAAGACCCGGTCCGCGGCGGCGTGGAGGTAGACCCCGTCCCCGGGCGCGGGCGGGGCCCCGCCGAACCTCTCGTCGGGGTAGACCTCGGTCCCCTCCGGGTGGTCCACCGCGACGAGCGCGAGGCGATCGACGTAGACCACCTCCTCGAGCGGCTCGTGGAGGCGGACCTCGTAGCAACCCTCCCGCGGCCGCAGCAGCGCCCCCGGGATCCGGACCCGCTCCGTGGGGTCGGGCGGCCCGTAGACCCCGGGGGCCACGAAGAACCCGAGGCCTCCCCCGCCCATGCAGTCCGCCACGAAGGCGAACCGCTCCCCGTCCCAGGCGAAGACCACCGGGCAGGAGGCGGCCTTGCGCTGCACCTCGTCGATCCGGCGGAGGCCGGCCTCGACGTCCACCTCCGCCTGGATCACCCCCTCGGTCCAGCGGAGCGAGACCAGGTCGGCCTTCCCCTCGGGCCCGAGGCCGAAGTCGAGCTCGTCCGGGGGCGGCCTCCCCTCGAACCCGCGGTCGAGGCCCATGGCCTGCCGCGCGCGGCGCCGCCCGACGAAGACCTCCACCCGGGTCCCGACGCCGCGGTCGTTGGTCCACCCGAACTGCCGTCCGTTGGCGTTGCGCACGCCGCCGAGGCGCAGCCGGAGCATCCGGGGCCCCGCGTTCCCGGTGTTGAGGAACACCTTCAGCCCCCCGGCCTGCGCGAGCACCAGGTCGAGGTCCCCGTCCCCGTCGAGGTCCCCCGGGACGGCGGCCCGGGTCGGCCCCTTCTCGGACGGGAGCGGGATCGGATGGGGTCGCATCCCCCCGGGCGCCGCGGGGCGCGCCTCCCCCCGCTGGATCGTGAGACCGTCCCCGAGGGTGTAGAGCCGGTCGGGGAAGCCGTCCCCGTCGAAGTCCTGCTCCGCGAGGAGCTTCCCCTCCCGCGCGGCGCGGACGCGCTCCTGCGCCGCCGCCGGGAGGAAGGGCCTCTCGCCGAAGTCGCCTCCCCGGAGGTTGCGCACCCAGTCGGTCTCGCCCCCGAGGTCGGGGAACCCGTCGTCGTCGAGGTCCTCGAGGAACAACGGCTCCCAGGGGGCGGGCGGCAGCGCCGCCTCCTTCGCCGGGGCGAGGTTCCCGCGGCCGTCGTTGAGGAGGACCTCCCGGCCCGCCACGAGGTCCAGGTCGGAGTCGGCGTCGAGGTCGGCGATCATCCGCCGTCCCGGGGCGTCCTTTCCGGGGTGGTCGGCCCGGCGCGGGGCCTTCCCGGCGGCGAAGACGATCCCAACCCCGCCCGCGACGACGTCGAGCGCGCCGTCCCCGTCCAGGTCCCCCGCCGCCAGGTCGCCGGCCGGCCCCGCGGGGGCGCCGGGGAGGCGGACGAGGGGCGAGAAGGTCCCGTCCCCCATCCCCGCCCGCCAGCCGCAGGCCCTCCCGCCGAGGAGGAGGTCGAGCCGCCCGTCCCCGTCGAGGTCGGCGAGCGCCAACGTGCCGCCCGGGTCGGCGGCGTCGTCCAGGGCCCCGCGCTTCTCCGCGAACAGGACGGTGGCCGCGGGGACCGGGACGGGCGGGGAGAGCCAGCGGTCGAAGTCGCGGACCGCCTCGGCGAGGGGGCCCTGGAAGCCGTAGGCGGAGTCGCGGCGGTCCGCGCGGGACGCGGCCTCCATCTTCGCGAAGGCGGCCAGGTCCCGGCGCCCCTCCTCCTCGCGACCGAGCTGCATCCGCTTCTGGCCCCGCTGGTAGAGCGCCGCGCCGAGCGTCGGCGCGAGTTCCACCCCGCGGTCCAGCTCCTTCTCGGCGTCCTCCGTCCTGCCCAGGTCCCCGAGGAGCATCCCGAGCCGGACGTGGGCGTCCGCGTCCCCCGGGGCCAGCTCCACCGCCTTCCGGAACGCGACCTCCGCCTCCCCGACGCGGGGGGGGGAGACCCCCTCGCGGAGGTGGAGGCCGAGGAGATACCACGGGGCGGCCTCCCGCGGCTCCAGGGCCGCCGCGATCCGGAGGGCCTCCTCGGCCGCCCCCTGCTGCTCCGGCTGGCGGAGGTTCACCAGCGCGATGCCGTAGTCGAGCTGCGCCGGGTAGAAGCCCGGCGCGGTCTCGACCGCCCGGGCGAGCTCCGCGGCCGCCGAGCCGTAGTCGTACTGCTCGAGCCGCGCGAGGCCGCGGTTGAGGAGGGCCAAGAGCCGGGGGACCTTCGCCGGGTCCACGCCGGGCTTCGGGACGACGAGGGGGCGCGGGGCCTTCGCGGGGCCGGGCCCCGGGGGCGGGGCGTCCTGCTTCCGGCATCCCCCCGCGGCGAGGAGTGCCAGGAGCGCCGCGGCGAGGAGTCTCATGGGCAGGGTCCCTCCCTCGGATCGGACGGCGGCGGCGCGCGGATCCAACGCGGTCACTCCTTCACCACCACCGCGCCGGCGGGCACGCGCGAGAGGGCCCGGACCGCCCCCGAGGGGAACCGGACCCGCACCGCGACCGCCTCCCGGGCGAGCCCGAGGCCGAAGAGCAGTTCCGGGCCGGAGCCGGAGAGGTAGCCCTGCGTGGTGCGGACCTCCTCCCGCTGCACGAGGCCGTCCGCCTCCACCTCCACGACGGCCCCCAGGGCGTCGCGGTTGGGGCCCGCGCCGACGCAGCGCACCCGCAGCGAGGCCCGCGCCTCGCCCCCCCCGTTGCGGAGGAGGAGCGGGCGCGCCCCGAGGGTGGCGATGACGAGGTCCGGGTCCCCGTCCCCGTCAAGGTCCCCCGCGGCGCCTCCGCGGCCCATGGCCGCGCGCGCGAAGGCCGTCGCCCGCGTCACGTCCTCGAACCGGCCGTCCCCGGCGTTGCGGAGGAGCACCTGCGTCTGCGGCTCCAGCGCCCGGAGGGCCCCGCAGGTGAGCGCCACGTCGGGGAAGCCGTCCAGGTCGTAGTCCAGCGGCACGGCGCTCCAGCCCACCCGGATGCCCGTCGCCGCGCGGACCCCCGAGACCGCGGCGCGGTCCTCGAGGGTCGTGCCGAGGTGGCGGTAGAAGGCCCCGCCGCTCCCGTCCGGCACCAGGAGGTCGGGCCGACCGTCCCGGTCGGCGTCCAGGACGGTGATCCCCATGGAGGCGCGCGCCTCCCCCACCCCCGCGAAGGCGAAGCCCCAGGGGAGGGCCGTCTCCACCCACTCGCGCCGGCCGCGGCGCTCGTAGAGGAAGTTCGGCACGGCGTCGTTGGCCACGAGGACCTCCGGTTTCCCGTCGCCGTCGAGGTCCGCGAAGGCTCCCCCCATCCCGCGGCCCGCCGTGGTCCAGAGCCCCCCGGCGCGCGTGGCGTCCTCGAAGGTCCCGTCGGGGCGCTGGAGGAAGAGGCGGCACGGCTCGCCCCGGAAGGCGAGCGGCCCCGGGAACGGCGCGTCGGGCACCGCCCGGGGCACCGCCGGGTCGAAGGCCACGTAGCACACCACCAGGAGGTCGAGCCGCCCGTCGCCGTCCGCGTCCCCCCAGGCCGCGCCCACGGAGAAGGCCTCGAAGTCGAGGCCCGCGGCGGCGGTCACCTCGGTGAACTTCCCCCCGTCGTTCCGGTAGAGGCGGGAGCGGCCGAAGTTCGCGACGAACAGGTCCTGGTCCCCGTCGGTGTCGTAGTCCGCGGCCGCCGCGCCGGAACTGAAGCGCGCGTCGCCGAGCCCGGCCTCGCGGGTCCGGTCCACGAACTTCCAGCCGCCGTCGTTCCGGTAGAGGCGGTCGCGCGGCGGGTCCGGAGCGGTGTCCCCCGGCGAGACGACCGGGTCCGTGGCCCCCTGCGGGAAGTAGAGGTCCAGGTCCCCGTCGCCGTCGTAGTCGAAGAGCGTGACCCCGCCTCCCATGGACTTGGCCAGGTTGTCCATCGTCCCGCCGCCCCAGGTGTGGACGAAGTCCACCCCGGTCTCCCCCGGGGCCATCTCGGTCCACCGGATCGGGATCGGGGGGAGCGGGGCGCGGCCCGCCTTCCCCCTCCCCGCCGCCGGGGCGCGCAGCGCCGGCTCCTCCCCCGCCGCCGGCGGCGGCGCCGCGCGGCGCAGGCCCTCGTAGGGGTTCCGCGACCGCGCCTCGTCCATGGCGCGCTGCCGCTCCAGGGCGTAGCGCCCGAAGACCGCGAGGAGGGCGAGCCCGGCGAGGCCGAGGAGGAGGCGGGACCCGTTGGACAAGGTCCGGGGATCTTACTCACCGCGACACCGGGCGCGACACCGGGGACAGTCCCCTCCCCTTCGGGGACAGTCCCGGGCTTCGGGGACACCCCCGGGGACAGTCC
Organism: uncultured Planctomycetota bacterium; assembly: GCA_964555565.1. Lineage (GTDB taxonomy): Bacteria > Planctomycetota > JAJSAM01 > JAJSAM01 > JAKLKS01 > CAZKTF01. The sequence continues at coordinate 4,202 of CAZKTF010000067.1, read as the reverse complement.
CCTCCCCCCCTTCGGGACCCCTTCGGGGACCCCTTCGGGGACAGTCCCGGGGACTGTCCCCGGCTGGCGGGTATCCTCGGCGGGTGGCCATGCGCGCCCGGTCCTCCCGGTCCATCGTGACGCTCGCGACCGCCGCGGCCCTCGCGGCGGCGTGCGCGGCCCCGGACCCCGGTTCCGCGACGGCGGGCTCCCCCCCGCGGGGCGCGCCCTGGCTCTCCACCGAGGGGACGACGACGCTTGGCTTCGGGGTCCTCCGGCTCGCGCCCTCCGCGGGGAACGCGGAGGCCAAGTTCCGGGTGCGCTACCGCGACGCGGGCGACGGGGGCTACTCCTCGGACGCCACGAGCGCGATCCTCCTCGTCCTCCCGGCGGACGCCTTCGCCGCCTCGGACGCGGCCTACGCCGACTCGTGGCTCGCCGCCGCGCGGGCCCGCGGGGACGGCGGCTCCGTGGAGGCCGCGGCGGAGGTGCGCGTGGACCGGGACCGGGTGGTCCTCGTGGCCTACGGGCCCTGGGACGGGGCGGACACCGGGCGGCCTCCCTCGAACGTCCACTCCTTCTCGCTCTCCGTGGAGCCCCTGGACGGGGGGAGCTACCTCTGGGTCGAGTCCGAGGCGGGCGAGATGGTGACGACCAACTGGACCCGCCGCCCGGAGGTGCGCCGGGGGGGCCCCGCGCCCGACCCCGTCACGGGCGAGCCGCTCTGGATCGAGACGCGGGTCCTCGTCCTCTACGACCCGAGGGTGGCCCGGGCCGCCGACGAGCCCGGCGACACCGAGGAGGCGCGCGAGCGGATCGTCCTCACCCCCGCGCTCTGCGCCACGCTGCGCGAGGTCTCGATCCGGTGGCGCTAGCCCGGCGCGCCTTCCCCGCCCTGGCGGCCGCGCTCCTGGCCGCGGGGGCCGCCGCGGCCACGGGCGTGGACCCGCGCACGCCGCCCCGCGGGCTCCCCGCGCCCTGGACCCCGCCGGAGAACCCCTACGGCGCGGCGAAGGCGGCCCTCGGCGAGCGGCTCTTCTCCGAGCCCGCGCTCTCGCGCGACCGGACCGTGGCCTGCGCCACCTGCCACCCCCCCGAGAAGGCCTACGCCGACGGGAAGCCGACGGCCGTGGGGATCCGCGGGCAGGTCCAGGCGCGGAACGCCCCCTCCCTCCTCAACGTGGCCTTCGTGCGGCGGCCCTTCTGGGACGGGCGCGTGGCGAGCCTCGAGGAGCAGGCGGGCCTCCCCATCACCAACCGGACCGAGATGGACCTGGCGGACGGGGAGGTGGTGGCGCGCCTGGCCGCGGACCCGGCCTACCCGCCCCTGTTCCGCGAGGCCTTCGGGGACCCGGCCGTCACCTTCGAGCGGGTCCGGAAGTCGATCGCCACCTTCGAGCGGACGCTGCTGGCGGGGGACTCCCCCTTCGACCGCTGGTGGGAGGGGGAGAAGGAGGCGATGCCCGCGGACGCGGTGCGGGGCTTCGGCCTCTTCACGGGGACAGCCCGGTGCTCCACCTGCCACCCGGTCCGGCAGTCCTACGCGCTGTTCACCGACGGGGAGTTCCACGCCACGGGGGCCGGGAAGGGCGCGGGACGCGACGACCCGGGCCGCGCCGCGGCCACGGGCGCCCCGGGGGACCGGGGGAAGTTCCGCACGCCCGGCCTGCGCAACGCGGCCCTGACGGCGCCCTACATGCACGACGGGTCCCTGGCCACGCTGGAGGAGGTGATCGACTTCTACGACCGGGGCGGGGAGCCGCACGCGAACCTCGACCCGGACATCCGGCCCCTGGGCCTCACGGCACGGGAGAGGCGCGACCTGGCGGCGTTCCTGCGGGCCCTCACCTCGCCCGTCCTCCCGGGCTCGGACGACGGCCGGGCTCTCCTCGAGAAGAAGCAGTACGCGGCGGCGCGGGCCCGGTTCCTCCGGGACCTCGGGCGGAAGCCGGGGGACCTGGAGGCGCTCCAGGGGCTGGCCGAGGCCTCCCTCGGGACGAACGAGCCGCGCGACCTGGAGGATGCGCGCGCGCTCGTGGCCGGGGCCGAGGAGCGGGCGGAGAAGCCGGCGGAGAAGGCGCAGCTGGCGATCTGGGTGGGCCGCCTCCACCGCGGGAGGTCGGCGAGGGCGGGATCGGACGGGGAGCCGGAGCGGGCCGCGGCCCACCGCGAGGACGCCGTCCTGGCCTTCGCGCGGGCCCGTTCCCTCTATGCGGACATGGACGACCCGTGGTTCGAGGGGGCGGTCGCGGAGGAGGAGTGCGGGAGGCCCGCCCTGGCCGAGGCCCTCCTCTCCACGCTGGTGGACCGCAGCGAAGGGCGCGACCCGGACGCCACGGCGGCGCGCGCGGCCCTCCGCTACCGGCGGGGGGTCGCTGCGGCGGAGGCCGCGGGGGGCCGGGCGGACGAGGCGGCGCGGGGGTTCTTCGAGGGCGCGGTCGCCGACGCCCGGGCCTCCCTCGCCAGGCCGGGGCCCCTGGCCTCGCGGCCGGGGGAGTCCGCGGAGTTCGACCGGGCGCTCCTCCTCGCGCGCTCCCTCCACTGGCTGGGGCGGAAGGACGAGGCCCGGGCCGCCTACCTGGCCGCCATCCCCCTCTCCCCCGCGTCGCGCCCCGCCCTCACGGGGATGGCCTCGCTCCTCTCGGGCGACCCCGCGGACTGGACCGCGGCCCTGGAGGAGGCGGACCGCGCCCGGCCGGACCAGCCGCAGGTCCTCTACTTCCTCGGCTTCGACCGGTACGTGCGGAAGGACCTGGAGGGGGCCCGGGGGGCCTTCGAGAGGCTCGCCCGGACGGCACCCCGCGACGCCATGGCCCGCGTCTTCCTCGGCCGCATCGCGCGGGACCGCGGGGACGCGGCGCGCGCCGTGGCCCTCTGGGAGGAGGCGCTCCGGCTCGACCCCTCCAGCCGCGAGGCGGCCTCGGACTGGGACGGCTGGCTGCGCGCGCGGACGCCCGGGGGCTGGGCCGACGTGGAGGCGCTCGACGCGGGCTACCGGCGGCTCCTGGCCGCGTGCGGGGACCGCGGGTTCCGGGTCGCGGCGCGGAACAACCTTGGCCTGATCCTGCGGGAGGTCGCCTCCTCCTGGACGAGCCGCGGCCGGGGGCGGATGCAGTACCTCGCGGACGGCGCGCCGCCCGAGGCGCTCCGCTGGATGCGGCGGTGCGTCGAGGTCTACGAGGAGGCCGTGGCGGAGCTGCCGGACGACGCGGCGATGGAGGGGCTGCCGTTCCGCACGCGCTGGGTCTACGCCGGGGTCCTGAACGACGCGGGCGTCGTGCGGCACTACCTCCGGCCGGTGCAGGACCTGGACCGGGCCGAGCGGTACTACCTCCGCGCGTTCCGCGTCACCGGGGGGGCCTACATGGACGCCTACTTCTACAACCTCCAGTTCCTCTACGGGTTCGAGAGATCCGGGAACGAGCGGAGGTGGTACCGGCTGGCGGCGGCGGCGAAGGACGCCGTCCTGCGGGAGGACCCGGCGGCGCCGGGGGGATACGCCCCTGACGAACGGAAGCGCGCCGCCGCCGCGCGGGACTACGAGCGCCTCCGGGACCTCCTCGGCGCGGAAGCCGCGGACGCGATCGAACGGGAGCCGCTTCCTTCGCGGTGACACGAGGGGTCAGACCCCTCGTGCATTCCGCGCTCGCTCGTAACCGCATGCGCAGAGGCCACATGCGCTTGGCCAGAATCAGCGCGTTTGCAAATGCAAACGCGTGATGAGAATTGGGGTCTGACCTCAGGCGTTTGCAAACCGTGGTTCGAACTTCGGCGTCAGACCCCCATCGCTTGCTAACGACTGGGGTCTGACCCCATAGTGTCGCCCCGTGCGTCGCGTGCGTTTGCAGTTACAAACGCGCCCGAGCGAAGCGTGGGGTCTGACCCCGTGCGTTAGTAACTGGGGAGGACGCCCTCGAAGACCGTCTCGCCCCCGGCCACGACCTCGAAGGGGCGCCCCGCGAGCTCCGCGAGGTCGCCGACACCGAGGGGGAGCGGGTCGCCGCGGCGGGAGTCGGAGCGGAAGGCGGGGGCGCCGTCGTCGTCCTCGGCGAGCGGCCCGACCGTGACCCGCTCCCCGTCGCCCCGGGCGATCCGGAGCTCGAGGAAGGCCCCGGGCGCCGCGCCTTCGGCGGCCACCACGAGCGCCTGGTGGCCCCCGCTCCCGCCGGAGCGGAGCCGGAGGCGGACGCGGACGCCGCTCGCGGGGTCCTCCCCCGCGGCCG
>CAZKTF010000066.1:373-15243 GCA_964555565.1 uncultured Planctomycetota bacterium | reverse complement strand
CGAGCGCCCGCGCCTCCGCCCGCGTCCCCACGGCCAGGACGACCCCTCCCGCGGAGGCCACCCCGCCGGCCCGCGGGCGGGCCGGGTCGCCGGTCCGGACGGCGCCGAGCACCACGAGGTCGGCGCGCGCGCCCGGGGGCCCCCTCATGCGCGCGAGACTACCGCCGGTATCATCCTCCTGCCATGTCCCGGGCCCCCGCCGCGCGCGCCCTCCTGCTCGTGGTCGCGACGGCGCTGCTGGCCTTCTCCCCCTCGCTCGGGAACGGCTGGGTGAACTGGGACGACCAGTGGCTCGTGCTCGGCAACCCCTACGTGCGCGGGTTCCACCACCTCTCGGCGATCTTCGACCCGACCGGGGACCGGATGCTGCTGGGCGCGGAGTACCTCCCGCTGCGCGACGTCTCGCTCCTCGTGGACTTCCGGCTCTTCGGGGTCGAGCCCCGGGGCTACCACCTCGCGAACCTCCTCCTCTACGGGGTCGGGTGCGGCCTCGTGTACGCGTTCCTCTGCGAGGCCCTCGGGCGCGGGAGGGCGGCCCTGTTCGGCGCGCTGCTGTTCGCGGTCCACCCGCTCCACGCGGAGGCGGTGGCCTGGGTCTCGGCGAGGAAGGACCTCCTCAACCTGGCGTTCGCGGCGCTGGCCGGGACGCTCCACCTCCGCGCGGCGCGGACCGGGTCCCGGGCGGCGGGGGCGCTGGCCGTCGCGGCGTTCCTCGGGGCGACGCTCTCCAAGACCGCCGCGGCGTCGCTCCCCCTCGGGCTCGCCCTCGTCGAGGTCCTCCGCGGCGACCCGTCGGTGGCGCTGAAGGTGCGCGTGGGCAGGGCGCTCCGCCGCGCGGCCCCGATGCTCCTCCTGGCCGCGGCCGGCGCGCTGCTCAACTCCTGGCACCAGAAGAAGGGGTGGGTGAAGGCCGAGTGGCGCGGCGGCGGCTGGGCCGCGAACTTCATGCTCATGTGCGGGGTCCACCTCCGCTACCTGGCCCAGTCGGTCCTGCCCGTGGGCCTCGCCCCGGACTACGCGGTGGACGCGGCGCACCCCGACCGCGCGTGGAACCTGCTCGGGCTGCTGGCGCTCCTCGGGGGGATCGCCGGGGCGGTGGCCCTCGCGCGGCGCCGGCCGGCCGCGGGGGCCTTCGCCTGCTGGTGGTTCGTGCTCCTGCTCCCGGTCGCCAACGTCGTCGTCCCGATCACGAACGTCTCGGCGGACCGCTACACGCTCCTCCCCTCCGTCGGGCTCTGCGCGCTGGCGGGGATGGCTGCCGCCGCCGCGGGGCGGGCCGCGGTCCCGGCGCTGGGCGCCGTGGCGCTGCTCCTGGCCGTGCTCGCGGCGCGGCAGTGCACGGTCTGGCGGGACGCGCTCACGCTCTGGGCCCACGCCACGCGGGTGAGCCCCGGCGTGGGGCGCGTCTGGTCGAACTACGGGGAGGCGCTCGCCATGGCCGGGAGGCGCGACGAGGCGCTCGCGGCCTTCCGGCGGATGGTCGAGGTGGAGCCGTGGAACGCGGCCCTCTGGGTCCACGCGGGGAACCGCCTCTGGGAGCTCGGGGGACCCGCCCGGCGGGACGAGGTGGAAGCGATCCTCCGCCGGGCGGTGGAGAGGGCCGGGCCCGGGGAGGGCGGCCCGCTGGTGGCGCTGGCCTGGGTCCTCGATCGGACGGGGAGGGTGGAGGAGTCGGTCGGGCTCCTCCGGCAGGCCGTGCGGAAGCAGCCCACGCTGGCGGAGGGCCACTACAACCTGGGCCTGTGGCACGCCTCCGAGAAGCACAGCCGGGAGGCCGTCGTGGAGATCGAGAAGGCTCTGGAGCTGGGGCTCCCGCAGCTCCGCAACCGGTTCGACGCGCACGACACGCTGTACCGCATCCACAGCGCCCTCGGGGACGCCGAGAAGGCCCGGTTCCACCGGGAGGAGCGGGAGCGGTACCGGGCGCTCCGGGAGCGGGGGGAGTGATCCGGTCCCCTCCCGTCCCGCCGGAGGTCGCGGCATCGATGGTCCCATCCGGCCGCGTCTTGACCGACGACAGGCCATCCCCCATGATCCCCACCATGCCCACCCGCGAGGAGCAGGGGACCGTTCGCGAAGCGACCGGTTCCTCCTGGAGGAGGACCGGGCCGCGGGTGCGCTGAAGGACCTGCCTGACTCCAGGGCGGGGACAGGGCTTCCGGGGACACCCATGGACGAGGAGAAGAAGCGCGGCGCCAGGGTCGTGATGGCGATCCTCCTCGGGACCGCCCTGGGGGGCGCCCTCGGCAGTTTCGGGGGATTCCTGTTCTTCCACTTCGCGGAGCCACCCCTCAGCCTCATGGATCGATCGGTGGGGCCGACGGAGCTCCTCGAGTGGGCGATCCTCCTGGGAAACCCCTGCGCCCACATCGGAGCCGCCCTCGGCTGCGCCCTCGCCTGGAAGCGCGCGGCCAGGGCCACGGAGTCGGGGACGGGAGTGGACGGCGCGACGCTCGCACCCAAGAACCGGGGGGTCCTGGGCCCCCGGGGGGGCAGGGTCGTCCGCAGGGCCCTCGGGGGGAGCCTGGCCGGGAGCATCGTGGCCCCGACCTGGCTGAACGCCATCGAAACGATCCTATACTTCGGCCCGCGCGACGAGGAGGCCCCGTGGTACGTCCTCGGGACCTTCGCCGGCCCGGTGGTCGGCGCCCTCATCGGCTGCGTGCAGGGACTGATCGGCGACCGGGGTGCTCCCCTGCAGGCCCCGGCCCCTTCCGGCGCGGGCCCGGCACCCGACGGCAGGGAAGCCGCGAAGGGCCGATTCCTGAGTCTCCCCTCCTACCCGGTGACGTGGACCCTGGTGGTCGGGCTCCTCTTCTTCGTCGGGATCTTCGCCACCCCCAACGTCATGATCCACCGCCAGGGGTCCAATGAGACCGCGGCCGTGGCGACGCTGAAGTCCCTCACCTCGGCGCAGGCGACCTGCCAGAGCCAGGCGAGGATCGACGCCAACCGGGACGGGCAGGGGGAGTACGGTACGCTCCTGGAGATAAGCAGCCAGTCCGGCGTGCGTGACGTGCTCGTGCCCGGTGCCATCGCCGGTGTCCGCTTCGGCGGCAAGGGGTCGAAGATCAACCCGCCCATCATCTCGACCTCCCTCGGGGCCGTGGACGCGGACGGGATCGTGACGAAGGGGGGCTACTGCTTCCGGATCTTCCTCCCGGACAGCGCCAACCCCGCGGGCTTCGTGCACGAGACCGGCCCGGCCGAGAAGGTCGGCCTCGCCGGCGGAACGGGGAAGGTCGGCATCGACGCGAGCGAGACCGCCTGGTGCGCCTACGCGTGGCCCGTCAAGTACGGGAAGAGGACGAGGCGCGCGTTCTTCGTGAACCAGTCCAACGACGTGATGCAGAGCAGGAACGAGGTGGCGAAGTGGAGCGGCCCCCAGCGGGCCCCGCCCGGGAACAGCGCCTTCGTCCGGGGGGCGGGAATCACCGGGATGATCGCGCTCGGGACAACCGGGAACGACGGCGACGTCTGGAAGAGCACTTGGTGATCGCACCGCTCCCGCCCTCCGGGACAGTGAGTTGCGGGTGGTGCCCCCCGCAGGACTCGAACCCTCCTCGTAGCTACGGCGGGCAAGCCTGCGACCCGCTGATCAGGGCTCAGCGCGTCCCCGCCCGGACCCAAGCGGCGTAGGCGGGGAGCGCGCGGTGGACGGGGAGGGCGATCATCTCCGGGACGGCGTAGGGGTGGAGTTCCGTGACGGCGGCCTCGAGGGCGGGCAGGCGGCGCGCGGTGGTCTTCAGGACGAGGAGCGTCTCGGCCGCCTCCTCGACCTTCCCCTCCCACCGGTAGACGCTGCGCACGCCCGGGACGAGGTTCACGCAGGCGGCGAGGCGACGGCGGACGAGGGCGCGGGCGAGCGCGGGGGCCCGGCGCGGCGGAGCGGTGACGAGGACGATGCGGAGGTCGCGGCCCCGGGCCCGGGTCACCGCTTCCCGGGCCCGCCGCGGCCCACGAACTCGCTCACGTCGTCCCACATCGCGTTGCCGCCCTTCTCGAAGATGTCGGTGTGGGAGGCCCCCTCCACGATGCGGACCTGCGAGCGGGGCGCGACGAGGTCCGCGAGCTCCTTCGCCATGGCGACGGGGTGGACCGTGTCCAGGGACCCGTGCACCACTAGGAGGGGGGGCGTCATGGAGCGGGCGGCGGTCCGCGCGTCGAAACGGTCCTTGAGGAGGAGGCCCACGGGGACGAAGGGGAAGCGCGACTGGAGGGCGTCCGCGAGCGAGGTGCACGGGCTGAAGGCGACGACGCCCCGCACGTTGCGGACCGCGGCGAGCTCGATCGCGACCACCGCCCCGAGCGACCAGCCCCCCGTCCAGATCGAGTCCCGCTCGACGTCCCCGTTGGCGACGAGCCCGTCGAAGGCCCCCCGGGCGACCCCCATGATGGACGCGTAGGAGGGGCTCCCCGGGTTCGCCCCGAAGCCCGGGTACTCGATCGCCACCACGTGCCACGCCAGCCTGCGCGCGGACCCGAGCACCTGCTGGATCTTGGCGATGTTCTCCTCGGCGCCGTGGAACCAGAGGAGGCAGCCCTGGCGCGTCCCCCGCGTCTGCGACATGAAGGCGGAGACGGGTGGTTCGCCCCCCTCCCGCTGGATCTGGATGTAGTCGTAGCCGGGGGGGGGCGTGGGGGAGCCCGCCCACTCCGTGTTCCCGGCGCTGGTCTGCCCGGGGTAGAGGACGAGGCCCTGGAGGAGGTACACGGCGATGAGGAACAGGCCGTAGAGGACGGCGAGCCAGATGAGGACCCTGAGGACCTTCTTCACGGATGCTCCCTCCGGCGGGCCGGACCCCGGGAGAGTACCCCACCGGACCCCCCGGGGCGACGGTACCGGGGGGGGCGACGGGGACGCCCCCTGCGCCGCCGCCGGTACAATCCCGCGCGTCCCGGGCCCGGAGGTGCGATGCGTCCCGCCGCCGCCGCTGCCTGCCTCGCGCTGGGCCTGGCGGTCGCGGCGTGCGGCGACGGGGCGAAGCCGTCCCCCGGGGGCGGCCCGCGGAGGATCCGGGTGGCCACGGAGGCCGCCTACCAGCCCTTCGAGTACGTCGAGAAGGACGGGAGCATCGTCGGCTTCGACATCGACCTCGTGAGGGCCGCCGCCCGCGAGGCGGGGCTCGAGGTCGAGTTCGTGGACCAGCCCTTCGACGGGATCATCCCGGGGCTGAAGGGCGGGAAGTACGACGCCGCCGTCTCCTGCATCACGATCACCTCCGATCGGGCGACGCAGGTCGCGTTCACCGACCCCTACTACGACGCGGGGCAGATCCTGGCGGTGCGCGAAGGGGAGAACGGCATCCGCGGCCCCGCCGACCTGGCCGGGAGGGTCGTCGCGGTGCAGGCCAACACCACGGGCGAGATCGAGGCCCGGAAGGTGGGGGCGAAGGAGGTGAAGTCGTTCCCCTCCATCGAGCCCGCGTTCCTCGACCTGCTCCAGGGCCGCGCCGACGCCGTGATCAACGACGAGCCGACGACGCGGATCTACCTGCGCAACCACCCCGGGATGAAGACGGCAGGCGGGGTCTTCACCGTGGAGCAGTACGGGATTGCCGTCCGGAAGGACGACCCGGCCCTCCTCGCGAAGCTGAACGGGGGGCTGAAGAAGGTGCGCGCCTCGGGGGAGTACGACCGGATCAAGGCGAAGTGGATCGGATCGGAGGGAAGCGGGCGGGGCCTGGACGCCGCGACCCTCCTCACCCTCCTCGGCGGGCTCGGGGTCTCGGTGCTCCTGTGGGCCTGCGCGCTGGCGCTGGCGCTGGCCGGCGGGCTCGGGGTCGCCCTCGGGCGGCTCTCGCGGCGCCCCTGGCTCCGGATCCCGGCCACGCTCTACGTGGAGCTGGTCCGCGGGGTCCCGCTCCTCGTCCTCATCATCTGGGCCTACTTCGTCCTCTTCACCGGGGCGTTCTCCCTGGACGCGAGGCCCTCGGCCGTCCTGGCGCTCGCCGTCTGCTACTCGGCCTTCATCGGGGAGACCTACCGTGCGGGCATCCAGTCCGTGGACCCGGGACAGGCGGAGGCGGCGCGCGCGCTCGGGATGTCCTGGGGCCAGGCCATGCGCTTCGTCGTCGTCCCGCAGGCCGTGCGCAACGTCCTGCCCGCCCTGGGGAACGAGAGCATCTCGCTCCTGAAGGACACCTCCCTCGCGAGCGTCATCGCCATCCCGGAGCTCCTCAAGCGCGCGCAGGAGATCGCCGGGCGCGAGTTCAACCACGTGGAGGTCTACTCGGCCGTCGCCCTCGTCTACCTCGGCGCCACGCTGCTCCTCGGCCAGGGGCAGCGCCTGCTGGAGAGGAGGTTCGGTGCCGGAGCCGCTCATCCGGGCCCGCGGCCTCGCTAGGTCCTTCGGCGGCCACGCGGCGCTGCGCGGGGTCTCGCTGGACGTCCTCCCGGGGGAGAAGCTCGTCGTCATCGGGGCGAGCGGGTGCGGGAAGTCCACGCTGCTCCGCTGCATCAACGGGCTCGAGGTCCCGGACGAGGGGAGCGTCACCGTGGACGGGTTCGAGCTCCGGCCGGGCCGCCCGGGGCTGGACCGCCACCGGGCCGAGGTCGGCATGGGCCTCCAGCGCTTCAACCTCTTCCCCCACATGACGCCCCCGGAAAACGTGGCCCTGGCCCCGAGGCGGGTGAGAGGCCTCCCGCGGGAGGAGGCCCGGGCCCGGGGCCGCGCCCTCCTCTCGCGGGTGGGCCTCGAGGAGAAGGAGGGCGCCTACCCCGCCCAGCTCTCGGGCGGGCAGCAGCAGCGGGTGGCCATCGCCCGCGCCCTGGCGATGCAGCCGAAGGTGATGCTCTTCGACGAGGTCACCTCGGCGCTCGACCCGGAGCTCGTGCGGGAGGTCCTGGAGGTGATGCGCGCGCTGGCGGCCGAGGGGATGACGATGATCGTCGTGACCCACGAGATGCGCTTCGCCCGGGAGGTGGGGACCCGCCTCGTCTTCATGGACGAGGGGCGCATCGTGGAGGAGGGCCCCCCGGCGCAGGTCCTCGACGCGCCGCGGGAGGAGAGGACGAGGGCGTTCCTGAGCAAGGTGCTGTAGCGGGCCGGCGTGCCGCACGGGTCCGAGGGCACGGCGTACGGCGGGTAGGGGCAAGGGTATGGGTAAGGGATGCCCTCTCGTCCCCCTACCCCTACCTGTCTACCTCTGTCCCTTCCGCGTGCGGACGAGGAGCGGGCGCACGACCTGCTCCAGGCGCGCGTGCTCGCGGAGGACGAGGAGGAGGTCCTCCTCCCGCTCCAGCAGGTGGCCGCGCGCCGCGAGTAGGCGCACGAGCGCGTCCCGGGTCCGCTCGCCGGGCTCCCCGAGCCGGGGGCCGCGCGCGGACCCGTCCTCCCAGAAGGAGCAGGGGGAGGCGACGACGAGCGCGCCTCCCGGGGCGAGGAGGGCGTCGGCGCGCTCGAGGAAGGCCGCCGGGTCGTCCTGGCGCTCGAGCACGTTCGCCGCGAGGACCAGCCCCGCGCGCCCGGGCGCCACGGGAGGGAGGTCCGGGTCGGCCATCACGACCTCCGCGTTCGGACGGCGAAGCGCCCCGGCGTCCGCCTCGGCCACCCGGGCGATCGTCCCCTCCTCGACGATGCGCAGCCGCGCGCGCCCCGTGAGGAGGACCTCCCGGGCCCGGCGGGCCGCCGCGAGGGAGGACTCGCAGCCCAGCGCGAAGGTGGCGGTGCCCGCCAGCCCCAGCGTGGCCCGCCCGACCGAGGCCGAGAGGTCGAGCGCGAGCCCGGCCGCGGGCTCCGCGGCGAGCCGCGGCCAGAAGTCCCCCAGGTGCAGCCCCTCCCGCTCCGCGGGGGGGAGGAGGTCCCCGTAGTGGGCGAGCATGTGGGGGGCCAGCAGGAGCGCGGGGTCGTCCGCCGCCGCCTCCTCCTGCGCGACGCGCCGGTAGCCGTCCCGCACGAGGACCGCGACCCCCCGGACCACGGGGTAGGCCTCGGAGCAGCGCACGCAGCGGAGGGCCCCGGTCAGGACCTCCCCCCCCTCCCCCGCGGCGTTCTCGAGGCGCAGGGCCGCCGGCGTCCCCCGCTTCCAGGTGCAGGAGGGGCAGACGAGGAGGACGCGCTGGAGGAGGTCGGCGCGCATGGAGCGAGGCTACCGTCCCCGCTGCCGGAGTGGTACCCTGTTCCTGCTTGATCCGCGGGGTCTCCGTCGCCTACGATGGAGGCCCTCACGGGGGGGTTCCCCCGAGGGACCGGTTGACCAGACACCGATCGACCAGACAAGGAGAGACGTCATGAAGAAGCGCCTGGCCGCCGCGCTCCTCGCCGTCGTCGCCGCCACGGGCCTCCCGGGCTGCTACCTGTCGAGGCAGATCGCCGGGGACGACCTCGTGGGCGGTCCGACCAACCCCATGCTCTGGGTGACGGTCCCCGTGGACACGATCCTCTCCCCCTTCGAGATCCTCCACTTCTACGAGCAGCACGACTCCTGGCAGCCCTGGTCGGCCGACAAGGCGCGCGCGGAGTACGTGGACAAGTTCGCCTTCGACCTCGGCGATTAGTACGGGCGGGGGTCCCCGGGGGTTTCGAGGCCCGCCGGTGGCGGGCCGAGCCCGGGGAGGCCTACCCCGCCCGGCCGTTACTTCGGCTGGGCCGCACCCCTGCTTGCGGGCATTTCCTTGCCCGGCCCCCCGGGCCGCCTATAGGCTCCGGCCCTCCGCGACGCGGGCCCGGGCGATCCCGTTCCCGCGGCGCGGCTCGAGGGTGGAAGGCGTGAAGGAAGTCCGCGACCCGCGGGACGACGACCCCGCGCAGATGCGGTCCTACCTGCGCTACATCCACCTCGGGACGCAGCTCTGCCTCGTCCTCCTCGGCGGCGTGTTCGGGGGCGTCTGGCTCGACGGGAAGCTCGGCTGGTCGCCGTGGATGACGCTGGCGGGGTCCTTCGCGGGGATGGGGCTCGGGATGGCGGTGGTCATCAGGGAGGTCGGGCGGGACCGGTGATGACGGCGCGGCGGACCCTGCTGCTCCTCGTGGCCTGTGGCGTCCCCCTCGCGGGGACGGCGGCGGGCGTGATCGCCTGGCGCGGGTCCTCCGCCGGGACGCTCCGCGGGGTCGCGCTCGGGCTGGTCCTGGGGGCCGGAGGGCTCTTCCTGGAGTCGGTCCTCGTGGCCCGCGCGCTCCGCCGCCCCGGGGTCGGGGCGATCCTCGTGTTCCTCGGGGGCTTCGCGGTGCGCCTGGCGCTCGTGCTCGGCGCCACGCTCCTGTTCAAGGCGACGGGGCTGGCCGACCCCGCGGCCTTCGCGCTCTGCTTCCTCGCGGGCTTCCTCGCCGCCCTGCCGGTCCTGGGCGTGGCCGCGGCGGGGGAGGCCCGGGCGTGACGCTGCCGCCCGTCCTGGCCGGCGGGGACCTCGTCGAGCACCTCGCGAACTCCTACGAGATCCACTTCGGCGGCTGGCACTGGAGCCTGAACGAGACCATCAACTTCCCCATCGCCCTCCTCACCGGGGGGAAGGAGGTCCTGGGGAAGGCGCTGGACGCGCACGGGAACGAGGTCTCGAAGGTCGTCGGCGTGGTGGGCGGCTTCAACCCGCACCTCAGCAAGCACGTCGTGATGATGCTCCTGGCCGTCGCCGTCGTCTGCGTGGCGGCGATCGCGGCCGCGCGCCGCGCGTCTCGTCCGAAGGGGCGGGGGCTGGTCGGCAACTGCATGGAGTCGGTGTTCCTCTTCCTCCGCGACGAGGTCGTGCGGCCCAACCTGGGCGAGCACCACGCCCGCGCCTGGCTGCCGTGGTTCGCGACGGTCTTCTTCTTCATCCTCGCGTGCAACCTGCTCGGGCTCCTCCCGCCGCCGCTGGGGGCGACCGCAACGGGCAACTGGAAGGTCACCGCGGCGCTGGCGCTCCTCACCTTCTTCGCGACGCAGGGCGCGGGGATGGCGGCGAAGGGCCCCCTCGGGTACTGGGTCCACCTGGTCCCGCCGGGGGTCCCCTGGTGGATGTGGCCGCTCGTGTGGGTCATCGAGTTCGCGGGCCTCTTCACGAAGCCCTTCGCCCTCACGGTGCGCCTCTTCGCGAACATGACCGCGGGCCACGTCATCCTCGGGGTCCTGGGGGGCTTCCTCGTCGCCGCCCACGGCCTGGGGATGACGACGGTGGTGGCGGTGCCCTCCGTCGCCTTCGCGCTCTTCATCATGCTCTTCGAGCTCCTGGTCGCCTTGATCCAGGCCTACATCTTCACGACGCTGTCTTCGATCTTCGTCGGCCTCGCGGTCTCGCACGAGCACTAGTCCGGGTGTCACGGGGCCGGGTGCCCCAAGAGAGGGAGGGACGGGTCATGGAGGGACTTGGGCAGTTTGCGTACCTCGGCGCGGCCATCGGGGCCGGCATCGCGGCCGTCGCGGCCGGGATCGGCATCGGCCGCATCGCCTCGTCCGCGGTGGAGTCCATCGCGCGGCAGCCCGAGGCGGCCGGCGCCATCCGCCAGACGACGATTCTGACCGCGGCGTTCATCGAGGGTGTCTGCCTCTTCGCCTGCGTCATCTGCCTGCTCATCGGCTTCATCAAGTAAGGGCCGAGGAAGGAAGGGAGCGGCCATGCCGTACCCGGCGATCCGTGCCCTGGTCCTCGCCGTCTCCGGCGGCGGGGGGGCGGGGGAGGAGCCCCAGCTCATCGAGTTCAAGAACTGGGAGCCCGTGATCTGGGCGTGGGTGATCTTCCTCCTGGCGTTCCTGATCCTCCGGAAGCTCGCCTGGAAGCCGCTCCTCCAGGCCGTCGAGGAGCGCGAGCGGAAGATCGCCGAGAGCCTGGAGAAGGCCGAGGAAGTCCGCCGCGCCTCCGAGGAGATCGCCCGGCGCCAGGAGTCCGCCCTGGCCGAGGCCCACGTGAAGGCCAAGGCGGTGCTGGACGACGCCCGCGTCGCCGCCGAGAGGTACCGCGCCGAGCAGCAGGCGAAGGCGCGGTCCGAGTCGGACGCGTTCCTGGAGAGGGCGAAGAAGGAGATCGCGCTCGAGGAGAACCGGGCCCGCGACGCGCTCCGGCGGGAGGTCGTGGAACTCACGCTCACGGCCGCGAGCCGCGTGCTCGAGCGCAACCTGACGTCCGAGGACGACCGGCGGCTGGCCGAGCAGGTGGTCGCGGAGGTCCGGGCGCGCCGGGCGGGGGCGTCGAATTGAACCGCTCCGAGCCCGCGGCCCGGTGCTACGCGGAGGCCCTCCTCGCCCTCGCGAAGGAGAAGGGCCGCCTCGGGGCCGCCCTCGAGGAGCTCCGGGCGGTGGAGGGGGTCTTCCACGCCGAGAAGCGGGTCTGGGGGCTCTTCACCTCGCCCCGGATCGACCGCGCGGAGAAGGAGCAGGTCGTCCGCAAGGCCTTCGCGGGCCGCGTCGGGTCGGAGGTCCTCGGCCTCCTCGTGGTCCTCATCCGCAAGGGGCGCGAATACCTCTACGACAACATCGTGGACCAGTTCGACCGCTTCAAGGACGTCGAGCAGAAGCGTGTCCACGTCTTCGTGAGGTCCGCCCGGGGCGTCGTGCCGGAGATCCGGGCGGCCATCGAGGCGGCCGTGGCGGAGGCCACGGGGAAGACGCCGGTCCTCCACGAGGGCACGGACCCCGCGCTGCTGGGCGGGCTCACCGTGCGCGTGGGGGACGCCTTCGTGGACGGGAGCGTCCGCTCCCGCCTCCTGCGGCTCGGCCGCGGGCTGTTCGAGACCAGGCTGGGGAACTAGGAGCCGGACATGAACATCCGCCCCGAAGAGATCACGAGCGTCCTCAAGAAGGAGATCGAGCAGTTCGACTCCGCCATCCACATGGAGGAGACCGGGACCGTCCTCGAGGTGGGCGACGGCATCGCCCGCGTCTACGGCCTGGAAAAGGTCATGTCCGGCGAGATGGTGCAGTTCGAGTCCGGGGTCTTCGGGATGGCCTTCAACCTCGAGGAGGACTCGGTCGGCGTGGTTATCCTCGGCAACTACCTGGACATCAAGGAGGGCCAGCTCGTCAAGCGCACGGGCCGCGTCCTCTCGGTCCCGGCCGGCGAGGGCATGGTCGGCCGCGTGGTGGACCCCCTCGGGGAGCCGATCGACGGCAAGGGCCCCATCGCGGCGGCGGCCCTCATGCCGCTCGAGGGCAAGGCCCCCGGCATCGCCGACCGCCAGCCCGTGAGGGTCCCCCTCCAGACGGGCATCAAGGCCATCGACGCGATGATCCCCATCGGGCGCGGACAGCGCGAGCTGATCATCGGGGACCGCGAGACGGGGAAGACCTCGGTCGCCATCGACACGATCATCAACCAGAAGGGCACCGGGGTGATCTGCGTGTACGTGGCCGTGGGGCAGAAGGCCTCCACGGTGGCCGGCGTCGTGGACCGCCTGCGGACCCACGGGGCCATGGACCACACCATCGTGGTCTCCGCCACGGCCAACGACCCGGCCCCGCTCCAGTACGTCGCCCCCTACGCCGGCTGCGCCATGGCCGAGTACTTCATGTACCGGAAGAACATGGACACGCTGTGCGTCTACGACGACCTCTCGAAGCAGGCCGTCGCCTACCGCCAGGTCTCGCTGCTGCTGCGCCGCCCGCCGGGCCGCGAGGCCTACCCGGGGGACATCTTCTACTGCCACAGCCGCCTGCTGGAGCGCTCGGCCAAGCTGTCGAAGGAGAAGGGCGGCGGGTCGCTCACGGCGCTGCCGGTCATCGAGACCCAGGCGGGCGACGTCTCCGCCTACATCCCGACGAACGTCATCTCCATCACCGACGGGCAGATCTACCTGGAGCCCGACCTCTTCTACGCGGGGGTGCGGCCGGCCATCAACGTCGGCATCTCGGTCTCGCGCGTGGGCGGCAACGCCCAGATCAAGGCCATGAAGAAGGTCGCGGGGCGCCTGCGCCTCGACCTGGCGCAGTTCCGCGAGCTGGAGGCCTTCGCCCAGTTCGCCTCCGACCTGGACAAGTCCACGCAGGAGCAGCTCGCCCGCGGGCAGCGCACGGTGGAGGTGCTCAAGCAGGGGCTCTACCGCCCCTGGCCCGTGGAGGAGCAGGTCGCCGTCATGTACGCCCTGGGCGGCGGGTTCTTCGACGACGTCCCGGTGCTCGAGGTCAAGGCGGTGGAGACCCAGATGATCGAGGCGCTGCGGACGGGCACGGCGCTGAAGACGATCGCGGAGAAGCGGGAGCTGGGGGCGGAGGTGGAGGCCGCGCTCAAGGCGGACCTCGAGGCCTTCACGGCGCGACGCCGCGCCGCGGCGAAGGCGTCCTCCTAGGACCGGCGAGGGACCATGCCCCTCCGCGCGAAGGCCATCCGCCGGCGGATCAAGTCCGTCTCCTCCACGAGGAAGATCACCAAGACGATGGAGATGGTGGCCACGAGCAAGCTCAAGCGCGCCCAGGACCGCGTGCTCTCGAGCGCGCCCTACGCCGAGCACCTGTCCGCGGCCGTGGCCGAGGTCGCCTCGCGGGTCCCCGACCGCGGGGCGTTCCCGCTGCTCAGGCAGGCCGACCCGCCGCGGGCGACGCTGGTGCTCGTCGTGACCGCGAACCGCGGGCTCTGCGGGGGCTTCAACGGGAACCTCGTCCGGAAGGGGCGGGAGGCGGTCCGCGCGGAGGAGAAGGCGGGCCGCGCGGTGATCCTCTACGTGGCCGGGAAGAAGGGCCTCCAGGCCCTCCGGTTCCAGGGGCTCCGGGTGGAGAAGTCCTTCACCGAACTCTCCGACCGGCCGACCTACGCCGACGCCGAGCGGCTGGCCGCCGCGCTCACCGGGCCCTTCCTCGCGGGCGAGGTGGACCGGGTCCTCGTCGTGTACCCGCACTTCAAGACCGTCGCCCGGCAGCCCCCGACCGTGATGGAGCTCTGCCCGGTCGGCGGGGCGGCGGCCGCGGCCGGGGCGTCGTCCGGCGGCGGGATCCTCTTCGAGCCCTCGGCGCGGGAGATCCTGGACGCCCTCCTCCCGCTCTACGTCCGCACGATGGTCTACCGCGTGCTGGTCTCCGCGGTGGCCTGCGAGCAGATCGCCCGGCGCACCGCCATGAAGCTCGCCAGCGACAACGCCGAGGAGATGGCCACCTTCCTGACGCGCATGTTCAACAAGGCCCGCCAGGGCCAGATCACGCAGGAGCTCGCCGAGATCCTCGGCGGCTCCGAGGCCCTGAAGAAGTAGGAGCGACCATGCCCACCGCGCCCTCCCCGCTCGCCGACGGGAAGATCGTCCAGGTCATCGGGAACGTCCTGGACGTGGAGTTCCCGGCCGAGGCGGTGCCGGAGATCTACTCCGCCCTGCGGATCGAGCAGAAGGGGGCGCAGGGCGAGGCCCTGCGGATCACCTGCGAGGTCCAGCAGCACCTGGGGCGCAACCAGGTCCGCGCCGTGGCCTTCTCCTCCACGGACGGCCTCGTGCGGGGCACCCCGGTGCAGAGCACGGGCAAGCCGGTCCAGGTCCCCGTGGGCGAGGGCTGCCTCGGGCGGGTGTTCAACCTCCTCGGCGAGCCCGTGGACTACGGGCCGCCGGTCGTGGCGGAGGAGTACCGCTCGATCCACCAGCAGCCCCCGAAGTTCGGCACCCTCTCGGTGAAGACCCAGCTCTTCGAGACCGGGATCAAGGTGATCGACCTCATCCACCCCTACGCCCGAGGCGGCAAGACCGGCCTGTTCGGCGGCGCCGGGGTCGGCAAGACGGTCGTCATCATGGAGCTCATCAACAACATCGCCAAGGCGCACGGCGGGTACTCGGTCTTCTGCGGGGTGGGGGAGCGCACGCGCGAGGGGAACGACCTCTGGCTCGAGATGAAGGAGTCGGGGGTCATCGCGAAGACCGTCCTCTGCTACGGCCAGATGAACGAGCCCCCGGGCGCCCGCCTCCGGGTGGCCCTCTCGGGCCTGACCATGGCGGAGTACTTCCGCGACAAGGGAGGGACCGACGTCCTCCTGTTCATCGACAACAT
>CAZKTF010000066.1:0-363 GCA_964555565.1 uncultured Planctomycetota bacterium | reverse complement strand
GGCCGGATGCCGAGCGCGGTCGGCTACCAGCCCACGCTGGCCACGGAGATGGGCGCGCTCCAGGAGCGGATCACCTCCACGGACCGCGGCTCCGTCACCTCCGTGCAGGCGATCTACGTGCCCGCCGACGACCTCACCGACCCGGCCCCGGCCACCGCCTTCAGCCACCTGGACGCCAAGACGGTACTCTCGCGCCAGATCGCCGAGCTGGGCATCTACCCCGCGGTGGACCCGCTCGACTCCTCGAGCCGCGTGCTCGACCCGCAGTTCGTCGGCGAGCGCCACTACCGCGTGACGCGCGACGTGCAGAGCATCCTCCAGCGCTACAAGGACCTCCAGGACATCATCGCCATCCTCGGGATG
>CAZKTF010000065.1:0-15250 GCA_964555565.1 uncultured Planctomycetota bacterium | reverse complement strand
GTGCCGGGGGGGAGCCCGGGCAGCCGGGCCGGCGCGCGGGCCGGAAGGACCCGGCCCCGCAGGCGCGCCGCCGCGGCGCGCGCCCGGAGGAGGAACGGGGTGGGGTCCAGGCGGAGGCGGCGCGTCGCCACCTCGAGCGGGAAGAGGATCACCGCGAGGAGGAGCGCCCAGCGCCATGCCTCCACCGGCGTGGCCGAGACCGGGAGCGGTCCCCCGAAGGGCCGCGCGTCCGGGGCGAGGACCTTCACCCGGTCCCCCCGCCTCTCCAGGACCCGCAGCTCCTCGAACAGCGCGTCGTTGCTCGTCAGCGCGAGGTGCTCGGGGGAGTAGTCCACGGGAAGGGCCGCGCGGAGCTGGGCCCGGCGGGGGGGGCCTCCCTCGACGCCGGGGAGGTCGTGCTGCATGGAGACGAGGTAGAGCCCCGGGTCCGGCGCGGGGAAGGTCCCCTCGTAGCGGCCCGGCGCGGTCTGGAGGAGGCGCAGCGGCCCGGCCTCGCCGCGCGGGGTCAGGACCTTCGACTCGAAGGCGAGCCCGTCCACGTAGGAGCCGTCCTCCGACACCGCCTCCACGACCACCCGCCCGATCCCGCCGGAGGCCTCGGTCGTCGCCGTGAAGGCGCTCCGCGCGAGGCCCCGCAGGCAGGCGCGGACGAGTTGGCTCACGAATCGGTCGTACTTGTCCCAGCCGACCCACTCGGAGCCCCAGCGCCCCGAGAGGTCCGAGGTGAAGGCGGCGGAACGGCCCACCCCGATCCGCCAGAGCGCGAGGATCGGGTCCCCGTCGGGCCCCAGGAGCGGGACCTCGGCCCGGTCCCGGGCCGTGGTCCGGACCCTCCCGCCGAGGGCGGGGACCTCGTCCGCGGGGATCCCCCGGAGGACCTCGTGGGCCGCGACCACCTGCGGCTGGAAGCGCTCCTCCACCACGCTGCTCTTCTTGATGATGGCGGTCTCCTTCATGAAGATGGCCGGCAGCGTGTCCACCTGGCCCTCGCTGAGGGCGTAGTAGCGCCCCCCCGTCTTCTCCGTCATCGGCTTCATGGCGTCCCTGGCGCCGTGCTGCGCGATGGCCACCGCGGAGATGGTGATCCTGTTGTCCACCATCCTCTGCACGACGTCCTCGGAGGGCATGGCCGGGTCGCCGTCGGAGATCACCACCAGGTGCTTGAGGAAGGCGTTGGCGGGGACGAGCGCGTCCACCGCCGTCTTCACGCAGTCGTGCAGGCTCGGCATGTCCTGGGGGTTGGCCGCGTCGATGGCCGCGACCATGGGTCCCTTGCTCGCGCGGGAGAGCGGGACGATCCAGTGGACCTGCCCCTCCCAGGACACGCAGCCGAAGAGGTCGTTGCGGCCGAGCGATCGGACCACGGACTTCGTGATGGTGCGCGCCCAGGCGTTCCCCTGCGGGAACTCGCAGGTGTGGAGGACGACGACGATGGCCCCGTTGGGGACCACCTTCTTCTGGCTCACCTCCATGGTGACCGGGAGGACCTCCTCCAGCGGGGTCCCTCCGTAGGAGCCCGCCGTGAAGGAGTCCGGCCCCCCGACGCAAACGAGGCCCACGCCCACGTCCTGCACCGCGGCCCGGATCGAGCGCATCTGCCACTCGGTGAGGTCGGCGCCGCTCACGTCGAGGAGGACCACGGCGTCGAAGGGCAGCAGCGCGCCGGGGTCGCGCGCCAGGTCGGCGACCCCGATGCGGTCGAGGAACAGGTCCTTCCCGGCCAGCGCCTTGCAGAAGGCCTCCCCCTCGGCCGGGTCCCTCTCGACCACGAGGACCGCCGGGCTCCCCTCGGCCAGGATGGCGGCGGAGCCCCGGTTGTTGTGCGGGTCCGCGTCGGAGGGGGAGGAGACCACCGCCTCCACGCGGTGGAGCCCCTGCTCCGTGAACTGGCGGCGGACCGGGAAGACGTTGCGCCCCTTGTGCAGGACCACGTCCGCGGCGCCGATCTCGCGGTCCCCCTCGCCGCGGATGGAGAGCCGGGCCGGGGTGTCGTCCTCGGTGGCCACGAGGATCACCTGGATGGAGACCGGGCGCCCCGCCGAGACCCGCGCGGGCGCCACGACCTTCTCGACCAGGACCTCCCTGCGTCGCTCGTACCGGAGCGGGAGGACGTCCACCTCGACCCCGTCCTCGAGGAGCGCCCGGAGGGCCTCCCGCCCGTCGCCGCGGGTCTCGTTCCCGTCGGTGAGGAGGATCACCCTCCGGGCGGGGCCGGGGGGGAAGGAGGCCGCGGCGGCCCGGAGCGCGCCGGCCAGGTCCGATTCCCCGCGGCGGAGCAGGCTCCCGATCCGGGAGGGCGCGATGGGGCGGAGGTCCTCGGGCCGGAGGCCCCCGAGGCCTCGGAAGGGGACCTCGATCCCCGTCCCGTCGGCGAACACCAGGAAGGAGACGTCCTCCCGCAGGGGGTCGCGGTCGCGCAGCACCCGGTCGATCCAGGTCTCCGCCTCGGCGCGGCGCTCCGGCGGGACGCTCTCGGAGACGTCGAGCACGATCGCCGTGGCCCGCCCCTCGGCGGTGCGCACGATCCGGGGCTCGGCCAGGGCCAGCGCGAGGGCCCCCACGAGGAGCGCGCGCAGGACGAGGGAGAACCGGTCGGCCCCGGACAGCCGCCGTCCCCGGGCGCGCCGGAGGACCCACCAGGAGGCGGGGACGAGGAGGAGGAGCAGGAGTGCCTCGGGCCGGAGGATCTCGATTCCCATCGCGCCGTGGCCCGGTGTCCCCCCGCAGACTCTACTTCTTGACCCCCTCGAAGTACTTCTTCACCGCCTCCGCCCGGCGGCGCGGGATCTCCTCGTGGCCGAGGGCCTCCTCCGCCTCCTGCGCGGCCGACTGGAGGATGGCATTCAGCTCGATCTTCGCCTCGCCCTCCTCGCCCGGGAGCCCCTTGAAGTTCTCGAACTCGTTGATCTCGCCCTGCCCCGCGAGCTTGCCGCGCGTCTTCTCCGACCGGAGCCCCCTGTCGTCCGGGGAGATCGGGCGCGGCCCCATCCCGATCCCGGGGCCCATGCCCATGCCCGGCATCTCCCCGAACCCCAACCCCAGGCCTCGACCGAGGCCGAGCCCCATTCAGGTCCCCCCGGGACCCTCGTCGCCCCCCTCTCAGCCTTCCCCGGTGAGGCCGCACTTCTGGCAGGCCGCCAGCTTCCCGAGCCGGGCGAGGAGCTGCAGCTCGCGCAGGCGCGCGATCATCTCCTGGAGCTGCTCGTCGGTGAGGCGCATGGTCTTCTGCCCGCCCTTGCCTGCCTTCGCCATCGCCTTCGCGAGGTCGCCGGACCTGGCCTTACAGGCCTCCCAGCCCTCCTCCTTGAGGACCTTCATGAGTTCGGCCATCTCCTTCGCCAGCTCCCGGAGGAGCTCCGGGTCCCCGAGCAGCGCGAGCGCCTCGGCCAGGTCGGGCCGGTCGGCCAGCGCCCGGGCGTTCTCCTCGAGAACCCGGGCCAGCTCCTCCAGGCGATCCTTCAGCGCCTCGAGGGAGGCCGCGTCGGGGGGCTTCGTCCCCTCCATCCCCTCGAGCGCCTTCTCCAGGTTGAGGAGGTCCGAGCCTATGTCCGGGAGGGCGGCCTGCTCCAGCGCCGCGAGGAGCCGCTCCAGGGCGAGGTCGCCCCGGGAGAGTTCCCCCGAGGACTTGAGAGCCTGGAGCTTCGCCAGGTCCATGCCGGCCAGCCGCTCCGCCTTCTCGCGGGAGAGCTCGGCCATCTTCTGGAACTGGGCGAGCGCCGCGGCCCGTGCGGGGGGCGTGCGCATCATCTCCTCGGCCTGGCGGCGGATCTCCCGGGCGACCTCCTGGAGGGCCTTCTGCTTGTTCTTCCCGGCCATCTCCTCGGCGGCACGCGCCTCCTCCTGGACCTTCCGCGCGGCGCGCGCGGTCTCCTCCTTCTCGGCCTTCGACCGGGCGGCGGCCACGGGGTCGGAGGGTTCCGCGCTCCGGAGGGGCTCCAGGCGGAACGCGGCCGCCCCGAGTCCCGCCGCGACGAGGCCCACGAGCAGCGGTCCCCGGAGGAGCCGAGGCCGGAAGGCCTGCCGGATCGCCCGGGCCGGGACCCGGCCGAGCGCCTGCGCGGCGTCCTCGGGGACGAGGAGGCTAAGCGGCGAGGGGGCGACCTCGCCCCCGTCCAGGGCCAGGGCCGTGGAGACCCGTTCGCGGAGGCCCAGGCGCGCGTCGGCCGCCAGGGCCACGCGGCGGGCCGGGCGGCGGCGGAGGAAGAGCCCGCCCAGGGGGACGAGGAGCGTGGCCAGGACCGCCGCCCCGAGGACCCCGGGCGCGCCAAGGACTCCGGGTGTCGAGAAGTCGAGGACCCCGGTCCAGCGGGCCAGGGCGGCCAGGACCACCACCGCGGCCCCGGCGGCCACCCCGCGCTGGGCGTCCTCGAGGGCGTCGGCGGCGGCCATGCGGCCCCGGATCTCGGCAAGCCGCTCCCGGATCAGGCTCATTCCCGGACCTCCCCGGCGCGGACGGACCCCGTCCGTACCCAGTATAGACGCGGGGGGCACCCGGTTGGTTCGCCGGGGAGGGGGGATTCCCGTGCGGCGGGGGTCGGTCTCAGGGCAGGGCCCCGGCGGGAGTGGGGACGGGGGCGGGCCCGGCCTCGCGGTCGAGGTCCCGGGCGATGGCGCGGGCGAGGCCGAGGTGGCGGACCGCGGCGACGAGGAGCCAGAGGCCCGACCAGGCCGCCGAGCCGAGGGCCCAGTCCCGCGCCCACCCGGTGAGGTTTCCCCGGGCGGACTGTTCGAGGAAACCCATCAGGCTCGGGATCGCGACGAGGGGGCTCCCGGGGAGGATCCACTCCACCGGGCCGTCGCCGCGGAACTGGACGAACACCCCGTAGAGGAGGTAGGCGAGCGGGCAGAGGACGAGGACGACGACGTAGGCGACGAGGGCCTTCGTGACCGCGCGGGCGGCCGAGGACTCGACGGCTCCCCGGTGGAGCCCGATCACGGCGAAGAGCCAGGCGTGGACGAGGAGGAGCGCCATCCCGCCGGCCGCCGCGAGGGGGTGGAGGGAGCCGGCGACGACCAGGATCGACAGGTGCCCGACGGGGACGGCGACGAGGAGGAGCAGCCCGGCGAGGACCCCCGCGGTCTTCCCCCGCGCGATGTCCCCGGGGGAGAGGAGGGTCGCGCGGAGGAGGTCGTAGGTCCCCTGCGTCTTCTCGTGGGCCATGGCCGCCGCCCCGCTCACCACCGCGACGAGCCCGATGGCCGCCGAATGGAAGGACAGGAGTCCGTGCCAGTCGTCGCTGCGGGAGCCCCTCCCCAACTCGGGGCCCACGACGAAGAGGAAGAACGTCTCCGTCGCGAGCATGAAGGCGAGCACCCCGTAGTAGAGGACCCGCGAGGAGGCCGTGTTGAGGAGCCGCGTCTCCTTCCAGGTCATCGGGTTCGCGCCGTCCTGCAGCGGGCGCCTGAGCCGCGCCCGGAGCCCCTCCCGGAGGCGATCGAACCAGCGGGGCCGGAGGCGCGCCAGGACCCCCCTGGGGACCGCGGGTTCCGCCTCCACGGCGAGCCGGCGGCCGGCCGACCAGACCGCGAGCCCCGCCCAGAGGACGGCGAAGGCGGCGTAGATGGTCACCGGGTGGAGGAGGACCTGGGCGAGGGGGGAGGTGATCCCCGACCGCGACATCTCCCGGAGCACCTCGCCGGGCTCGAAGATCGAGAAGAGCGAGAAGAACGGGGTCGTCGAGATGACGACGTGGAACGCGGTGGTCCTGAAGAGATCGTCGTTGCCCCGCGTGATGAGGAGGAGCAGGAGCATCGTCCCCACCCACCGGACGAGCGGGAGGAGGAGGGAGAGGACGATGCCCGTGGCGACCTTCCGGGTCCGGCTCGAGACCCAGACCCCCCAGGCGGACTGCTCGAGCGTCAGCGCCAGCGCGAAGGCGACGAACCGGAGGATGTCGGCCCCGCTCACGCCGCCGAAGAGGACGACGAGGGTCAGCGGCGGGACCGCCCCCGCCGCGAAGGAGAGGACCGTGCCCCCGCAGGCCAGCAGCTTGGCGAGCGCGATGCGGACCGGACCCACGGGGGTGGCGAGGAGGAGCGGCAGCGTGTCCCGGGAGCGCTCCACGAGGATGACCCCGGAGGCGAGCGTGGGGGCCAGCAGCGCGATGAGCGCCAGCAGCGTCGCCGCCCCGACCTGGAAGAGCATGGCGCCCGTCTCGTCGGGCCGGTCCCGGCGCCACTCCGGGGTCGCCGCCCAGGCGAGGAGCACGGCCCCCCCGACGAGCGCGCCGAGGATGGCGCGGGCGAGGAACGCGCGCGGCCGCGTCGTCCCGGAGACGAAGTCCCGCTCCAGGACCGCCCTCAATCCGCGGGCTCCCGGTGCGCGGGGCCGAGGGAGGCCTTCCGCTCCCCCCGGTGCCTCCGGGCCCGGCTCCGGCGCGCGTCGATCCAGGACCGCACGCGGGACCGGGCGGGCGGGTGGCCCTCCCAGCGCCAGGAGCGAGCGAGCGCCCGCGGCAGCGCTTCCCTCTCGCGGAGGACGAGGAGGTAGAGGAGGGTGACCCAGATCCAGGCCGCCAGGAGGGAGGCGGCGCCCCACTCCCCGTCGTCGGCGGGGCCCGGGGTCCCGGCGTCGTACCGGCGGAGCGAGGCGTAGACCGTGACGGGGGGGCATCCGGCGAGCGCGAGCCTGGACAGGAAGCGCACGACGGGGGCGGCGTCACTCCCCCCGATGGCGTTGGCGAGCGCGTCGAGGCCGACGTGCAGGAGCGGGAGCCCGACGAGGGCGACGGAGAAGACCCCGACGGCCCAGAAGACGGCGGACTCGGCGCTCGGCCTGTGGATCCCGCACCGGAACCCCGCCGTGGCCCAGGCGGCCGGAAGGAGGGCCACGAGGACGCCGGCGAGGAGAGCGGTGAACGCCGGGATCGTTCCCAGCGCGCCGAGCGCGAGGAGGTGGACGGCCGGCACGAGGCCGAGGAAGAGGATCCCGCGGTGCACCCCGCGGGACTTCCCCGCCAGGACCTCCTGCGCGGTGAGCGGCGAAGCCCGCAGCAGGTCGAGCGTCCCGAGAGCCTTCTCCTGCCCGATGCCGGCGGCGGCGGTCACGGCGGCCACCAGGGCGAGCGTCGTGGCCTGGCCGGCCGCGATCCAGAGGCCGAGGTCCCGGAACCGCTCGGGCGGGGTCCCGGAAAGGCCGCGGGCCAGGTAGGCCGCCTCGACCGCGGAGAGGAGGAGCAGCACGGTCCAATAGAGCGGCCGGGAGGTGGCGCCGTTGAGGCGGCGGGTCTCCTTCCACGCCATGGGGTTGCCGGCGGGGGAGGAGCGTCCCCGCTGCTCCAGGCGCGCGAAGGCGCGGGCGATCCCGGACCCCCAGGGGGACCCGGTCCTCTCGGCGGCGAGCGCCCGGCCCGCCAGCAGCACCGCCGCCGCCGCGGCGGCCGCCGCCGCCAGCAGGTACCCCGTGCCGGGAAGGGCCAGGAGGTCGAGGAGGGGGCCGCTGGCCCCGGCCGCCGGGGGCACGAGCGCCCGCGCGAGGCCGCGGGCGCCGTCGGGGTCGAAGAGGCCGAGGAACGCCGGCAGCGGGGTGCTCTTGAGGACCGTCCAGGAGAGCCCGAGGGCGAGCGGCGCCCTCGCGCCGCCCCCGGGGTTCGCGAGGTCTACGGGGGGGTCCGCGCGGCCGGCCATGAGGATCCCGACGAGCACCCAGCGCAGCAGCGGGAGCGCGTAGGCGAGCAGGACCGCCGTGGCCAGGCGCCGGGAGAGGGCCGAGACCACGAGGGACCAGGCCGCCAGCTCCAGGACCAGTCCCAGCGCCGAGGCCGCCAGGTCCACGACGTCCGAGAGCCCGACGCCGCCGAGGAGGACCGGCAGCGTGAGGGGGGGGAGCGCCACGGCGGCGAGCGAGAAGGCGGTCCCCGTGCGGGAGAGCATCTTCGCGAGCGCGAAGCCGCCGGGCCCCACCGGCGTCGCGAGGACCAGGGGGAGGGTGGCCCGGATCCGCTCCCCGAGGATCCCCCCGACCGCGGCGGGGGGCGTGAGGAGCGCGAGGACGACGAGGAGCGCCGCCCCCCCGGCGCGGAACACCTGGGCCCCCAGCACGTCCGGGCGCGCGACCTCGGCGCGGGAGGCGAGGAGGAAGGGGACGCCGACCGCCGCCGCGACGGCGAGACCGGCGAGCCAGCGGACGAGGAACGCCCGGGGGCGCGCTGCCACGGAGAGGAAGTCCCGCTCCAGGATCGCCCTCACGCCCCCTCCTCCGCCAGCGCCCGGTCGATCCTCCCGGGGAGCCGGCGCCAGAGGACCGCGGCGGCGATCCCGTAGGCCACCGCCCCGGCGGTCCCGAGGAGGGCGAAGGAGAGGCCCTCGTTGGACAGCCCGGCGACGGCGTGGTACGCGAGGAGGAGCGGGCCCATCAGGGACACGGGGGGATCGAAGGCGAGGATCCCCTCGGAGACCCCCGCCGGGGGGCCCGGGAGCCGGGAGAGCGCCGCGAGGAGCGGCCAGGCGAGGAAGGCCGCCCCGAGGATGCCCGCCACGCGGCCCTTGGCCACCCGGAAGGTGCGCGCCCGGACCGTCGCGAGGACGGCGAACAGCGCAAGGAACGCGCCCACGAGCGCGCACCCGATCGCCAGCGACGCGTAGAAGAGCGGGTTCGAGAGCCCGGTCACGGCGCCCGCGAGGGCCGCAACCCCGCTCGCGAGGAGGAGGGCACGGCTGCGGGTCCAGGCGCCGAGGAAGGCCCCGAGGACGACGTCCCTCCCCGTGAGCGGGGTCACGCGGAGCACCTCGAGCGTCCCGCGCTCCCGCTCCCCGGCCAGCAGCGAGGACGCGGACCCCATGAGGGCGGTCGTCGCGAGGAAGAGCGGGGTCCCGGCCAGCAGGGTGTAGAAGACCTCGTCCCCCCGGTCCCCGCCCACCCGCATCGCAAAGAAGGGGAAGGCGAAGACGAAGAGGCAGAGCGCGAGGAGGAGCCAGGGGGCGATCCGGAAGAGGAAGCGCTCCGTGCCGCGGCGGGGGAGCAGTCCCTCCCTCCAGGCGAGGGGGTTCTCGCCGACGGGGGTCCGGCGGGAGCGGGGGCGGGCGCCGAACAGGGGGAGGGGCTCCTGCCGCGCCGGCGGCCGGGTCGCGGAGAGGGAACTCCTCTCGTCCTCCCGGGCGAGGGTCCGGGCCGTCAGGAGGACCGCCCCGAGGGCCGCCGCCGCGGCCCCGAGGAGGGCGTGCAGCGCGTCGCTCTCCAGCGGGCGACCGCGCATCCCCACGGTGCCCTCGAAGAAGGCCCAGAGGGACGGGAGCGGGGTGAGCCGGAAGAGGAACGCCGCCGCGTCGGACAGGAACCCGGTCTCTTCCGCAAACGGGAGGATCGCCCCTGCCAGGGCCAACAGGGCGGGCGCGGCGAGCACCGCCGCCACGACCTTCCCCCCGCCGGCCTCCGCCGCGCGCCCGTCGCGCGCCTCCCGTCCCCCGAGGAGCCCGCAGGCCCCCGCGAAGGCGGCGGTGGCGACGACGACGAGGGCCCCGAAGAGGACCTCGCGGAGGGAGACCCCTCCGAACAGCATCGCCATGCCGGCCAGCGGCAGGATCGAGAGGACCGAGGCCAGGGCCACGAGGAGCCGCGAGAGGTAGAGGCCGCGGGCCAGCGCGAGGGGGGTGCGCGGCACGGTCAGTAGGACCGGGAGCGTCCCGGCCGCGCGCTCGGAGCAGAGGGCGAGGATCGCCTCCTGGTAGGAGAGGAGACCGGCGCACGCGGCGGACCCGAGGACGAGCACCGCGAGGGTGACGCGCCCGAGTTCGTCCGGGCTCCCCCGTCCCTCCATCGTGCCGTAGACGATCAGCAGGAGCGCTCCCACGAGGACCGCGGTCAGCGTCCGGTTGCGGAAGTGGGCCGGGCGGGCCGCGAGGCGGAGGAAGTCCCGCTCGAGGACCGGGTCCCGGACGGCCGCGGCGATCGCCCGCATCGCCTACGCGACCGCCCCCTTCGTCACGTGGAGGAAGACCTCCTCCAGGTCCACGTCCTCCTCGTTGAACCGGACGATGCGGAACCCGCGCGCGGACAGTTCCGAGGAGACGACCGTCACGTCCTCGCAGCCGGCCTTGAGGCGGACCTCGAAGCCCTTCGCCGACGGCCGGAGCGCGTCCACGTCGGGGTGGCCGCGCAGGCTCTCCATGGCCTCGGCGGTCCTCGCGCCGGCGGGGCCCTCCTCCCGGACCTCCACCGCGATGCGCCGCCCCTGCCGGACCTTCCCGCGCACCTCCTCGATGGAGCCCGCGTAGAGCATGCGGCCCTGCTCGATGATCCCGATGGTGTTGCACATCTCGCCGATCTCGCTGAGGATGTGGGAGGAGATGAGGAGCGTCTTCCCCATGCGCCGCAGCTCGGCCACCAGCTCGCGGAACTCGATGCGCGCGCGCGGGTCGAGCCCCGCGGCCGGCTCGTCCAGGAGGAGGACCTGGGGGTCGTGGAGGAGGACGCGGGAGAGCCCGAGCCTCTGGCCCATGCCGCGCGAGAGGCTCCGCACCTCGGCCTCGCGCTTGGAGCCCAGGTCGGTGAGCGCCAGGACGTCGTCGATCACCTTGCGCCGCCGCGGCCCGTGGATGCGGTAGGCCGCGGCGAAGAACTCCAGGTACTCCCGCACCCTCATGTCGTCGTAGACGCCCAGCACGTCGGGCATGTACCCGATGAGGGGCTTGACCTCCTGGGGGCGGGCCGCCACGTCGATGCCGCAGACCGAGGCGGTCCCCGAGGTGGGGCGGAGCAGCGTGGAGAGGATCTTCAGCGTGGTGGTCTTCCCGGCCCCGTTCGGGCCGATGTAGCCGAAGGCGTCCCCCTTCTCGATCGCGAGGTGCACGCCGCGCAGCGCGTGGACGTCGCGGAACGACTTCGTGACGCGGTCCAGGACCACGATGCTCATCGCGCCTCCTCCCCGGGGGCCGGCAGCAGCCTCCGGACGACGACGACCGTGGAGACCTCGTTGCCCGCCGCCGGGAACCTCCCGAGCGGGTCGGCGTCGCACCAGCCGAGGAGCATCGGCCGGCCGCGCCGCAGCGCCTCCGTGAGGTCCACCCCGTGCTTGGCCAGGGTCCGCGACCGCGCCGGGCCCTGCTCCCCGTCGGCGGCCTGGAGGCCCCCGAAGGTCGCCCCGGTCGCCGCCGCGGCCATGGCCCTGCGGGCCCCCTCGGCGTGTTCCCTCGCGTCGTCCAGCGCGACGCAGGGGTGCGGCGCCTCCCCGTAGCGCGAGGAGTCCCGGAGCCCGGTCATGCCGAAGAGCCCCTGCCCCTGGTCGAAGGGAGTCGGGAACCGGACCCGCTCCGGGTCCGGCCACGGGATCCGCGGCGGGCAGTCCCGGGCCGGGGGGAGTGCCACCTCCCGCTCCGACCCCGCCCCGATCGTCCCCACGGGGATGGTCCACCCCTCGACGAGGAAGACCGCGTCGCGGAGCGCCGCCTTGAGGTCGTTGCGCACCCGGAGCGAGCGCTTCCCATCCGGCCCCGTCTTCACGGCCGCGTCGAGCCCGCCCGGGACCTCCCCGGAGAACCGCGCCTGCACGGCGCGGTGGGAGCGGAACGGGACCGGGACCCGGGCCGACGGCCGGCCGTCGGGGCCGAAGGCGATGGAGGCGTCGAGGCCGAGGGGCGCCCCCTGCCCGAGCCCCGCCCCGGAGCCGATCCAGGGGGCCTCGACGGCCCCGCGGGGGAAGTCGTACTCCAGGTCGAGGGTCCTGCCGCCGGGGTAGTAGGCCCCGAGGATGTCCACGCCCCGGACCACGTCGGCGTTCCCCCCCGGTGCGGTGGCGAAGTCCAGCCACGCCACGCGGACGCGCCCCGCGCTCGCCCCGAACAGGAGGAAGGAGGAGGCCCAGGCCAGGACCGTGAACCCCACCACCATCAGGGGGAAGGTGATCACCGTGCGCCGGAGCGCGCCGCGGCGCTTGAGGAGGAAGTAGTCCAGGGGCCCGATGGCCAGGACGTAGAGGAGGAGGCCGAGGACGAGGAACCCGATCTCGGGCGGGGAGAGGAAGCGCCGGCGCAGGTGCTCCACGAGGACCTCCAGGGACACCTCCTCGACGGTGTACCGGCCGGAGGGATCCAGCCCCGCGGGGCCGGCGTCCAGCGCGCAGCCGGAGACGGCGTGCACGACGGCGGCCCGCGACTGCGCGTCCTCCAGGGCGGCCAGGGGGCGGGGGTCGAAGGCCAGGACCGCCACGGTCCCGAGCCCCCGCTCCGCTTCCACGACCAGCGGCCGGCCGTCCGGGAGGCGGGCCGTCACGCGACCGCGCACCCCGGAGAGGCGCGCCACGGCGACCTTCGCGTTCCCGATCCCCTCGAGCGCCGTGACGCCGAGGGCCTGCGCCACGACGGCGGCGTCCACCTCGTCGTGCCCGACGGCCGCGGCGGGGAGCGCCGTGGCGAGGGGGGAGGCGGGCGCGACCTGGGCGCGCGGGGTGAGCGCCACGCGGAGACGTCCGCCGCAGGCGGCGTACTCGAGGACGGCGTCGAGCTGGGCCGGGTCCGGCAGCGCCGCGGGCTCCGGGTCCACCCACAGCAGCGCGTCCAGACCCTCGTAGCAGAGCCAGGGCTCCGGGGCCTCCTCCTGCCTCACGACGACGATGTTCGGGAGCCACGCCTCGGGGGCCTGGGACTGGAGGGTGCCGCGCCGCACGGAGACCGAGCGCGTGCGGGACGGCGCGTCGGGAGTCGGCTCCTCGTCCTGCCGGTTCCTCTCGCCGTCGAAGGGGGCGAGGCGCCCCTGGGGGTCCCCGAGGACCCCGATCACGACCTCTCCCGCCGGGATGTCCCGCAGCAGCGTCCCCGCCGTCACGACGGGGGTGGCCGGGAGCTCCTTCCCCTGGGCAGAGGCGGCCCCGTGCCGGATCAGCGCCTTCCGGTCGGTCCCGATGGTGATCTGCCACTCGTTCGCGGTGACGGGACGGCGCGCCAGGACCGGGATGGTGAAGCGCTTCTCGGCGCCCGGGGCGAGGTAGACCGAAAGGGAGTAGGTGGAGCGGCCGCCGGAGAGCCTCCCGGCCCCTCCGGCGCTCTCGACGACCAGGTTGCAGGTGATGGGGTCCTTCTCGGTGCTCTTGACGCGGATCCGGAGCGGCGTGAGGCAGCCGCGCACGTAGGCCCCCTCGAAGCCTACGCCGGTGGTGACCTCGACGTCGGCCCGCGCGGGGGGCGCGGCGGCGAGCAGGAGCGCCGCGGCCGAGGCGGCGGCGAGCACGGCACGGGCGCGTCTCAACGGACACCTCCCACGGCCCCGCTCCAGGCGACGGCGTCCAGGCGGAGCCTCTGCACGCGGTGGTTGTCGGTGTCGGCCACCCACAGGTACGGCGGGTCCACGGCGACGTCGTAGGGACCGCGGAACTCCCCCGGCAGCACCCCCCGCCGGCCCGAGGTACCGAGGGAGCGGCCCGAGGCGTCGAAGCGCTGGAGGCGGTGGTTCCCCGCCTCGCAGACCACGACGCCGCCGCCGGGCCACGCCGCGACGCCGGTGGGGAAGTCGAGGGACCCCGCGCCCTCCCCCTTCCCTCCGACGACGCCGAGGAACTTCCCCTCGCGCGTGAAGCGGAACAGGCGATGGGAGGCGTCGGCCACCCACAGCACGCCCGCGGCGTCGAGCGCGATCCCCATGGGGCGCGCGAAGACCGCCTCCGTCCCCCGACCCCCGAAGCGGGCCAGGCGGCGCCCGTCGGCGGAGAAGACCTCGACCCGGCTGCGGTCCGGGGGGGCGAACTCCGTGACGAAGAGCCGGTCCCCGTCGCGCACGGCCCGCTGGGGCATGGGGGGTTCCGGCTCCCCGGGGTCCCCCGCGGCCCAGCGCGCCGTCTCCTTCCCCGCGGCGTCGTAGCGGACGAGCGCGCGATCGTGGGTGTGGACCACGAGGGTCCCCCCGCCCTCCTCCAGGAGGAGTCCCAGGGGGTAGCCGCGCCGGGAACCGCCGGGCATGACCGGGAAGGAGCGCTCCGGGGTCCCGTCGGCGCCGAGGACCTGCGCGTCGCCGCTGAGATCCACGACGGCCAGGCGGCCCGCGGCCGCCGCGACGCCCCGGGGGCGGTCGAACTGCCCGGGCCCGTGCCCGGGGTGCCCGAAGGCCCGCGGCCCCGGGTCCTCCCGGCAGGCCGGGAGGAGGGCCAGGAACGCGAGGGACCCCGCGGCGGCAACGCGTCGGGCGACGGAGACGGTACTCATCCCGCATTCCCCCGGCCCGCGGCGCGCGGGCCGAAGGCGATCCTAAGCGTGACCGGCGGAACGCGCGTGGCATTGGGACGCGGTCCCCGGCCCGGCAGGGACGGATCCCGACACCCCCCCAACGGGCGATCGCCGCGCGGGTTCGCCGTCCCTCCGTTCACCGGGGAGACACGGCCACGACGAGGTCTCCGACCATGCCTTCGTGCTCCTCGCCTTCTCCCTCGAAGGTGAGAAGCCCTCCCCCCTCCGCGGGTTCCCCGGGCGGGGCGCGCAGCGTCCGCCCGCGCCACCGCAGCCTGAGCCCCCGGCGACGCGCCCGCTCGAGCCCCCGCGGGCCGAGGTCCAGCTCCAGGAAGAGATCCGCGTGCACCCGCCAGAGCCCGCGGCCGAGGCGCTCCCCGAGCCTCCAGTAGCCCGGGGCGTGGGGGAGTCCCTGGCGGCGGCGCTCGTCCTGCTCCTCGGCCTCGTCCTCGTTGCGCAGCAGCGCCGAACCGGCCCGGTCCTCCAGGTGGTGGCGCACCTCGTGGCGCACGGTCTCCCGGACCTCGGCGGGGATCTCGAAGCCCGGGTCCTCCCGCGCGAGCGCCGTGAAGGAGCCGTAGTAGAGGACGACGAGCGAGAGGGGCTCCGGGGACTCCTCGAGCGAGAGGGACTGGAGGTGGGAGACCCCCGGGGCCTGCACGCACTCGCCGAGCGTGTAGTAGGAGTCCAGGTAGGGGTGCGCCTTCGCCTTCCTCTCGACGAGGGGGCCCTCGACCCCCTCCCGGAACTTCTCCGGGATGGCCTCGAACTCCGACCGCGCCAGCCTCTCGAACTCGGCGAGCCGCACGCGGGTACGATAGCGCCGTGCCTCCGCGACGTCGTCCCGGTTCCGGTGCAGCCGCGGCCCTCCTGGCTCTTATCCTCGCGGCCGGCTGCGGAGGGGGGGGGCCCGCGCCGGAGAAGGGGTCGCTCGAGGCCACGCTGGACGCCGTCGAGGCGTCCCTCGACGCGGGCCGTTACGGGAGCGCGAGGCGGCTCCTGGCCGGGCTCCCGCCGGCCCCGCCCCCGACCCCGGAGGCGCGCCTGAGGGTCGCGCGGGCCGCGCTCCGGGCCAAGGCGTGGCGCCGGGCCGCGCAGGCGC
>CAZKTF010000064.1:0-15515 GCA_964555565.1 uncultured Planctomycetota bacterium | reverse complement strand
CTCATCCCTCAGTCGGAAGGTGCCCGGCTAACTTGACGGCGATGGGTCTGACCCCTGCGTGTCGCTGGGTGCTGAGTAGCAGGGGGTCAGACCCCAGGCGTTTGCAAGGGGGATAAGCGTTGCAAACGCCTGGGGTCTGACCCCTACTTCCGCCCCTCCGCGTCCGCGTAGAGTCGCTCCACCTTCGCCGCGAGGACGAAGTCGCTCTCCGTGAGGCCGTCGATCCGGTGGGTCCAGACCTCGACCCGGACCTTCCCCCAGGCGAGGTGCAGGTCCGGGTGGTGGCCCTGCTCCTCGGCCAGGGCCCCCACCCGGTCCGTGAACCGGAGCGCGGTCCGGAAGTCCGCGAAGCGGAAGGTCCGCTCCAGGCGGAGGTCGCGGGGGGCCTTCCACCCGGGGAGCCGCGGGAGGAGGGCGGCGACCGCGCCGGGGACCATGGGCGGGACCTTCTCCCGGCAGGGCTCGCACCGCCGGTCGGCCAGGTCCTCCGGCCCCGTCACCGGGCCCCCGGGGCCCCCGGGCCCCGCCGCGCGGCCTCCTCGTACTCGGCGCGCCCGAGGAGCGTGGCCTCGAACCCCAGGGCGCGCACGGCCGCCAGGACCTCGGCGCCGCTCCCCGCCCGGCGGAGCTCCACGAGGATCGAGGCCTCGACGTCCCCGAGGGGGACGCTCCAGCCCGCGCGGTCGTGCTCCACGTCGAGGACGTTCCCCCCGAGGGCGGCGACCACGACGAGCACGCGGGCGAGCTGGCCCGGGCGGTCCGGCATCCGGACCGAGAGGCGCACGTAGCGTCCCTCGGCGACGAGCCCGCGCTCGATGACCCGGTGGAGGAGGTTCACGTCCACGTTCCCTCCGGAGAGGACCACGGCCACCCGCCCCTTCCCGCGCCCGGCGACCCCCTCGAGGAGCGCGGCCGCCCCGGCGGCCCCCGCCGCCTCCACCACGAGTTTCGACTTCTCGAGCAGCGCCACCATCGCCCGGGCGATGGCGTCGTCGCTCACGGTCACGACCTCGTCCACGAGGCTCCGGAGGATCTCCAGCGGGAGCGCCCCGATCTGGCGCACAGCGATCCCCTCGGCGAAGGTCGTGGA
The DNA here is from genome assembly GCA_964555565.1 of uncultured Planctomycetota bacterium. Taxonomy (GTDB): domain Bacteria; phylum Planctomycetota; class JAJSAM01; order JAJSAM01; family JAKLKS01; genus CAZKTF01. The sequence continues at coordinate 14,425 of CAZKTF010000064.1, read as the reverse complement.
GCGGGGGACCGTGACGCGCTCGCCGGTCCGGAGCGATTCCACCGCGGGGGCGCATCCCTCGGCCTCGACCCCGATGACCCGGATCGAGGGCCGCAGCGCCTTCGCGGCCACGGCCACCCCGGCCGCGAGCCCCCCTCCCCCGACGGGGACGAGGATCTCCTCGACGTCGGCGGCGTCGCGGAGGACCTCGAGCCCCACCGTCCCCTGCCCGGCGATCACGTCCGGGTCGTCGTAGGTGGGGATCACCGTGGCCCCCCGCTGCGCCTCGATCTCGCCGCAGCGCCGCACCGCCGCCTCGAAGTCCCCGGGGACGAGGTCCACCACGGCCCCGTAGAAGCGGGTCCGCTCGACCTTCACCACGGGCGTCTCCGCGGGCATGACGACCGTGGCCGGGATCCCGAGCGTTCGGGCCGCGAGCGCCACCCCCTGGCCGTGGTTCCCGGCCGAGGCGGCGACGACCCCGCGCGGACGGGCCTCGGGGGGGATCCTGCGGATCCGGTTGAAGGCCCCGCGCAGCTTGAAGGAGCCGGCCCGCTGGAGGTTCTCGGGCTTGAGGAGGACCTCGCGGCCGAGGATCTCGGAGAGGGCGTGCGCCTGGATGAGCGGCGTCGGCCGGAGCACCCCCTCGAGCGCCTTCGCGGCCTCCTCCACGTCCCGGAGCGTGACCATGCGGCCCAGTCTCGGTCGCCGGGCGGCCCGGGGCAACTTTCGGGTTCTCCGCCGTTTCGAACGGCCTTCCGGAGGACGGCTTCTACCACGGAGGACACGGAGAGCACGGAGGGCACGGAGAACGGCAGGCGGAAGGGGGGGAGGCAACGGCTCCTAGGCGGAGGATCCTCGCCACGGTCCTTCCCCCTTCCCCTCGTCGTCGTCCGGGGTGTTCTCCGTGTCCTCAGTGTCCTCCGTGTCTCCGTGGTGAAAGCCTCTTCCGGTCTCGCCCGGCGGCGCCCTCACACGGCGGCGGGGAACCGACCTATCTCAGGATGAGCGACTGCCGCGGGGTGCGGAGGTACCGCTCCGCGTAGCGGCGCACCGTCTCGCGGTCGTCCTGGACGGCGCGGCGGAGCGCGGCCCAGGCCTCCGGCTCGTCGAGCTGCGCGAGCGCCCAGAGCGACGCGCGGACCTCGTTCTCGGCCCTGGCGCCGGCGAGCATCCGCTCCAGGCGCTCCCGCCCGCCGACGCGCGCGGACGGCTCTCCCTCGCGCGCGGCCCGCGCCAGGAGCCCGAGCGCGTGGGCCGCCTCGACCCGCACCGCGGCGACGGGGTCTTCCACGGCACGCCGCACCGCCTCGGCCGCCTCCACCGCCCCCAGCGCGCCGAGGACCTCGAGGAGGTCCGCCCGCCGGGGCGCGTCGGCCCCCTCGAGCCGATCGAGGATCCTCCTCGTCGCCGAGGGGTCCCCGAGCCGCCGGAGCGCGTCCCCCACCGCCCCGCGGATGTCCCGCGCCCCGGGCTCCCGGAGGGCGTCCACGAGGGCCGCCGCGGCGGCGGGGTCCCGCGTGACCGCGGTCGCCTCGGCCAGGACCCGCTTCGTGTCCTTCCCCACCGGGCAGCGGCGGAAGGCCGCCACGATCCGGTTCCTCTCCTCCGGGGAGAGGTCGCCGTGGAGCTCCGCGTGCCGCACCAGGTCGGTGGCCCCCGTCCAGGCGACGCCGGGGTCGTCGTCCTCGATCCAGCGGACCAGCAGCGCCCGGAGCGCCGCGGGGTCCCGGACCTCCCCGCCCTCCCCGAGCGTGGCGGCCAGGGCGCGGACGAGCCCCGGGAGCCGGGCCGCCGGGCCCTCCGCGGGGACCGCGCGGACGCCGAAGGGACCGGAGAGGGGAGTCCACCGCTTCGGCCCGCCGGGCGCCGCCGGGAGCGCGCGCAGGAACCAGAGGCGGCGGTCCCCGGCGACCCAGGGGAGGCCCTCCCCGTGGTCTTCGCACGCGACCGTGAGCGTCGCGCCGGCCTCCCCCGCTCCCCGGATCGTCTCGTCGGCGCGGACCTCGGCCTCCACGACGCGGGACCCGGGCAGCCGCGCCTCCTGCACCACCGGCCCGAGGACGACGGCGTCGGCGTTCTCCGTGAGCCAGCCGAGCGCCACGGTGCGCGGGTCGCGGCTCTCCGCCCGCGCCGCGGGCGCGAGCGCGAACGCCGTCGCCGCCGCGACGCCCCCCAGACGGACGAGAACCCCGCGCCGCATCACTTGCCCTCGTCGAACACGAGCCGCCCGAGGAGGTAGGCCAGGTCCAGGGGACTGAACCTCTTGAAGTCGGTCCCCGTCGATACGGCCGACTCGAGGGAGGTCGATGCCGCCATGATGTCGTTGCCGATGAAGTTCAGGTGGAACGAGGTGTTCGGGCTGCCGACGGTGGCCTCGGTGAAGGTGTTGCGGTAGTCGGCGTTCCCGAAGAGCCCGGTCTTGGGCGCCCCGTCCATGACGAGGCCCGTGGAGTGCCCGACCTCGTGGGCGGTCACGGCGCTGGCGTAGAGGCCCGTGACTTCGAGGGCGTCCATGATGGCGTCGTAGCGGGCGTTGTGCGTGGCGTTCCCGGACGCGGTCCGGTCGAAGGTCCCCGCGAGGACGTCGTCGTCGCTCGCGTCCTCCCCGACGGGGGTCCCGCCGTGGACGCTCACGAGCCTCGTCGAGACCTTCGTCTCGAAGAGGGAGGTGAAGGAGTCGGAGCCGTCGTTCACCTGGAGCTTGAACATCGACAGGAGGTAGATCCCGGTCGTGCTCCCGCCGACGCCGAAGTTGAGGTTCGCCTCCTGGCGGAGGTTGCGCCCGTCGATCCAGGCCTGCCCGAGCGTCCCCGAGGAGGAGAAGGCGCTCGCCTCCGCCCCGGGGGTCCCGCCGAGGGACATCTCCGAGAAGGCGTTCCCGGTGCCCGACGAGTTCGCCGCGGAGTAGGAGGGGAGCGAGGCCAGCGACCCCTGCTCCCCGGGGAGGAGGAACTCCACGTCGCAGGAGTCCGCGCCGTAGGTCCCGTCCTCGGAGATCCCGTACCGCTCGCGGAGGGTCTCCCGGAACCGCTCCAGGAAGAGCCGCCGGACGATGGCGTTCGTCCCGCGGGAGAGCCCGTTCACCGTGGCCGCCGCCTCCGCCGTCATGCTCCCGGTGTTGAGGCCCACCAGGCGAAGCGCCTCGTCCAGGTCGAGGAGCCCGTTCGAGGCGACGGTGGTCGTGGCCCCCTGGCGCTTGGGGCCCGTCGCCGAGGAGTAGGTCGCCGTGTAGGCGTCCAGGTCCGCGCGGATCACCCAGGCCTGGCGCGCGTCGAAGGGGTCGTGGTCCCCGCCCGAGGAGCCGCCGTTGGCCGCGCTCCCCGTGGCCGTGCCGTTGCGGTCCACGACGTCGATGGTGACCACCCGCGAGGTCGAGGTGTTCGCCGACTTGTCCTTCACGGTGAAGGTGAAGGTCGCGTCGTCCCCCGTGGCGAAGCCCGTCGAGGGGATCCGCCAGGAGGCCCCCGTGCTCGTGACCGCGAAGTTCGAGGCCAGCTCCGCGTTGGCGGTGCTGCCCCCCACCGCGACGCTCGCCTTGGCCGAGAAGGTGGTCTCGTCGATCCCGGAGCCCCCGGCGTCGGAGAAGGCGACCTCCACGAGCCACCCCTCGCGGGGCAGGTAGAGGTCGAAGGCGGTGCCCGTGCCGCTCGAGTTCACGTAGGTCGTCGAGCCGTCCATGTCGGCGGGGACCTTCTCCAGGACCACGGCGTCGATCGCGGGGGCGGTGGTGTCGGTGCCCGAGCCCGTGGTGAAGGTGAAGGAGGCCGCCGAGAAGGCGTTCCCGAAGAGGTCCTTCACGGACGCGCCAACCGCGGTCGTGTAGGTGGTCGAGGCCGTGAGTTCGGTGTCGGGGGTGATGGTGACCGTCTTCAGGTCGCTCGCGAGGTCGAGGTGCGCCCCCACCGTCGTGCCCGACTGCTTGAAGGTGATGTTCGTGAGGCTCACGGTGAGGGGGTCCAGCTCCTCCGAGAACGCCAGCGTCACGCGGGTCGTCGGGCCCTGTCCCGTGGAGGTGTTCGCCGGGGTGATGCTCGAGAGCGTGGGCGCGGTCGTGTCGGTCGCGGACGACGAGATCGTGAAGCTCCCCTGGTCGTGGGTGGTGCTGGTGATCCTCCGGGGGACGAGCGGCGTCCCGCTGGCGGCGTAGAGCGTCACCGGGACGTCGAGGACGTACAGCCCCGCGCTGTTGATGGGCAGGTTCCCGCCCCCGGTGCGGGAGAAGACCAGCGTGCGCCCGCCCGGCCCGAACCCGCGCAGCCCTCCCGAGACGGAGAACCCCGACGACTCGAACCAGAAGCAGTTCGTCCCCGTGGTCGAGCCGTAGGTCCCGGAGGCCGTGTCGGCCGGGGCGGAGAGGCGCGCCACGGCGCTCACGAGGTTCTTCGGGACCCCGGTGGCGCCCTGGGCGGGGAAGATCGACTGCACGAAGAACGTCGTCGTGTCCACCGCGTAGGTGTACCCGTCGGCGAGTGTGGCGCTCGCGCTGCTCGTGGCGGTGACCTTCACGGCGACCTTCGTCGCGGAGGCGGTCGAGGGGGAGGCCGGCGCCGGGACGGTGGTGACGATCGTGTTCTGGTCGATCCGCTGCGTCCCGTAGCCGCGCTGCGTCCCGAAGTCCACCACGTCCCCGTCGGCGAAGCCGGCCCCGTGGACGGTGACCCGCTCCCCGCCGTAGGGGGTCCCGCCCGAGGGGAGGACCCGGTTCACCACGAGGGTGGTCTCGCTCTTGAGGTCCAGGAGGGCGTTCCCCGACGAGCCGCTGTTGCCGAGGCCCCCGGGGTTGCTCACCTGGAGGTCCCACAGGCCCGTGGTCGCCGTCCCCGTGACCGAGAGGGTGGCCGTGAGGGTCGTGTCCGATGCCGCCGCGACGCTGTTCGCGACCACGGTGACCCCCGAGCCCGAGGTCTTCGTGACCGTGAGCGAGGCCCCGGTCATGAAGTTCGTCCCGGTCACCGCGATCGGGACCTCGCGCGTCGGCCCCCCGCTCCCGGTCCGGCCGACGGCCGAGGGGTTCACCGCGGAGACCGTGGGCGTGGCGCCCACGACCTTGAAGGCCGCCGCCAGCGTCCCCGCGCGGCCCCCCTCGGAGGACCCGTGGGTCACGGTCGCGTCCCGGGTCCCGAGCGCCGCCGTGCCCGTCACCGTGGCCGTGGCGGTGATCCGGGAGGAGTTCACCACCGTCACCGAGGCGAAGGTCGCGCCCGACCCGCTCGCGGCGAGGGAGTCGCCGGAGCGGAAGTTGTTCCCCAGCACGGTGACCGCGATCGACGTGGCCCCCTGCGCGAGCGTGGGGGCGCTGAAGGAGGTCACCATCGGGTCCGCGGGGACGATGGTCGCCGCCCCGGTGAAGGTCTTGGCGGGGCCGCCCCCGGCCCCGGGGGTGATGGTCAGGTCGCGCGCCCCCACGGCCGCGGTGGAGGAGACCGAGACCTCCAGCGACAGCGCCGTGGCCGAGACGAAGGTCGTGGAATGGACCGTCACGCCCGAGCCGGACACGGAGACCGTCGTCCCGGAGTTGAAGTTGAGCCCGACGATGGAGCACGGGAACCGCGCCTGCCCCGGGAGCCACGCCGAGGGCGCGAGGGAGGTGAGCGCGGGGCCGATGGGCTTCACCTCGTAGGCGCTCGTCTTCGTCACCGCCGCCCCGCCCCCCGCCGCGGGCTGCGTGTAGGTGAGGCTCCGGAACCCCAGCGCGGCGGCTCCGTCCGCCAGGGCCGTCACCCGGAAGGTCGTCGCGTCCACGAAGGTGGGCAGGCTGAGCGTGACGAGCGTGCCCGAGGTCGTCACCGTCCCGCCCGATCGGAACCCCGTCCCCGCGAGCGTGAGGAGGACCGCGCCCCCGCCCTGCTCGATCTCGGCGGGGGTCACCGTGGCGATGGTCGGGTCCGGGTGGTTGACCGTGACCGCCCCGGCGCTCGTGACCGAGCCCCCGCCGCCGAGCGCCGGCTGCGTGAAGGTCACGTTGCGGGTCCCCACGGTCGCGGCCGCGTCCACCGTGACGGGGACGCTCGCCGAGGTGTCCGAGGAGACCGTCGTCGCGCCGAGGGTGAGGCCGGTCCCGGAGACGGTGATGGCGCCGCCGGCGCGCAGCCCGGTGCCCGTCACCGTGAAGGTGACCGCGGTGTCCCCCTGCTTGAGGACGAGGGGGGAGACTCCGCCGATCGTCGGCGTCGGGGCGTTCACCTGGAGGGAGCCGGCGAGCGTCACCGCGTCCGCGCCGCCGTCGGCGGGCTGCGTGTAGGTGACCCCGCGGAGCCCGAGCGCGGCCAGGGCGTCCACGGCGAGGGTCGCCTGGAAGGAGGTGTCCGAGAGCCGCGTCGGGGAGGTGACGACGATCCCGCTCCCCGCGGAGACCGACGCGCCCGCGCGGAAGTTGCCGCCGGTGAGCGTGAGGGTCACGCCCGTGTTCCCCTGCACGACGGACGTCGGCGCGATCACGGTGAGCGTCGGGACGGGGTACTTCACGGCGAGGGCCGCGGTCTTCGTCCCCGCGGCGCCCCCGCCCCCCGCGGCCTGCGTGAAGGTCACGTCCCGCGGGCCGACCGCCGCGCCGACATCGACCGAGACGGTCAGCGTGGCCGAGGTCGCGCTCACGACGGTCGTCGAGCCGAGGGTCAGCCCGGTCCCGGGGATCGAGGCCGTCCCGCCGGCGCGGAAGCCGGTGCCGGTCACGGTGAGCGTCGTCCCCGCGTCGAGCTGGCGGACGGAGGTCGGGGAGACGGAGGCGACCACGGGGTCGGGGAAGTTCACCGTCACGACCCCGGTCCCCGTCGCGGCGTCGGCGCCGCCGGCGAGGGGCTGCGTGTAGGTCACGTCGCGGGTCCCGGTCGTCGCGCCCGAGGCGACCGTGAAGGCGGCGGTCGCCGTCGTCGCGTCCACCACGGTCGTCGCGCCGAGCGTGATCCCCGTGCCGGAGACCGTGAGCGTCCCGCCCGTGCGGAAGCCGGTCCCGGTCACGGTCACGACGGCCCCGGTATCGTCCTGCTTCACGACGGGCGGGGACGCGGAGGCCACCGTGGGCACGGGGTTCCGGACCGCGAGGAGCCCGGCCCCGGTCCCCGCGACGCCTCCCCCCGCCCCGGGCTGGGTAAAGACGACGTCGCGCGCGCCCACGGCGGCGTCGGCGGCGACGGAGACCGTGACGCGCGCCTCCGTGTCCGAGACCACCGTGGTCGCGCCCGGCGCGATCCCGGTCCCCCCCAGGGTGAGCGCCCCCCCGTCGCGGAAGCCGGTCCCGGCCACGGTGAGCAGGGCGGCGCCGTCCTCCTGCCGCACGAAGGTCGGGGCGACCCCGGTGACGGTCGGGTCCGGGGCGTGGACCGCGAAGGCGGCCGGGAGCATCACCGGCTCGCCGAGGAGCGGCGGCGGGCAGAACCAGAGGTCCCGGTCGCCGTAGGGGGCGTCGGCGTCGGCCGTGACGACCACCGTGGCGGCGGTCCCGCTCGGCACGGCCACCGAGTCCGCGGCGACGCCCGTCCCCGAGAGGGCCGCCGTGGACCCCGCGAGGAGATTCGTCCCCGCGAGGGCCAGCGCCCGTCCCGTCTCCTCCTGCCGGACGACCACCGGGGCGACCCCCGTCACCGTGGCCTCGGGAGGGAGCGTCGCCTTCCGCGCCGCGATCTTCGGGTAGACGACCTTGATCGTCACGTCCACGAGGGCGTCGCCCCCCGCCGCCGCCGCCACCTCGACGGAGTGGACGCCGCGGGCGTTCGAGGCGTGGGTCTCGAAGAGCGCGCTGCCGAGCGGCACCGCCGCCACCAGCTTCGTCGCCGGCGCCGCGGGAACGACCGAGGCGATCTCCACGCCCTCCGGGTCGAGGAGCCGGACCAGGGCCGGGAGCACCCCCCGGGACTTCACCGTCGCCGTGACCGTCCCCCCCTCCCCCGCGGGGAACCCCACCGCGCCCGTGGCGCCCGCGGGCACGGCGAGCCCCACCACCTTCGGGACCTTCGCCTCCTTCTTCTTGAAGGTCGCGGTGTAGGCCCCGGTGGTCCCGCCCGAGCCGGCGACGCGGACCTCCCAGGTCCCCGTCCGGCCTGCGGGCACCGGGAAGTTCTTGAAGGAGACCTTCGCCGTCCCCGCCCCCTTCACCGCCGGGAGGGCCGCCTCCGCGCCGTCGGGCCGGAAGAGCCGCAGCGTCGGGAGGAGCCCCGTCCCCTTCGCGGCGGCCACGGTGACGGAGAGCGCCCCGCCCTCGCCGAGGCCCACCGAGAACCGGTCCTCGTCCCCCGCCGGGGCGATCTCGGCGCCGAGCGCGTTCGCGTTGCGGGCGATGACCCCGGTCCCGGTGTCCCCGGCCAGGGCCGGAACCCCGGCCGCGGCCAGGAGGAAACCCAGGATCGCCGGCGTGCCCCTGTTCATCCGACCCGGATCTTGCCGACCCGCCCCCCCGCCGTCAACGGGCAGCCGCTCCCGTGGCATCCCGGGGGCGGCCTCTCAGCGCGAGCGCGCGCCCTCCCGCTTCCGGCGGCGGACGCGGCGTCGATGCGACGCGGGCGGTCGCGAGCCGACGCCGGCGCGGCTACGGCGTCCCCCGGACGAGGGAGAATCGGAATGCACCGGGGGGGCGGCGTTGCCGCGCGCCGATACGGGGTGGCTGCGCATGAGAGACAGGAGCATCGTCCGCAACTCGCTCGTCGATAGGTGGCCGTTCGAGTGCTCGGACAGACGGAGCTCGACCTTCCGCGCGAGGCCGGCGGCCTCCGCGGAGGCGGCCTCGTCGAGGTCCCACAGGAAGGGGACGAACCACGCCTTGAACCGGGCGAGGCCGCTCCTCCCGGCGAGGTACGGGCGCAGGTGCTCCCGCAGGGCGCGATAGGCATCCATGGGCAGGAATCCTAACCGACGGGTGGGGGCTGCCCAACTCCGGGACCTGTTCAACGCGGTCTATGTCCCCCGCATCGACGACGGCAGGCTGAAGCAGCGGGTGGTGGAGGACTCCCACCCGAGCCCCGAGCGGTCGGGGGAGCCCTACTGCACCTGGAGCCAGACGGTGGCCTACAGCGACAGGGAAGGGAACACCGTCGTGCGGGCCCATCGGTACCTCCGCCCCGACGGCACGCTCGGGGCTTCGGGGCTGCCGGATCCGAAGTCCATCCTCCACGAGGGATGGCTGCTCTACGTCTGACCCTTGCCCCTCAGCGGTGTCCCGGGCAAGCCTCCATCCCGACCTCGGGGAGAGCCCCGTGCCCGGGACCCTCCCCGAGGCGGGTCCGGCGCCGGGGCGGTTGCCCGCACCCTACTGGTCGAAGGCGGAGAACACTCCCCGGACGCCGGGGATGGACAGGAGCACGGGGGTCTGCGTCGGGGCCTCGAGGTCGAGCACGGCCACCTGCCCCGAGTCCGGGAGCGCGACGAGGCCGAGCCGCCCGGCGCGCGCGTCCCGCGTGAACGACGCGGGGCGGAGGCCGACCTCGAGGCGCCGGGCGATCCGCGGCGGCGCCGTCGGGGACGGGACGGGAGTCCCGGTCGGCCACTCCAGCACGGCAATCGAGGTCCCATCCGTCTCGGGGACGAAGCAGCGATCGGGGGCCGTGGGGTCGGCGAAGGGCCGGCCGGGCCGCCGGATCCCCTCCGGGAGCGTCCCCGCGGACACGAGCCCGGCCGGGCGTGCACCACCGCCCGGGGGCCCTGTCCACCACAGGTTCACGGAGCCGTCCCGGTCGTGCGCGCCCGCCGCGCCCACGACCCAGAGGAAGGACCCTCCCGCGCTCGCGGCTCCCCAGGAGGCCTCGAAGGGGCCCGGGCCCGCGGGGTAGGTCGCGAGTTCCCAGGGCATGGGACACACCTCCGGCGGGCGCGTCCGGAAAACTGTGATCGTGCCGTCGAGCGAGTTGCACACGACCCCGAGCCCTGTCTCCGGGTCCGGGGAGCAGGCGACGCCGATGGGGCCTCGGCCCACGGAGAAGGCCCCCCGGAGCGAGCGGTCCACGTTGAGGTCCACGATCGGCTCGCAGGCGGAGACACCGGGCAGTATCTTCCCGAGAGGGATGCGCGTGATGGTTCCGTAGCGGAACTCTGAGACGAAGAGCGCGGGGGGCTCCCCGCGCGCTCCGATCGCGGAGATCCCCAGCCCCCGGGGGTGACCTCCCAGGTTGATCCACCCCTCGACGACGCCGGTTCCGCTCTGGACCACCGCCACGCGCGCCTTCTCCTCGTCGAGGACGTAGAGGAACGTCTGGAGCGTCGTCGGGTCGAACCGGGGGTCCACGACGACCTCCGCGGCGCGGCGGACGGCCGCCTCGAGGGGCGCGCGGTAGTCGATCCCGGCGGGGTTCCCGGGGGCGACCCGCTGCACCCGCTCGGGCCGGGGCCCCGCGCCCGGGTCGAGGTCCTCGTACGCGGGGCCGACGTCGAGCGCGACGACCGCGTTCGCCGTCGCGGCGAACACCGCCGAGCCGGGCAGGCCCGCGAGGGGAGAGCCCGGCCGCGGAACGGCGACGGGGTCGGGGAACGGTGCGTCACCGGCCGTGCGGAACTCGTAGGAGAACCCCTCGAACGCGTTCCCCTTCCGGTCGCGGATCGGTCCCAGCCCCCCGGCGGCGCCCAGGCGGACGCGCACGGTGGTCGCGGGCGGGAACCCGACGCAGGGGTCGGGGCGGAAGACGACGTCGAACCCGTCCCTCTTGAGGAGGAGGGCGCCGGGGATCGGCCGGGGCGGGTCGTAGGACGCGTCCTCCACCTCGACGGTCTGCCCCTGGAGAACCGTGACCGGGTCGAGGGACTCGTTGAACGAGAGCACGATGTCGGCGAACCTCGGGCCGCCGACCTGGTTCCGCGCGGGGGAGGTCCCGAGGAGCCGGGGGGGATAGGCGTCGGGGCCCACGGTCCAGGAGGAGGTGAAGTCCTCCACCCCCCAGTTCAGGCGGAGGTGCCTGCCGAAGAGGAGCCGCCGGGAGAGCACGAGCGTGTACTGCCCCGGGGGCATCGCCCCGGGAGACGGGGTGAAGAGCAGGGAGAAGGAGAGGGGATCCCACGTCGCGGACCCGCGGACGGCCACGAGGGAGGCGTCGAAGAACCGGAGGTAGGGGCCATCCCGGTCCCCGACCAGGAGGGCTTCCAGGAGTCTCCTCTCCCGGAGCGGCTGCCCGAATCGAATCGTCAGGTGCCCCCCCAGCGCGGGGTCGGCAAGGTCCGGGAGCGTCTCCTGGCCGTTCGTCGGGGTGATGCTGCGCACGATGGGCTGGGGCTCGATGATCGCGTGCGTCTCCTGCTCCCCCCGCCCGCCTCCGCAGCCGCCCAGGAGGAGCGGGAGCAGGATCACGGCCCCGGCGTGCGCGACGGTCGTCCTCTCCACGAGTCCTCCGGCAGCAGGTCCCGTGGACAGCCTAACCGCGTCCGGCAGGGCGTACAGGGGGGGCCCGGTCCCTCCCGCACCGCGCGGGGAAAACCCGCGGGCCCCCGCCGGCTGCCCACCAGGCGATCTAGGAGCACGCCCGAGCGCCCCGCGTCTCTGTGCGCCCTGCATTCCGATGAGCGGGCGAGGACTCGAGGTTCCGCGATCACTGAGCGCGAGACTGGACGGCGACGATTCTTGAGGCGGGAGCGGCGGCCGGGAGAGGGGTAGGATAACTCGTCCCCATGGAGCCCCCCCGCGACGCCGAGTTCCTGATCAAGACCCCGCCGAGAGGGTGGCGAGAGGATCGGTTCGTCACTTTCGACTGCGTCAACCATGTGGCCCATGTTGAGGACGCCCGACGAGTAGCGGACGACGGCATGATCCGAGCTGGGTTGGTCCACGACGAGAGCATCCTCGACGAGACCCGGCTCTGCGTGGTCTGGACATCACCGAACACTTGGGTAGACGGTTCCCTCTACGGCAACGTGTCGCTGGAGATCCCCGCACAGGCTGCACTCGAGGGGAGGCTCCTCTACTTCGTCGAGGTGATGGCGTTCGGGGTGACCGCGATTCGGGTCCTCGCGTCGTCGCGTCCCATTCGGGGCCTCGGCGAGCCGTTCGATCCAGCCGTCCTTGGGAGCGCTCTGTACCGAGGGCCTGACAGTAGATGGTGGAGGCACGACGACTTCAACGTCGAGATCATGCTGGCCGACGACCTGCCATTGGATCGATGTGAATCGATGAACTTCGTCCACCACCACCGGCGGTACTGCGGCAAGTCGAGACACGACTGCCCGCAGCTGGGGCGGGACGCTCTGGACGCCGGGAAGGAGTTCCTCGCCTATGTCCTTGGGAGGCGCGTCGGGTTGACGGCAGGTCTGCTCTCACGCAACGAGAGGGACGAGAATCAGTGCTTCGCTGCCGTGAGCCTTCAGCGGGCGCTACTGCCGCTTGTCCCCCCAGGCGACTTCGCGGATCCGCTCGACCAAGACAAGGAGGACCTTATGCGGGCGACCCTCCTGTGTTACGGACTCGGGGACCAGAACGCAGCCGCCTCCTGTCTGCGGGGGATCGGGAACGCGCCGACGGTGAGAGCTGCCTTTGAGGCCATCTTGGAGACGCAGATGGGGAAGCCGTTTGCCGCCCGCGTCCGAGCGTCCCCGCCGCCATCCCCTCGACTAGCACCTCCCCCGCCTTCCCGCCGCTAGCACATCGAATGGCTCGCGGGTGCCGGTTCCAGTCCGTGAGTGCCTTTCCGGAAGCCGCTTGAACCAGTGTTTGGCCTTGTGCCCAGAAGGCGGGATGGGGATGATCTGCTTCGGCACGCTTGGGTGACAAACATGGCAAGTAGCCATCGCCGCAGGTCAGGGGTCGTGCCTTGGAGACCGGCCGGGGAGGACTGCTTGTCCGGGAGACTATGGCCGCGTGAAAAGGCATCTTGGCGAGCGCATGCGCTGGCGCTTGCCAGCGTGGCCACGCTCTTGGCCGCAGGCGCTTCCGGTGGCCGTGCGTGGGAACCCCTCTTTCAAGACCCGGAAACGGGGGTGCCGATCATCTGGCCCTCCGGCCAAGTCACTGTGCACGTCAACCAGGCTTCGTTCCCGGACACCTCCGACCTCCGGCGAATGGTCGATCAAGCCATCTCCCAATGGAGGGGCTCCACCTCGGGCCTGAACGTGTCGGTGGTCTACGATGACGCCGTTCCGGACTGTCCGTCGCGCGCCGAGATGAACAAGCCGTGTCTCACGCGCGACGGGACGAGCGCGATCGCAATCCTCAATCGGAAAGCAGTCAAGGCGCGGCGGGGTGTCTTGGGCTACGTGAACCTCGGCCTCTGCCAGGGGCAGGGATGCTCGCTCCAGTCCGGCCCGGAAGGCCGGGTCTTCAGCGACCTCGACATCGTCATCCCGCACACGCCGGGAGGACGCTTCTACTGGTGGTCGGACTACGACCTCGCACCACCTACCTGGGATACCGAAGCAATCGACCTTCGCTCCGTGATCCTCCACGAGTTCGGGCACTTCTTCGGGCTTGGCCACTCTCTCGAGAACAGCGTCATGTTCCCGGTGCTGCCGGCGGGTGTCCGGCGGGCGACCCTGCAGCCCGATGACGTGGCAGGAATCCAGGGGCTCTACCAGGGCCCTCGGACGCTCGTTCGGAGGCCGCTGTCTCTGGGGATGCGAAGATCGGAGTACTTGCTCCCAGGCCAGACTTCATGGCTTCAAGTCGATCTCCCGCTTTCCCTCCCGGCGATCAGAATGAAGGTCTCTGGCAAGTTCGGGGAGGTCTTGGTTGGGCGCCCGGACGGAAGCAAGTTCTACCTGAGATCGGGGGAACCGAGGACCGAGCTCTTCCCGTTGCAAGGCGTGTGGAGTCTGGACCTCACGAATCCGACGGGAGCGGCCTTCGGCAGGGTGTTCAAGCTGTCTGTAGTCTCCACCAAGCCCTAGGAATTCACAGGACGACCGGTCGGGATCCGAGGCAAGGCCGCCAAGCCTCGTTCCCGCGTGGGCAACGGGGGGCCGGGGCCTTGGGCGGGACCCGCACTCTCGGCTCAGAAGGCGCACCAGGGCCGGCGCGGCTCGGCCCGAGGGGCATCAGGCCCCACGCCCTCCGGCACTCGTTCGCGACGCACTTCCACGCCGGGGGCGCGGCGATCACGGACCTCCAGCACGTCCTCGGGCACGCCTCCATCACCACGACGCAGATCTACGCGCGGGCCGTGCACGGCCGGACGCGGGCCTCGCTCCTCGCCCTCGACTTCGGGGCGCGGGAGGCTCCGATCAGCGAGTTCCGGGAAACGATGCACACCTCCTGCACACCCACGCCCCCCGCGACCGGTGAGGAGGGGGCCTCCCGGTACCGCACGGAAATGCCGCAAGTCGCGCACGGATAGGCTGCTAGGAACATCCCCGGGCACGTAGCTCAACCGGTCGAGCAGGGGACTCATAATCCCTTGGATCCAGGTTCGAATCCTGGCGTGCCCAGACGGCCCCCTACCGGTACTCCTTCCAGAGGAGGACGGCGCTCACGGCGAGGCCGGCGACGACCACGACGCCGCGGGCGGCGCCGCGGCCGACGCGCTTGGCCGCCCGGGCGCCCGCG
>CAZKTF010000063.1:0-15656 GCA_964555565.1 uncultured Planctomycetota bacterium | reverse complement strand
CGAGAACATCACCCACTCCTCGCGGGGGAGGAGGGCCATGAGGTCCCTCTCGACCTTGACCGGGTCCTCCTCGCGCGTGAGGCCGAGCCTCCGCGCGAGGCGGCCCACGTGGGTGTCCACCACGACCCCCGCGGCGATCCCGTAGGCGGTGCCGAGGACGACGTTGGCGGTCTTGCGCGCCACGCCCGGGAGCTCCGTCAGGGCCTCCATGGTGCGCGGGACCTCCCCGCCGTGCAGGTCCCGGAGCGCCGCCGCCATCCCCAGGAGGGCCTTCGCCTTGTTCCGGTAGAAGCCCGTGGAGCGGACGACCGACTGGACCTCCTCCCGGGGGGCCGCGGCGAGCGCCTCGGGTCCCGGCCACCGGCGGAACACCTCCGGGGTGACCACGTTCACGCGGGCGTCCGTGCACTGGGCCGAGAGGATCGTGGCCACGAGCAGCTCGAAGGGGCCGCGGTGGGAGAGGGCGCACTCCGCGTCCGGGTAGGCCTCGCGCAGGGCGCAGAGCAGCGGGGCCACCCGCGCGGACTTCGGGGTTCGGGGCGCCGGCAAGGGGTCTCCTGAGGAGGACGGGGGGGCGCGGCTATGATAGTCCCTCCGCGGGCGGGATCGGAGACCGGATGGAAGAGAGGCTGCAGAAGTTCCTCGCGCGCGCCGGCGTCGCGTCCCGCCGCAAGGCGGAGGAGCTCATCGCCGCGGGACGGGTTTCCGTGAACGGCCACGTCGTGAGCGCCATGGGGGCCCGCGTGGACGCCGCCGAGGACGAGGTCCGCCTCGACACCGAGGTCGTCCGCCTCCCGGCGCCCCCCGGACCCCCGGCCGCGCCCGCGCGGGCCCCGGGCGTCCCCGCCGGCGCGGGGCCCCCCGGCGGCCGGAAGTACTACCTCCTCCACAAGCCGCGGGGGGTCCTCTCCACCGCCCGGGACGACCACGGGCGGCCGACCGTCCTCGACCTGGTCCGCGTCCCGGGGCGGAGGCTCTACCCCGTCGGCAGGCTGGACGAGGACTCCGAGGGGCTGCTGCTCCTCACCGACGACGGGGTCCTCACGAACCTGCTCACCCACCCCCGCTACGGGGTGCCGAAGACCTACGACCTCAGGGTCCGCGGGGAGGTCACGCCCGAGGACGTGCGCGCCGTGGAGCGCGGCATCTGGCTCTCCGAGGGGCGCACGGGCCCCGCGAGGATGCGGATCCGGAGGCACGGCCGGGACATCTCCCACGTCCTCATGACCCTCGGGGAGGGCCGCAACCGCGAGGTCCGCCGGATCTTCGCGCGCCTCCGGCATCCCGTGCTCTCGCTCCGCCGGGTGCGCCTCGGGCCGCTCGAGCTGGGGCGCCTCGCCCCGGGGGAGTGGCGCCCGCTCCGGCAGCACGAGGTCCAGGCCCTCTACGCGGCGGCGCAGCGCCGGAGGGGCCCGGGCGTCCCCGGGGCCCCGGCCGCGCCGGGGTCCCCCGCCGGCCCCCGGCCGCGCGGCCGCCCCTCGCGCCGTCCACGCCCGTGAAGAAGCGCCGCCCGGCCCGGACCCGATCCCGCCGACAGCTCCTCAAGGAGGAACCGATGCGCTTCCCCGCCCTCGCCGCCGCAGGCCTCGCCGCCGCCGCCGTCGTCGCGCCTTCCTCCGCCTCCACACCGACCGAGGGACCCGGGGCTCCCCCGGCCCCGGCGCTGACGCGGGACCCGGCGAGCGGCATCGCCGAGGCGGTCCTCCCGAACGGGCTCAAGGTCCTCGTCCTGGAGCGCCCCGGGATCCCCGTGGTCTCCCACCAGGTCTGGTACCGCGTCGGCTCGGTGGACGAGAAGCCCGGGGAGACGGGGCTGGCCCACTACCTCGAGCACGTGATGTTCAAGGGGACGAAGCAGATCCGCAAGGGGCAGATCGACCTCGTCACCTTCCGCGGGGGCGGCGCCAACAACGCCACGACCTGGAACGACTTCACCCGCTACTACTTCAACTTCGAGGCCTCGCGCTGGCGGCTCGCCCTGGAGATCGAGAGCGACCGGATGCGGAACTGCGCCTTCGAGCCGCCGGAGTTCGAGATGGAGCGCGGCGCGGTCATGAACGAGATGCTGGCGGGGCACGACTCCCCGGGGGGCCGCCTCGACGAGGAGGTGGACGCCGCGGGCTACGCGGTGCACCCCTACCACCACCCGACCATCGGGTGGCAGCAGGAGGTGGAGAGCGTCCCGCGGTCGAGGGTCATCGACTTCTACGACCGCCACTACATGCCCAACAACGCGACGCTGGTGGTCGTCGGGGACGTGAAGGCGGAGGAGGTCGTCGCCGCCGCCGCCGCGGCCTTCGCCGACGTGCGGCCGGGGACCCTCCCCCCGCCGGTGGCCGAGGTGGAGCCGCCCCAGCGGGGGGAGAAGCGGCTCGTGATCGTCGAGGACACCGAGACCCCGAAGGTCATGGTCGCCTGGCACACCTGCCGGGTGGGGGACGACGAGGACTACGCCTTCGACGTGGCCTCCACGGTCCTCGGAGGCGGCAAGTCCTCGCGCCTGTACCGGAGGCTCGTCGAGACGGACCGGAGCTGCACCGACGTGTCCGTCTTCAACGAGTCGCGGAAGTTCCCCGGGCGGTTCAAGGCCTGGGCCGAGGGGCAGGAGTCGGCGGACCCGCGGGCCATCGAGGCCGCGATCCTCGACGAGGTCGCGCGGTTCGCCGTCGAGGGGCCCTCGGAGAGGGAGCTCGAGAAGGCGAAGAACAACATCCTCGCCCACGACGTCTACGCCCGGGAGACCGCCGACGGGATGGCCGAGCGGATCGGCTACCTGGAGACGGTCCGGTCCTGGCGGATCTTCGGCGAGTACCCGGACCGGATCCGGAAGGTCACGGCCGCCGAGGTCCGGGCCGCGGCCGCCCGCTGGCTTACGGCGCGGAACCGCACCGTGGGGTGGTCGATCGCGCCGGCGCTCTCCGGGCTCGCCACCCCCGCCGCGAAGGCCCCGACCGTGGAGGAGGCGCGCGCGGCCGCCGCGGCGGCCCCTCCGCCCCTCGATCCCGCCGCCGCCCGCAAGCCGGAGGTCCCGGCGGAGCCCGGCGTCTCGGCCACCTTCCGCGGGGGGAGGACGCGGGCCCTCGACCTCGCCATCCCGGCGGGGAACGCGGGCCGGGTGCGGATCGAGCCGCAGGTGCACCGCCTGGAGAACGGGATGACCGTCCTCCTCCTGCCCCGCCCGGGGCTGCCCGTGCTCGCCTTCAGCCTCTACGTGGACGCGGGGCAGCTCCGCGAGGCGAAGCCGGGCCTCGCCTACATCGTCGGGGACCTCCTGGACGAGGGGGCGGGGGACCGCTCCTCGGCGGAGATCGCCGAGACGCTGGACTTCCTCGGCGCGGCCCTGGGGACCGGCCCCTCGGGCGCGCGCGCGCGGTGCCTCTCGAAGGACGCCGACCAGGTGCTGGGGCTCCTGGCCGACGTGGTGATGAGGCCCCGGTTCGAGCCGGCCGAGCTCGAGAAGGTCCGCGCGGCGGTCCTCAGCGAGATCGCCGCCGAGGAGGACGACCCGACCACCCAGGCGCGCAAGGGGTTCCTGAAGGAGGTCTACGGGGCGCACCCCTGGGGCCGCCTCCCGCGCGGGGACAGGGAGTCGGTGGCCGCGATCACGCGGGACGACGTCCTCGCGCACTGGAAGGCGTTCCATGCGCCCGCGTCCGCCATCCTGGCCGTCACGGGGGACTTCGAGGCGGGCGCCATGCTCTCCCGCGTGAAGCAGCGGTTCGGCGCCTGGGCGGGCGGCGGCCCGCGGGTCCCGCCGCTGCCGGCGCTCGCGGCGGCGACAAAGCCGGTGGCGAAGACCATCCGCCTCCCCGACAAGCAGCAGTGCAACCTCTTCGTCGGGAACCTGGGGCTCCGGCGCAAGGACCCCGACTACATCCCGGTCCTGGTGATGGACCACGTCCTCGGCACGGGCCCCGGCTTCACCGACCGGCTGTCCAAGGACCTCCGCGACGGCCAGGGGCTCGCCTACACCGTGTACGCGCGGTGCGCCGCGAGCGCCGGGGAGGAGCCCGGGACCTTCACCGCCTTCATCGGGTGCAGCCCCGCCGACCTGCCCCGCGCCCGGGAGGGGATCTTCGGCCACCTCAGGCGCATCCGCGAGGAGCCCGTCACCGAGGAGGAGCTGCGCGACGCCCAGAGCTACCTCACCGGGTCCCAGGTCTTCCGCTACGAGACGACGGAGCAGCTCGCGGGGATCCTCGTGGACCTCCACCGGTTCGGACTGGGGTTCGACTACCCGGAGCGGTTCCCGGCCCTGGTGAACGCGGTGACGCGGGAGGACGTCCAGCGCGTCGCCCGCAAGTACGTCCTCCCCGACGTCGCCGTGACCGTCGTGAGCGGGCCCGTCCCGTAGGGGCGGGGTTTACCCCGCCCGGCCGTGGCGTTCGTAGGGGCGGGGGTCCCCGGGGGTTTCGAGGCCCGCCGGTGGCGGGCCGAGCCCGGGGAGGTCTACCCCGCCCGGCCGTCGCCGCGGGGCCGCGTTGCCGCCTTCGCCGCCGTCCCTACGCCTCCTCGAACAGCCTCCGCACCGAGCGCTCCTCGGGGAGGCGGTGCGGGCGCAGCAGCGGCTGGAACACCCCGTTGATGGCGACCCCGGCCGCGACGCCGTACTTGACGACGTTCTCGCGCCTGTTGCAGTCCCACTCGTGCAGCTCGAGGGGCCGCTCGCGGTAGGACTGGGCCACCCTGCGGACCAGGTCGAAGACGTAGCCGTCCCAGGGGCAGTGGGTCGAGAGGAACAGGTCGAGCCGGACCTTCCCCGCCGCGGGCGACAGGTCGCGGGTCGGCTTGAGGAAGGACGCGGTCGCCTCGGGCTTGAACTTCCTGAGGTAGAGGACGAGGTCGTCCCCCTCGCGCTCCGGGGGCCGCATCCGGTCGATCTCCTCCCAGCCGAACTCGGCGAGGGACTTCTTCCGGGTGACGGCGACGACTCCCGCCCGCTTCTGCCACGCGGGCTCGGCGACCCGGAAGATCTCCGTCAGGATCTCCGTCCGGGCCGCGCGGTCCCCGACGCGGATGCAGTTCACCGCGAAGAGGTCCTTCCCCTCCACGGGGAGCGGCGCCAGCTCGAGGGGGTACCAGTCCACGCTCGCGACCAGCAGCCCGTCCCGGTAGGCGGCCTTGGCGCCGGCCCCGGCGGCGGTGCGCTGCTGGTAGAAGGCGAGCTTGCTCCGGTGGAGGTCGAGGACCGCCTCCTTGTCGAGGTTCGGCGGAGTCTTCGCGCCCACGCACAGTCGCGCCCCGTCCTGGAGATTGACGAGCTTGACGTCCTTCACCTGGATCATCCGGTTCCTCCGGTCGGGACGCGGGCGGACTCTCAGCGAGACTCTACAACATCCCTCCACCGGATCCTCGCGGCGCCCGGCCGCGCGGCTCCCCCCGCGTCCTCCCCATCCCGTTCCCCTCTGCCACGGCCGATGTCGTTCCCCTGTCCCTGCCCCTACCCCTACCCCTTCCTCACGGGAAGATCCCCCGCTCCCTGTAGACCTCCTGGAGTCGGGAGAGCGAGCCGACGTAGGCCGCGGTGCGCAGGTCGAGGCGCCGCTCCCGGGCGATGTCCCGGACCTGCGCGTAGGCCTTCTCCATCCCCCGGTGGAGCTTGGCGCGGACCTCCTCCAGGTCCAAGGACTCGCCGCGGCGGTTCTGCGTCCACTCGAAGAAGGAGACGAGCACGCCCCCCGCGTTGGCGAGGATGTCGGGGAGGACGTGGATCCCGCGCTTGTGGAGGATCGCGTCGGCGGCCGGGGTCGTGGGTCCGTTGGCCCCCTCGGCCACGAGCCGGCAGCGGAGCGAACCCGCGTTCTCGCTGTCGATCTGGTTCTCCAGGGCCGCCGGGACGAGGACGTCGCACTCCGTGGCCCAGAAGGCGTCGTCGTCCGAGGACGCCACCCCCTTCGCCCGGAATCCCGCCACGCCCCGGTGCTGCCGGACGTGGGCGGCCAGGGCCTCCGCGTCGATCCCGTCCCGGGCGGCGAGCGACCCGGTGTGGTCCTGGACGGCCACCAGCCGGGCGCCGAGCCCCTGGAGGATCCGCCCCGCAAAGGACCCGACGTTCCCGAAGCCCTGCACGGCGAAGGTCGCGCGGCCGAGGTCGAGGTCGTGTTCCCGGGCCCAGGCCTGGACGCAGGTCACGACCCCGCGCCCCGTGGCCTCCTCGCGCCCGTGGCAGCCGCCGCTCGCGATGGTCTTGCCCGTCACGACGCCGCGGCCCGCGAACCGGTTCGTCCCCCCGATGGTGTTCACGTAGGTGTCGGCCATCCAGACCATCGTCTGCGCGTTCGTCCCCATGTCCGGGGCCGGGATGTCCCAGTCGGGCCCGATGTTGGTCCCGAGCGCGTGGGTGTACCGCCGGGTGATCCGCTGGACCTCCGCCTCGGAGCACTGCGACGGGTCGAACCGGATCCCCCCCTTGGCCCCGCCGAAGGGGACCCCGATGAGGGAGTTCTTCATCGTCATCCAGAACGCCATCGCCTTGAGTTCGTCCAGCCGGACGAACTTCGCGTACCGGATCCCGCCCTTGTAGGGGCCGAGGACGTTGTTGTGCTGGACCCGGTAGCCGCGGAAGACCTTGAAGGTGCCGTCGTCGAGCCGGACCGGGAAGTTGACCACGAGCTCGTTCTTGGCGTGCTCGAGGATCGTGCGGACCGTCGGGTCGAGCTTCATCACGTCCGCGGCCCGCTCGAACAGGCTGAGGGCCTGCTCGAAGAGGCTCACGTCCTCGAAGTTGCCCTTGCGGATCGCCCCGCGCACCCGCTTGGCGGACTTCTTCGTCAGGAGCTCTTCGTCGGCGACGTTGCCCACGGTCCCGCCTCCGGTTCCCTTGGGGAAAGGGGGGATCCTACCCCCGGCCCGAAGGGCGGGCCCAAGGACTGCGGGGCCGCCCCGCCGGCGCTTGCCTCCCCCGCCCCGCTGGGGCTAGGATGCCCCGCCACGGTGCCCCCGTAGCTCAACGGATAGAGTCCCGGCCTCCGGAGCCGGTTGTTCAGGTTCGAATCCTGACGGGGGTACCAATCCTGCCAATCCCCTCCCGGCGGCCCCAGACCCTACCCCCCGAGGCTCCGCAGGCGCGAAGGGGGATTGGAATCCTGACGGGAGTACGCCGCACCTCGCCGGAGTCCACTCCGCCCCACGAAGGCGAGCGGAAGCGGACTGCCCTTTGCTCCCTAGACCGCCCGTGCCGGGAGCGGCTATCGCCGGCCCGATTCGAATCGGATCCCCTCCACGATGGGCCGGATCTGACTCGCGAGCAGCCCCAGCCCGCTCTCCAGGGCCAGACGGTAGGCCTCTTCCGCCAGCCGGAGGCCCTCGCCTCGACTCACCGGGGAACGGCCGAGTATGGCACCCTGGTACGCCAGCGCCCTCGCCAGCCCTTCCCTGTTCCCGAGATCGCGGCACAGCCGCTCCTTCTCCTTGTACAGCGCCATCGCTCCGTCGAGGTCGTTCCGCGCGTAGAGGATGTTCGCCTGGTTTCCGAGCGACGTCTGCAACCCGCTCTTGTCGCCGATCTCGCGGCAGATCCGTTCCTCCGCCTTGAGCAGCGCCATCGAACCGTCGAAGTCGTCGCGGGCGTACAGGACGTTCGCCTGGCCGGAGAGGGAGTTCTGCAGCCCCTCCTTGTTCCCGAGTTCGCGGCAGATCTGCTCCTGTTGCTTGAGCAGCTCCATGGACCCGTCGAGGTCCCCCCGCTGGAAGAGGATGTTCGCCCGGTTGCCGAGCGTGCCCTGAAGCCGGTCCCGGTTCCCGAGCGCACGGCAGATCCGCTCGCACTCCTCGAGCAAGGCCATCGCCCTGTCGAGGGACCCGCGGCGGAAGTGCACGTTCGCCTGGTTGCCGAGCGAGGTCTGCAGCCCCGGCTTGTTCCCAAGCTCGCGACAGATCAGCTCGGCCACCCCGTGCAGCACCATCGCCCCGTCGAGGTCCCCGTGCTCCTCGAGGATCAGCGCCTGGTTGCCGAGCGACACGCGCAGACCGTCCCTGTCGCCGAGCTCCCGGCAGATCATCTCCTCCTCCTTGTGGAGCGCCATCGCCGCATCGAGGTCACCGCGAGCCCTGAGGATCACCGCCTCGTTGCCGAGCGACGCATGCAGGTTCCGCGGGTCCCCGGCTTGTCGATGGTGCCGGACGAGGAAGCGCCGGAGCGAGAGCGCCTCCTCGGGATGTCCGGTATCGTCAAGCAGCGTGGCCGCCCGCCACGCCGTGCCCGGTTCCGGGGCGCGAGACTCGATCAGCGGCCGGAGCGCATCCACGAGGCGCAACGCGGAGCCCGCTTCCACCTGCGACCAGCAGGCCTTGACCTCGAACTCGTTGGCGTCCCAGGCCGCGACGAAGAACTTCATGTCGGCGAGCAGGTCGTGGAGACGTCGCCAGGACCCCGCCCGGGCGAGCTGCCATGGCAGCTCGTCCACCTTCCGGGGCCCGAGCTCCTGGCGGTGGAAGTGGTCGGCCAGGCGAAGGTGCGCGGCCCGCTGCGCGGATTCTTCGCCGAGGTATCGGTCGCGGACGGCCGAGCGCAGGTGCTCGTGACCGAAAGCGAGGAGCCCCGAACGGTCCACAAGTGACGCCTCGGCGGCGAGGCGCAGCGACACCCAGGGGGCCTGGGGAAGCGGCTGTCCGGCCGTCCCGAGGAGTTCCAGCAGTTCCGCCTCGGACAGGCCCCGCCGCGCCGCCCAGAGGAGCGTCATCGCGTCGCGCACGAGCCCTGGCCGATCCTCCTCGTAGTCGTCCTCGTAGCGGCGCAGGACTCGCTCGTAGAGCTCCTTGACCGTCGGGGCCGACAGATAGCGCTCGATGCGCTCGTCGAGAGTCGCGTGGTCGCCCCAGAGCCGAAGTTCCTCCAGCAGAGTCCGCAGGTAGAGCGGGTTCGCGGCCTGCGGAGCCGCGGCGATGCGCGACATGCGGGCGGGGCTCAGTGCCTTGGCGTACTGGGCGAGGTACTCCGGGATGAGGCGCTCCCTCTCCGGTACGTCGAGGGGCTCCACCTCCATCGTCGGCCATCCACGGCGCTTGAGGTCGTCGAGGGGACGCCCCGGCAGGGTGGACAGGACCAGCCGGATGCCGGGGGGGATCATGGGCGGGAGCCAGACGAGGTCCGGCGCCCCGTCGCGGTCCTCGAGCTGGTTTAGGGCGTCCAGGACGACGACGACACGCCCTTTGGCCGCGACCATGTGGAGCGCGTTGGCGAAGGCGGCGCGCAGGGCGTCCAGCGTGTCGGGAGTCTCGATGGGGATGTCGAACCTCCTGCGGAACTCCGCGAGGATCCGCCGCAGCATCGCCGACCCGTCGGCGCTCTGCGGCGTGGCGCCGATGAAGTGGAGGAGGACCGGCGGCGTGCCGGGAAGAGCGCGAAGGCGGAGCGCCCAGTTGGCGAGCAGGGCCGACTTCCCGAGGCCCGATTCCCCGAGCACCACCAACGGCGGTCCATCCCCCGAGGCGTGCGCGTCGAGCCGCTCGAAGTAGCCCGCGCGCTCGACATAGACCTGCGCACGGCTCGCCGCGTGGGCCTCGTGGTCGGCGGCCTCCCTGTCGAGCGGGTCCGGCTTCGAGCCCTCCGGGAAGAGTCGGTCGATCACGCCGGTCACGTCCTCGAGGACCCGAGCACCCAGGGCTCGCGCGTCGGCCCAACCCCTGCGAACGGGAAGGCCGCTCGCCCGGATCCGGCGCTTCAGGACCCGGAGCCTGCTGCGACGGCCGCTCGCCCGGACCCTGGCCCCGTCGGGCCCGTGCCTCGCAACCTCCTCCGGCTTCGGGAGTTCGCTGAACGCGGACCGGCGCTCTCGGGGCAACGCACGGACGGACCGGGGGCTGCGCAGGTAGAAGAAGCTGTGGCCCGCCATGCCCGGGTCGTTGAGCACCCCGTGGAGGATCTCGAGCTCCGTGACGGAACTCCCGCGGTGCCCCCGGAGCCACTCCTCCCGGTCGGAAAGTGCGGGGTCGATCTCCGCGGGAACCCAGCCGTACCGGCGGCCCAAGAGGCCGAGGAAGTAGGGCCGGCACCTGCGGATCTCCGCGAGGCAGAGCGGCAGCACCTTGCCTTCCGCCCGCTGCTCGTCGGTCACACCCCACCGGAGGTCCACCTCGCCCCAGGTGACGCCGCGGGACTCGCAGAGCCTGCGGAGCCGCGGGAAGACCCGCTTGACTAGCTCCTCGCGCTCCTCCTGCATGTCCAGAAACGTGGAGGAGACGAAGACGCGGAGGACCCGCCGCCCGGGCGCCGTGTCGGTCGGCGGAACTCCCATGCTCGGCCTCCCCGTGGCGCGCGTCGCGAAAGGCGAGGGCATTCTTCGCTTGTGAATCGGGCCCGTCAAGCGTCTGCGGGGACGGCAGTCGCCAAGTTCCCAAAGCGACGGGTCGCAGCTCCCCTGGTGCGGCTGACCGGTAGCGCCGACCGGGGGGTGCGCAGTTGAGGGCTCAGAACGCCAGCAGGAACGTCTGGAGCGGCACGTACAGGATCCTCGCCGCCTCATCCCACCGGTGCAGGTCCCGGGTCACCATCAGCCCGTAGGGAGACTTGAAACGCTCGATGAAGAGCCGGAGCCCGCGCGCGTCCTCCCCCGGGTCGATCCTCCTCCGGAACTTCACCTCGATCGGCAGGGTCTCCCCGTCGATCCTCTCCGCCACGAAGTCCACCTCGCGGACCGGGGATCGCCGGTTGCCCTTCTCCTCGTAGTCCCTCCAGAAGTGGACCTGGAGGTTCGCGTCCCGGACGACGGACTGGGCGAGGGTCTCCACCAGGGGACCGACCACGGAGGGATCCCCCTCCCACAGCGAGGGCGCCCCGCGGAAGATGGCGTTCCGCACGCCGAGGTCCGACAGGACGATCTTCACCGGCACACGGGCCGACCTCCTCCGCGAGAGCGGAAAGCGCCGGAACTCCCGCGTGAGGAGGGCATCCGCGAGGTAGTGGAGGTACCTCCCGACGGTCGGTTGCGTCGTCGTGAAGCCCCCGGCGGCCGCTTCTTCCACCAGGGACGGTTGCGAGATCTCGTTGCCGGTCCTTCTCGCGACGGACAGGTAGAGGTGCCGGAGGAGCCGCGGGTCCTGCACGGGGAACAGGTCCGGGATGTCGGCCCCCAGGACGTTCTCGAAGACGGTCTGGACCAGGTAGTCCGCCCAGCGGTCGTCGTCCACCTCGCCGGAGTGGAGCCGCGGGTACCCGCCGCGGTGGAAGTACCGCTCCAGCCTCCGCGAAAGGGCGAGCTTCTGCTGGGGCCTCAGGGCCTCGATCCACTCGATGCGCTCGCGGAAGGATGCCGGATCGAAGGCGTCCGTGAACCTCGCCGCAGGGGGCAGGGCGGACGCGAGCGCCGGCGCCCACGCTTCGACGACCTCCCGGAACAGGAACGTGGGGATCTCCGTCGAGAACACCCGCCCCGCGAGACTCTCCCGGCCTCCCCGCGCGACGAGGACGCTGGAGGAGCCCGTCAGGACGAGACGCACGGGGAATGTATCGACCAGGTGCTTCACCGCCTCGTCCCACCTGCGTACCTTGTGGATCTCGTCGAGGAAGACGAAGGGCGGCTCCCCGCTACCGAGCGCAGCGCCCCGGACCGCGTCCGCGTACCACCGCACGATGGCGAGCAGCCCCCCAGGGATCTCACGGAGCACCTCGAGGTCGAACCGGACGAACAGGATCTGGCGACCCGGCGTGGTCGAACGCAGCAGGTCCTGGACGATCTGGTGCATCCCCGTCGTCTTGCCGACCTGGCGGGGACCCCGCAGCACTTCCACGAGACGGCCCCTGGACTTCAAGCGCCCCGCCATCTGTCGGATCACCGGTCGGCGGTAGGTCGGGGGCGCCGGGCGAACGACCGTCGGATCCGTCCACCACGGGTTCAGCTCCCGCAAGACGGTGACGACCTCCTGGCTCAGCACCGGGCACCTCCGTACAAGCTATAACTACATTTATAACTTGTACCATCCCGCGCCGACAATGGAAACGAGCGGCCGGCTGCGTCCCGGGTGGACTCCCGCCCCGGAGCCCCCGCTGGCTGAGGCTGCCGGACCGGGCAGGAACCCGATGTCCGAAAGCCCGGCGGCACAACGGCCTGCGTTCTCCAAGGACCTGTCACAGAATGACTTGCGGCGCGAGCTGCGATCGGCCTCCGGAGCCGGTTGTCCAGGTTCGAGCGCTGACGGAGGGACCGTGCGGCAAGCCTGGGCCCGAGCGCGACGCCCCTATCCGGCGGGGCCACCGCCCGCGGGTGTCCGGGTCCGCGCGGACGCGTAGTCCGTGAACTGGGAGTCCCGGATGAAACGGAGTCCGGGAGAGCCGGCCAGGGACGAGCGGAGGAAGTCCACGAGCGTCGTGCCGATGCCGCGCAGCGACCGCAGGTCGTCACCCGCGAAGAGATCGGAGCGGGACCGCGACTTGGGCACGAGGAGGTCGGCCACCCGGAGCAGATCCGTTCCGTAGCCGCGATGCGGGACCAGGGCCCGCGCCGCCCACGCGAGGGCAAGCGGCTCCACCCGTGTCCGGTGGCCTCCCGCGACCGGAGAAGCCGGGGGCGGCTCGTCCCCGGAGATCGCCATCTCCACCAGGTCGAGCCCTGCCATCGCCGCGAGCCGCAGCCCGGGCGTGAAGCGCGGATTCGCGTCGATGAGAAACGCCCGACCGGTCGCCCGCTCCACCAGGAAGTCGAACCCGACGACCCCGTGCCAGCGGGACACGCGGAGCAGTTCATCGACCAGGGCTTCGAGTCCCGGGTGCTCGACGCTCTCGCGCACGACGCCCGCGCCGCCGCGGAACGGGAACTCACAGAGGTTGCGGTAAAGGAGCGTGCCCTTCGGCCGTCCATGCCAGGCGAAGGACAGGCTGCACACCTGGTGCCCGTCCACCAGGGCCTGCGCGAGGAGCGCGGCATCCTGCGGGAGGCCGTGTTCGCGGAGGAGGCGTCCCCTTGCCGCCCGGAACTCCGCTCGCGAGCGGACCCTCGCGACCCCCCGGGCGGAGGACGATTGAGGCACCTTGAGGATGAGGGGGTACCCGATTCCCTCGGGCTCCCGATCGCAAACATCGCACGTCCGCGGGACCGGAACCCCGACCTCGGCCGCGAAGCCGTAGAGGAGGCGCTTGTCGTGGAACCGCAGCATCGTGCCGTAGTCCGGGAGCGGCATGCGCGCCAACCCCTCGAACCTGTCCGCCCGCCGGGCCAGGGCGAGCGCCTCCTCGTACAGCGGGAGGACGACGTCGTGTCGTTCGGACTCCAGGAAGCCTCCGAGTGCCTCCGCGAAGCCGTCCGGGTCGGCGGCCACCGAGGGGTAGACGAGCCGGCCCGAGGTGAAACGCGAGTAGAAGCCGAGTGCCCCTGCCCGGCAATCGGCGGCCGTCACCCGGTGGCCTGCCCTCCCGAGCGACCGGATCGCGTGGAGGGAGTAGTAGGTCCGGGCACCCGTGACGAGGACCCGCACGGGGTCAGGCTCCCGTCCGGCCGACCGGACGGCGGCGACGCCGGGGGAGAAGGTCCACGATGTCCACGGCCCCCCGCCGGTGTGCCTGGAACCGATCGCCGAAGCGCGTCTCGAGCCACCGATCCTCCTTCCGATTGCGGAAGATCAGGACGATCCCCGAGACCGTGAGCAGCGCCCAGCCGAGAGCCCCGGAAGCGAGGAGGGCCAGTCCCGTCATCTCCGTCAGGAGCCCGAGGTGCAGGGGATGCCGCAGGCGGCGGTACGGACCCGAGGTCACGAGCTCGTGATCATCGAGGAACGCGATCCGTACCGCGTAGAAGACCCCCAGGGACTGGAACGCCCAGGAGCGGAGGGCCGTCCCGGCCCAGAGGAATCCGAACCCGACCCAGGCGCGCGCGTCCGGGGGCTCGCGGGACAGCCGATCGCACCCCAGCGCGAGGAGGGCGAGCCAGGCCACGTTCCACAGGATCGCGCTCGGCGTCCCTCCGACCGGCCGCCCCGCGCGGCCCGCGCGGGAGAGGGACCGGCGCAGCACTTCGCGCATTCCGAGTGAGACCCCCAGGACGACCAAACCCGGCGTCACCGGCACCGACCCTGGCCGGCGATCGTCTCGAGCGCCGGGACCGCTTGCGCCGCGACCGGTCCGAGGTCGCCGACGGCATGGATCCCCTCGTTCCGGCAGGGGCCTTCGGGTCCAGGAACCCCCACCGCCAGGGCGGGCGCGACGGCGGACCTCCCCACCGTCAGGAGGCGGGAGAGCGCTCGGGTTCGCATGGGTACCCCGGGTGGAACGGTTCGCGGATGGTACTCATGCGGCCACCCCGGTGGCAACCGCCGGGCGGCGGCGCGCCCCGGATGTCGCGGAGGGTAGGCTTGTCCGTCCCACGGGAAGGGACGTCCCGATGCTCACCGCCGCGGGGAAGAGGCGGCGCCAGCCGCTACCGGATCACCGCCCCGGCGAGCTCGAGCGGGCGCTCCTGGGGGTTGCGCACGGTGACCTTCACGCCGGTCGTGGGGTCGTCGTCGGCGTCGCGGACGACGGCCTCGACGTCCTTCCTCGCGGTCTTCCCCTGGAACCAGCACTTGTCCACCTCGACCACGTCCGACTTCCCGGCCTCCACGGGGGCCCGGAAGGTCACGGTGTCGCAGTAGAGGTCGCACTTCATCACCTGCGTCCTCGCGAACCGGCCCGCCTTCGACTGCTCGAAGCGCAGGTCCTTCGACTCCACCTTGTTCCCGTCGAAGATGAGGACCCCGTTGTCCCGCAGCAGCGCGGGGCCGGGCCGGACCCGGTTGATCCGCACGGTGACGTCCGCCAGGTTCACGAGTTCGAGCCCGTCGGAGTCGCTCCCGCGGATGGTCGCCTTCACCCTGTTCGGCCCGGAGGGCGGATCGACGCCGCGGATCCGGAGCACCCCCCCGAGCCCGGAGTCCAGGAACTGGATCGTGCCGCCGGAGACCGCCAGGTCCACCCGCGCGTTCTCCTTGAACTGGCAGGCCTGGACCAGGATGTCGCCCGCGGCGGCCTTGCCGGACGGTGTGGCGAGCCCCCCGCCTTTCCGGAAGATGCAGTGCTCCAGGTGGATCTCCCCGTGCTGCTCGGCGGGCTCCACGGTCACCCCCTCGAAGATCACCTCCCGGAGGTCCACGCCGTGCACCGGGAACTGCCCCTCCACCTCGATGACGGCGGCCCCCTTCCCCTTCGCCTTCACGTGCACGTCCTTCTGGCAGGAGACCTCCACCCCCTTCGGGATCCGGATGCGTCCCTCCACGGTGTAGACCGTCCCCTCGGCGCGGAGGATGGTGGACTTCGAGACCGGGAAGGGGACCTCGTCCGCCGCGGGCGCGGGCGCGGCCGCGCCGGGGACGAGCGCCGCCGCGGCGAGCACGGAGAGCCCTGCGATCCTCATCGTCCCTCCTAGAACCCGTACCGGATCTTGAGGAGCCACGCCCCCGGCCGCCGTTTCATCCCCCCGAGGACGGCCTTCGCGGCCGCGGCGTCCCCCGACTCCAGCGCGCGCCGGAGGTCGGCGGCGGCCTCCCGCGGGAACGCGCCGGGGAGGGCCTCGAGCGCGGCCGCGAGTTCCCGGAGCGGGTCCGCCCCGGCCGGGGCCCCGCCCGGCGCGACTCCCCGCTCGGCCGCCGCCGCGAGCACGATCGCCTTCTCCCAGGCCTTCGCGTCCGGGCCCGCCAGCGCCTGCGCCAGGGCGGGGACGCGGCGCGGATCGACGGGCTTCCCGGCCAGCGCC
>CAZKTF010000062.1:598-16025 GCA_964555565.1 uncultured Planctomycetota bacterium | reverse complement strand
GCCGACGCGCTGCGCGACGCCGGGGTGGACGCGGCGCTCTCCCGTGCCGTGGCCGACACCGTGGCCGACGCGGGGGACGCGGCCCTCCCGGGCCTGGTGCACCTCATCGCGCCCGCCGCGGGGGCCCCTCCGGCGGCCCGGGAGAGAGCGCTGGAGCGTCTCGCCGACGGGCCGCGCGACCCGCGGGCGGTGGAGGCGGCGCTCGACGCGCTGGCCGACCCGTCGGAGCGGATCCGGACCGCGGGACTCGTGGCCGTCTTCCGGCTCACGGGGAAGAGAGGAGACTTTGATCCAGCTGCGGGTGAGGCCGAACGTGCGGTAGCGCTGGCAGCTCTTCGCGCGGCGGTGCGATAGGGTCAGACCCCTCGTGCATTCCGCGCTCGCTCGTAACCGCATGCGCAGACGCCACATGCGCCCGGCCAGAATCGGGGCGTTTGCAAGTGCAAACGGGTGACGGCGAGCAATTGGGGTCAGACCCCTGGCGTTTGCAGCTCCAGGGCGACGCCTAGACGAGGTCCTCCCGTCTGCAAACGCTGGTGCTGAGGAGCCAAGGGGTCAGACCCCAGGCGCCGAGTGCACTTGACGTGCCGCGCAGCTCGCTGGCGCCTGAGGTCTGACCCCAACGGCTCCTATCGCACCACCTTCATGCGGGACGGGGGGTACATCACGACGAAGGGCGATCCGATGAGGTCCTCCCGACGGACGGGGCCCCACATCCTGCTGTCGTTGCTGCTCCCCGTGTTGTCGCCCATCATGAAGTAGCAGTCCTCGGGTACCTTCCGCGGCCAGGGCCTGGCGTCGTTCCTGCTCTCGCGCAGGTAGAGGATGTCGCGGCGGATCCTCACCCCCTCGAAGCGCGCGGGGCCGCCCTCGACCACCAGCTCGACTCCGCCCCGCTCCCCGCCCGAAGGGACCACGGGCCCGGCGTCGAGCGCCTCCGAGAGGACGCGCTCCCCGTCCACGAAGACCGTGAGCCGGGCATCGACGTTCCGGAAGCGGACCTCCAGCGGGTGCCCCGGGAGCGCCCGGACCCCGGGCCTCGGCCAGCTCCGCCCGCCCGAAGTGAGGACCAGCCCCCCGGGACGGATCCGGAGCGCGTGTCGGTCGCTCCCCTCGACGAGGTCCGCACCCACGGCCGTCGTCCCGGCCCCGGGCACGACGACGAAGCGGACCTCCAGGTCGCCCACCGCGTCGAAGAACTCGTGGACCTTGAAGCGGGCCCGGGTCTCCGTCGCGTCGAAGTAGGAGTTCGTGATCTCGGGGCGGTACCGCAGGCGCGCCTGCCCCTCCGGCCCCGCCGTCGCCGCGAGCGCGCTCCCCTCGAGCCGCCAGCCGCCCGCGACCTCCTCCCAGGTCCTCTCGAAGAACCGGCGCACCAGGTCCTCGCGGGAGTCGCCCTCCTCCACCCGGGAGCCCAGGTCCTCGCCGAGGTCGTAGGCGGGGACGAGCATGGCGTCCTCGACCTCCGGCGGGCGGCGCGCGAGGACCCCGTCCGCGTAGAGGTCCCCCCCGCGGATGTCGAGCGTCTCCCCCGGGAGCCCGGTGCACCGCTTCACGAAGGCGGTCCTCTCCTCCTGGTGCGCGGTCTCGGGCGGGTAGAACACGACCACCTCGAAACGGCGCGGCTCGCGCCACAGGAACGCGGTCTTGTTCACGAGGATGTAGTCGGGGTCGAGCGCGTCCCCGCGGAGCGTCGGCTCCATGGACTTGGTCGGGATGCTGTAGGCCTGCACCACCTGCCAGCGGAGGAGGAGGACC
Source organism: uncultured Planctomycetota bacterium (assembly GCA_964555565.1). Lineage (GTDB taxonomy): Bacteria > Planctomycetota > JAJSAM01 > JAJSAM01 > JAKLKS01 > CAZKTF01. The sequence goes on along the minus strand of CAZKTF010000062.1, from coordinate 14,267 downwards.
ACCGCCAGCGCCACCAGCAGCGGGCCCAGGTCGTAGATCGCCACCGCCAGGAGCCGCTCGCCCGTCGTGCGCGGGAAGACCACGGCGCGCCGCCCGCGGTGCACGCGGGCCAGGTCGATGCGCACCTTCCAGAGGTCCCCGAAGTCGCGGATCGCCCTCTCCTCCGCCTCCTCGCGGCGGAGCCCGGCGCGGGCGTGCGCCTCGGCCGCGTCCTCCAGGTGGCCGAGGACCTCGACGCGGGAGGACTCCCGCTCGAGCGGGTCCCGGATGGCGCGCGAGGCCTCGCGGGCGGTCGTCTCGAACGCGCGGCTCACGGCGCCGCCCCGTCCGCCGGGGGCCCGGGAGGCGGGGCCGCGGGGGGCCCGCGGTCCGGCAGGCGGTAGGTCTTCCGCGGCCTCCCGTCATCCCGCCGGACCCAGAGCCCCTCGACCTCCCCGGTGCGCGCCATGGCCCCAAGCACGGGGTAGAGGCAGCCCTCCCGCTCGGCCAGGAGGCCCGGCGCCGCGGCCTCGAGGACCCTCGCCAGCTCGAAGCCCGTGCGCGGTCCCGCCCGGAGCGCCGCCAGGACCATCTCCTCCACGGAGAGGTGCTCGAGGCCGGGGGCCGTCTCGAGGAGGAGATCGAGGTCGATGCCGGAGTGGTGGCGGAGGGATGCCATGGCGTTTCCGACTCTCAGCGTCCGGAGGAAAGGAACTCGACCAGGCGGAGCCGGTAGCGCGGGCGGTAGGCGCCGCGGCCGCAGCGGGCGCAGGCGGCGTGGAGGATCCGGCGCGCGGGGTACCGCTGCCCGCAGCCGGGGCACTGGTAGAGGTAGCGGAAGGGGCGGAACATCCCGGGGTAGGTGCGGCAGTGGACGGCGGCGCCCACGCGGGCGCACTCCCGGCGGAACTGCCGGTCGTGGTTCCAGTGCAGGAGATGCACCATCTCGTGCTTGAGCGTCGATTCCAGGTCGGCGGGGTAGTGGCAGTGGTACTCCAGGCCGAGGAGGATGCGGCGGCGGCGGCGCTCGATCTGTCCCGCGACCTTGAGGCGCTGGCTCCAGCGCACCTCCAGGCGCGGGAGGCGGCCCCGGAACCAGACCCGGTTCAGGCGGTCGAAGAGGTCCTGCAGGTCGCTGTCGAGGAGGCGGGGGAGGGGCGGGAAGCGGCGCAGCCGCTCCGGGACGGCGTGGACGCTCGCGAGCGCGGTCGGCAAGTACCCTCCGGCGGATCGGACGGACGACCGATTCATCCTAGCGGGGTCCGCCGGGCGCGGGAGCAAGAAGTCGCGGAAAGAAACGGCACGGGCATGGCCGGCTACGGCGTGCGCGTGATCGCGACGAGCCTCGCGCACCCCGCGCGGAGCCGCCTCCAGTCCGCCGGCATCCGGAGCCGCGCGAGGGCGGCGGTGGGGAGGATCTTCCCGTCGGCCGACTCCGGGACCGGTCCCCGGGCGAGGTGGCGGAGCAGCCCCTCGAGCGTCGGGTTGTGTCCCACCAGGAGGACCCGCCGCGCGGAGCGCGGGAGGTCGGCCAGCACCCGGAGGTGCTCCTCCAGGCCCGCCGCGTAGAGCGCCTCCACCCAGCGGACCTCGTCCTCGTCGAGGCCGAGCCCGCGGAGGACGCGCCGCGCGGTCTGCTTCGCGCGCTTCGCCGGCGAGGAGACGACCAGGTCCGGGACGAGGCGCGACCCGCGGAGCCTCTCCCCCACCCGGCGGGCGGCCCGCTTCCCCCGCGGCGAGAGCGGCCGCTGGAAGTCCGTGGGCGCGTCCGTGTCCCAGGCCGACTTCGCGTGACGGAGCAGGATCAGCTCGCGCCCCGCGGGCGGGCGGCGCCGCGCGGTCTTCACCGGCCCGGCCTTCCGCGCCATCCAGGCGATTCGACCGCGGCGGCCCGGGAACGTCCCCGAGGATTCGACGACGGACCGCCGGCGGCAGGCGGGGATACTCGTCGCGCCCGGGAGGACCCCATGGGAGCCGAGGGAGCGCCGCGCCCCGCCGTGCCCGGGATCCTGCCCGGCGCCCGCGCCGCGGTGGTCGTGCTCACCGCGATGAACCTCCTCAACTACATCGACCGCTACATCCCGAGCGCGCTCAAGGACCCGATCAAGGAGGACCTCGGCCTCACGGAGTTCCAGACGGGGCTCCTCCTCTCGGCGTTCATCGTCGTCTACATGGTCGCCAGCCCGGTCTTCGGCGCGCTCGCGGATCGCTGGCCGCGCACCTGGCTCGTCGCGGGGGGCGTGGCGCTGTGGTCCCTGGCGACCGGGGCCGGGGCGCTGGCCACGGGCTTTGTCTCGCTGCTCGTCGCGCGGGCGCTGGTGGGGGTGGGGGAGGCGTCCTACGCGACGCTGGCGCCCTCGCTCCTCGGGGACTTCTACCCGCCCGAGCGGCGGAACCGCGTCCTCACGATCTTCTACGTGGCGCTGCCCGTGGGCGCGGCGCTGAGCTTCGTGCTGGGCGGGTGGATCGGGCAGGTCGCGGGGTGGCGCACGGCGTTCCTCGTGGTGGGGCTCCCGGGCCTCCTCACGGCGTTCCTGGCATTGCGGCTGCGGGACCCGGGGCCGCGCGCGGGGGCGGGGGCGGGCGCGCGCGGGGCGGGGGCGGGGATGACCTGGCCGGAGGCGCTGCGGCAGCTGGTGCGCAACCGCCCGTACCTGTTCGCGGTCGGCGGCTACACGGCGGTCACCTTCGCGGCGGGCGGGATGGGGGACTGGCTCGTCCCGTTCCTCTCCCGCCACCACGGGATGGACCTCGAGGAGGCGGGCTCCGTCGTCGGGGCCGTCACGATCGCGGGCGGGCTCGGCGGCACGGTGGTGGGGGGCCTCCTCGCGGACCGCCTGCGGGGGAGGACCCGGCAGCCGTACCTCGCGCTCAGCGCGCTCTCGATGGTCCCCGCCACGCTGCTGGCGGCCGCGGCGCTCCTGGTCGAGGGGAAGGCCGCGGTGGTGGCGTGCCTGTTCCTCGCCCAGTTCTTCCTCTGGTTCTACAACGGGCCCATCAACACGCAGATCCTGAACTCCGTCCCCGCGGCGCTGCGCGTGCGCGCGTTCAGCCTCTCGATCCTCTGCATCCACCTCTTCGGCGACGCCCTGAGCCCCTCCCTCATCGGCCTCGTCTCCGGCCCCGAGGAGCGCCTCCCCCGCGCCCTCTCGATGGTCCCCGTCGCCATGGCCGTGGGCTGCCTCGTCTGGATGGTCGGCTGGCGGACGCTCCCGGAGAGCCGGGAGGAGGAATGACGCGCCGCGACGGCGCCGCGCGCACGAACGGGGTCAGAGCAGGTCCCGGGCCCCCCGCAGGGCGCGCCCGGCCGAGGGACCGCGCCTCCGGGCGCGAGAGGCCGGGGAGCCACTCCACGGTCGCCGGGAGGTGCGCGCGTCCCCCGGAGGCCGGGGCGCGAAGCGTCGCGGCGGTGTCCGCCGCCTGGCCCGGCCTATTCACGAGGGCACGCGGTTCCGCGGCGTCCTCGCGCCGATCTCTGCGTCGGGGCGCGCGGGGAGCGGCCGCCGGCCGCTTCCCGCGCTCCGCCTCGCCTACCCTCATCGGGTATGTCTTCGGCGGCCCTCCTTCCCGGGGTCGGGCTGCCGCGGGCAGCCCGACAAGTCCCCGGGAGCCCTCTCGGCGCGATGCCGCTCGCGGAACAGCCTGTCCGGCCGGCCTGCCGTTCCATGACTGCCGAACCCGTTTCCGCGACCTGCCTTCGATCCTTCTCACGCATACCCCCATGAATGGGGCGGGCTAGGGGACCCCGGCCGAGGGCAGGACGGTGAGGACGTAGAACGCACCGGGTGAGCCCGAGTTCCCCTGGGGCTCGGAGCGCACGCGGAGGAGGTACTCCCCGGGCGCGGGCGGGACGAAGCGCACGACCTCGCAGTCGCGATCGAATCCCAGCGGCCCGAAGGACCACTCCTCGAAGAGCGGGGCGCGGATGTCGATGTCGGAGGCGAGGACCGTCGTCCCCGCGGCGTCGAGGATCGCCAGGTCCGCGTCCCCCTCCGAGCCCATCTGCCGGCCGCGCACGCGCACGTCCACCGCCAGGGTGGTCTCCGCCGTGAGCCGGAACCAGTCCTCGTCGAGCGGCTCCTCGAAGGCCCCGACCGCGGCCTCGCCCACCGCGATCGGGCGGGCCTCCCCGGGCCCGTCGTCCGGCTCCCCCGTGCCGCGCCGGGGGGCGCGGCGCACCGCGACGTCGTGGCGGGTCGTCGCGAAGCCCGCGGGGACGTCCACGAGGTCGGGCGCCCCGTCCCCGTCGGCGTCGAGGAAGGCGGGCTTGACGTTGCGCATCGCGCCCGACCACCACGCGCTGTAGATCCCCGGGTCCGCCACCGGGGCGGCGACCACGCGGTAGGGCCCCGCGGGGAGCGTGCGGAGGGAGTACTGCCCGTCCGGCTCCGTGAAGACCCCCTGCACGACCTCACCCGTGGCCGCCGCGACGGCGAACACGGCGACCGCGCGCCGCACGGGCCGGCCGCGGAGGAGGACGGTGCCGTGGATGCTCCCGGCCAAGGGGAGGAGCGCCCCCGGGTAGGCCTGGCGCACCGCGGCCTCGTCGTCGGGCTCGAGCGAGCGGCCGAAGATCGACCCCACGGGCTGGATGGCGGACATGGTGGCCGCGGAGACGGGGGTGTGGTCGAGTCCCAGGAGATGCCCGATCTCGTGGGTGGCCACCGCCTGCACGTCGGCGTGGCCCGGGAGCCCGGTCCCGGTGGTGGCCCACAGGAAGGTGTATCCGTCGTCGTTGAAGACGACGTCGGCGTCGGCGAGGACGCCGTTCCTGGCCGTGGGGATCGTGAGCGCCACGGTGTAGGGGCCGAGCACCCCCCGGCGCCAGAAGAAGCCGTTCACGCGGTCCGTCGCGCTGGGGCGCAGCGCCGTCCGGGTGGGGTCCTCCCGGAACCGGAGGCCGGTCCCGGGGACCGCCTGCCAGGCGGCGAAGGCCTTCCCGATGGCCGTCTCCTCGGTCTCGTCCCCGGGCGGCTCCTCGATCGAGCCCCCGGGCGCCGGCCACCAGGTCACCTCGCCCGCGACGACGTTCGGCTGCTCGATCTCGAGGTCCCATCGCAGCGGGATCCCGCTCGAGGGGTCGCGGAGCGGGACTCCCGCGCGGGCGCCGGCGGCGAGGACGACGGCGGCGGCCACCGCGGCGAGGACGGACCGGGGAGCGGTCATGGGGGAGAGTCCATGGTAGCCCCACCCGTCGCCGCGGCAACGTCCGGGGCTATGGCAGGACCTTGAGGGCCTGGAGGAGCGCGGCGCGGTACTTCGTCGAGGCCTTCGCGTAGAGGTCGTCCGCGAGGAACGCCTCCCCCGCGTCGAACAGCGTCCGGGCCTTCAGCGTGGCCTTGTCCGCGGGGTCCGCAGCCTCCGCGGCGGCCACGGCAGCCAGGGCGGCCTCCCGCGCCGCCTCGGCCAGCTCCGCCTCCAGGGGGACGAGCCCCGGGGCGCCCTTGCGCGTGGCCGCCTCGAGCGCCTTCACGGCCTTCCGCACGCCGTCGAGGATGAGGGGGTCGTCGTCGGGGGAGGAGAGCCCGTCCACGCCTTCGAGGAGCCCCCCGGCCGCCTGGAGCTTCGCCAGGGCCTTCGCCGGGGGCGACGCGGCGAGCGCCGCGGTCACGTCGGCGAGCGCGTCGTCCACGACGGGCTCGAGCGGGAACCCGCACCCGACCTCCAGGGAGGCCCCGAGCGGGTCCCCCTCCACCGTGGCGGTCACCGAGGCGACCTCCTCGCGGGTCCCCGAGGTGAGAGTCGCCGTGTAGGCGCCTCCGCCCGCGTCCGTCGTCGGGCCGAGGCCGGCCGCCGGGTCCCCCTCGAGCGACAGGGTCACCGACTTCCCGGGGCCGAAGTCCACCCAGTTGGCGTCGCGCGGGAGCAGCGTGACCGTGGAGGTCGAGGCGCCGTCGAACCGGATCCGGCGCGGGGAGGCGGAGAACCCCGAGGCCACCCCGTCCCCGGGCCCCCGGTAGGTCACGTTCACGGCGGAGATCGCCTGGAGGGCCACCCGCGCCCGCACCGCGTCGCCCCCGGCGGCGAGCGGGGCCGTGAGGAGGGCCCGGTAGGTCCCGTTCCCCCTGTCCTGCACTTCCCCGAGGCTCCCGTCGCCCGCGCCCGCGTCCTCCACGAGGTCCATGGTGACCGCGAGGCCGGGGCCGGAGTCGGTCCCGGTGAGGGTCTTCGGGCGGAAGGTGATCGTGCTCGTGGAGGTGCCGTCGGCGTCGATGACCGCCGGGCTCGCGGAGAGGGTGCTCGTGTAGGGGCTCGCCGCGCCCCCGCCCTGGATCAGCGTCACCACGTAGAAGAGGTCCTCCTCGCGCTCCGAGGGGTCGATGGGGAGGTCGCTTGTGACGCGGACGTAGTAGGTCCCCGTCGAGGGGAGCGTCACGTCCAGCACCCGCGCGTCGTAGTCGTACCCCTCCTCGTCGAAGGAATCGCTGCCGCCGCGGATGTCGAAGTTGTTCGCGATGGGGATCCCGGCGGGGTTGAGGACCTGCACGCGGGGGTCGAGGTCGGAGCCGATCTGCTGGGCGTGCACGTAGACGGAGACCTTCCCTCCCGCGGTGCCGGGGAAGGAGAACAGGTCCACGTCGGCGTCGGTCTCGATCCGCCCGGCCAGGGATCCGCCCACGGGGATCGGCGTGGCCTCCGCCAGAGTGCCGTCGGGCTCGTTGGGGTCGCTCCCCGAGGAGATGGAGAGGTCCACCCCTGCCGCCTCGCCGCCGGCCTCGAGGGGGATGACCTCGGTGAGCCCTCCGCCGCCCGCGCGGATCGCCGGGACCAGCGCCGTGGCCGCGCTGTCCCAGAAGTCGTTGTAGACGCCCGCGGAGACCTTCGAGGTCCCGAGGGGGGAGGCGACGACCCGGTACACCCCGGGGGGGAGCCCCTCGATGGCGTAGGTCCCGTCCGGCTCGCTCAGGGCCGCGGCCGCGGGGCGCCCGGTGCCGAAGTCGATGGCCGTGACCTGGACCCCGCGGTCGTTCGTGGTCCCCGTGACGTCCACCCGCCCCCGGATCGTCGCGCGCGCCGTGGCGAAGGAGGCCCCGGGGTAGCGGTGGCCGAGCCCCGCCTCGTCGTCGGTCTCCAGCGAGCGGAGCATGATGGCCCCGGCCGGCATCGCGTAGTACATCGTCGAGCGCCCGAGCGGGACGTGGTCGAAGCCGATGCAGTGGCCCCACTCGTGCGTGACCACCGCCTGCACGTCGGCGGTATTCTCGGTGCCGTGCGTGCTCGTGGACCAGGGGAGGTCGGTCCCCTGGCCCCCGTGGGTCCCGTCGTTGACGTGGGGGGAGGGGTTCAGGACGACGTCCGCGTCCATGCACTTCGCCCCGGAGAGGGCCCGGAACGCCACCGCGTACACGAAGGGGCTGAGGACCCCCGCCTGGTAGCCGATCCGGTTCACCTTGTCGCCCGCGTTCCTTCCCCCGGCGGGCCGCGTGTCGTCCTCCAGGAAGCCGATGGCCGTGTCCGGGACGTCGTCCCAGGACTCGACCGCCGCGCGGACGGCGGCGGCGAAGGCCTCGGCCCCCACGTCCTGCACCCCATCCGTGTCCACGTAGAAGGTGACCTTCCCGCCGACGACGTTGAGCGCCGAGGCGGCGAGGTCCCATCCCTGCTCCGCGCCCGCGCCGGTGCGGTTGACGACGTAGGCCGGGCCCGGCGCCGCCGCGAGGAGCAGCGCGACCGCGAGGCAGGGCGTACGGAGCAGGCGCAGTCCCATCCCGATCGCATCCTACCCGATGCGCGACCCGGGGGCACCCCCCCATTGCGGAAAGTCCCCGGGCCCCGCTAGGGCGCGACCCTGCGCGCGAGGAGGAACGCGGCGCGGTACTTCGAGGCGGCCTTCGCGCACCGTCCGGCGACGAGGAGCCCGTCGGCGGCGACGAGGAGGGCCTCCGCCCTGGCCACGAGCGCGTGCCCGGGATCGACGGCCTCCGCGTCCGCGAGCGCCGTGCGCGCGGCCTCGCGGGCGCCCTCCACGAGGTCCCGCCGCGCCTCGGCCAGGGGGGGTCCGCCCCTGCGGACGGCCGTCTCGATCGCCTTGAGCGCCCGCCGCGCCGCGTCGAGGATCGCCGCGTCGTCGCCCGGGGAGGAGAGCGGGTCGGCCGCCTGGAGGAGGGCCCCGGCCGCGAGGAGCCTCTTCAGGGCGGGCGCCGGGGGCGGCGGGTCCGCCGCCGCGGCCGCGGCCGCCACGTCGGCGAGGGCGTCGTCCACGACGGGCTCCAGCGGGAACCCGACCCCGACGGGGAGCGTCTCCCCGAGGGGGCTCCCGCGGACCGTGGCCGCGATGTCCACGACCTCCTCCGCCGTCCCGGCGACGAGGAGGGCGCGGTAGGACCCGTCGCCGGGGTCGAGCGTCGCGCCGAGGGCCGCGACGGGGGATCCCGCGAGGGAGATCGCCACCGGCTGTCCCGGCCCGAACTCCACCCCCGCGGAGTCCCGGGGGACGAGCGCCAGCTCGACGGAGGACGCCCCGTCGGGGCGGATCCGCCGGTGGGTCGCGGTGAAGGCCGAAGCGGCCGCGTCCACGGGACCGCGGTACGCCACGCTCGCAACGGCCACGGGGGCGCCCGCGACGAGCGCGCGGACGAGGTCCCCCCCCTGCGCCGCCCCCGCCGTGAGCGTCGCCAGGTACGTGCCGTCTCCCGTGTCGGTGACCCCGGAGAGCGCCCCGTCCCCCCCGTCGGCGTCCGCGGGGAGATCCATCGCGACCGGGAGCCCCGCCCCGGCCGGGGTGCCGTCGAGGCGGCGCGGGACGAAGGCGAGGATCGCCTCCCCGCCGCTCCCCGCGTCGAGCGCCGCGGGGCTCGCCGCGAGCGTGCTCGTGTAGGCGCTCCCGGTCGCGCCGGAGTCGAGGAGGGTGAGGACGTAGAAGAAGTCCTCCGGGACCGCGTCGTCCACGGACTGCTGCGCCTCGACGCGCAGGTAGTAGGTCCCCGCGGAGGGGATCGGGAAGTCGAGGATGCGGGCGTCGGGGTCGAAGGGCTCGGCGAGGTCCGACTCCGGCTGGAGGTCGCTCGAGGTCTCGAGCGCGATCCCGTTCGGGTCCCGGAGCGAGAGCCGGACGTCCAGGTCCGAGCCGACCTGGGCGGCGTGGACCCAGGCCGAGACCCGCTGCCCCGCCGCCGCGTCGAAGGAGAACCAGTCCTGGTCCACGGTGATCTCCATCCGGCCGGCGACCGACCCGCCGATCGCGAAGGGCCGCGCCTGGGGCCGGGTGTCGTTCGGCTCCAGCGGGTCCGCCGTGACCGCGAGCGGGAAGTCGATCCCCTCGCGCACCTCCCCGGCCGCGAGGCGGAGCCCCTCGGTGGAGCCGTCCGGCGCGGCCCGGACCCCGGGGAGGACCCCCGTCTCCGAGGACGCCCACCACGGGTCGTAGACCCCGAGGGCGACCTTCGCCGTCCCCAGCGGCGTGGCGATCACCCGGTAGACGCCGGGCGCGAGTCCCTCGATGGCGTAGGCCCCCTCCGGGTCCGTGACCGCCGAGGCGGCGGGGAAGCCCGTGGCGAAGTCCACCGCGGCGACCTGGACCCCGCGGTGGTCGGCGCGCCCCGCGACCTGCACGGTCCCCCGGATCGTCGCGAGCCCGCTCGAGAACCCCGGCCCCGGGTAGAGGTGTCCCAGCGCCGCGCAGTCGTCCGGCGCGAGGAAGCGCGCGGAGATCGCGCCGGGCCCCGAGGCGAACCACATGCTCGCGCGTGCCAGGGGGACGTGCCCCAGGCCGAGGCAGTGGCCCCACTCGTGGGTCACCGTCGCCTGCACGTCCAGCGCGCCCGGGTCGGGGGGGACCGACGTGCCCCAGTCGAAGGCCGGGTTGAGGACCACGTCGGCGTCCACGATGCGCCCGCCCCTTTTCCGGACGAAGGAGGCGCCCAGGGCGAAGGGCGGGAGGACCCCGTCCTCGAAGGCGACGCGGTTCACGCGATCGGAGGCGGACGTCCTGCGGGCCGGCCGCGAGCCGTCCTCGAGGAACTCCAGCGAGGAGGCGGGGACGTCCTCCCAGGCCTGGACCGCGGCCCGCACCGCCCCCTCCATCTCCGCGGGGGCGAGCCCGGGCGCGTCGGAGGCGTCGATGTAGAAAGTCACCTTCCCCTGGACGACGTTGGGGGCGTGGGCGGAGAGGTCCCAGCGGACCTCCTTTCCGGCCGCGGTCCGCGAGACGAGGTATCCCGCCCCGGGGGCCCCGAGGGCGAGCAGGGCGGCGGCGGCGAGCGCGGCGCGGGACGCGGTGCGCAGGGGCCCTCCTCCCTCGACGGGTTCGATGCTACCCGGTCCGGCCGCTCCCCGTCGCCCCCGGGCCGGGGCTTGAGGGCCCCCCCGAGGCCAGGATCGAGCGCTGCCGCGGCTGGAACGCGCTCGCGGCCGCAGTCCCGGTCGAGGTCCTGCGGGTCCCCGTCGGCGAGGCCGGGGGGCGGGAGATCCGGCTCGAGGTCGAGGAGCGCGGGACCGGGAAGCGGGACCGGCTCGTCGTCCTCCTCCACGGCGTCCTCTCCGGCCGCCGGGCCTGGCGGTTCATGGTGGGGCTGCTCCCTGAGGAGGACCTCCTCCTCGGGGACGACTACGCCGCGGTGGGCGTCCCGTGCCTCCTCGTCTGCGGCGCCCGGGACGAGACCCTCCCGGTGGCCATGGGCTTCAAGCTCCTCCGGCTCCTCCCGCGCGCCTGGCTCCGCGTCCTCCCGCGTTCGATGCACTCCCTCCCCGTGGAGCGCCCGGAGGAGTGCGCCTCCCTCCTCCGCGGGTTCCTGCGCACCGGGGGGGAGGGCTGGGACGCGTTCGACGACGGCCGCCGCAGGCCCGCCGCGTCCGTGTCCACGACGCGGTAGCGCCCGCCGACCCGCGACCGTCCGCCCCGCCTTGTATGTTCGCATCCGGTTCGCTATCCTGGGCGCGGGCGCGGAGTCACGACATGGCGGAGCCACGGGTGGTCGTCCACGCGGACGTGGACGCGTTCCTCGCGTCGGTGGAGCAGGTCCTCGACCCCTCGCTCCGCGGGCGGCCGGTCGTGGTGGGGGGGATGCCCGGGGAGCGGGGCATCGTCCTCTCCTCCTCCTACGCGGCCCGCGCCCTCGGGGTGCGCAACGGGATGCGCCTGCGGGACGCCGCGCGCGCCTGCCCCGCGGCGGTCTTCCGCCGCGGCGACGTCCACGCGGCCATGGCGCTGGCGGCGCGGGTGTGGGCGATCTGCCGGCGGGAGACCCCGCTCGTGGAGGTGACCTCGCTGGACGACGCCTTCCTCGACCTCGCCGGGACCGCGCGGTGCGGCGGCCCGCCGCGCGCCGTGGCGGAGAGGCTCCGCCGCGCCGCGCTCGGGGAGACGGGGCTCTCCCTCTCCCTGGGGATCGCCGGGACGAAGGTCCTCGCGCGGGTGGCCGGGGACCTGGCCAAGCCGGGCGGGATCCTCGAGGTCCCGCCGGGGACGGGGCCGGAGTTCCTGGCCCCGCTCCCGGTGCAGGCGCTCCCGGGCGTGGGCCACGCCACGGCGCGGCTGCTGGAGTCCTTCCACGTGGAGACCGTGGGGGACCTCCAGCGCGTCCCGCGCGAGCTGCTCGAGGAGACCTTCGGGGCGTGGCACGGGGAGCGCCTGCACGAGGCCGCGCGGGGCCGCGACGGGGACGAGCCCGTGGTGCCCGACGCGCCGCCGCGGACCGTCTCGCGGGAGACCTCCTTCGCGGCGGACAGCGCGGACGGGAGGTTCCTCGAGGGGGTGCTCCACTACCTGCTGGACCGCGCGGCGGCGGAGTGCCGGGCGCGGGGGCTCCGGGCGCGGCGGGTGGAGGTGCGGCTGCGCTACGCGGACTTCGCCGGGGCGGCGCGGTCGGTGACGCTCGGGGAGCCGGTGGACGAGGTGCGGCGTCTCTGGCCCGCGGCGCGGCTCCTGTTCCGGGCGATCCGGGAGCGGCGCGTGATGGTGCGCCTCGTGGGCGTGACGCTCGGGGAGCTGGCGGCGGGCGGCGGCCGCCAGGGGGGGCTCTTCACCGTCGTGGAGGACGCCCGCGCGCGCCGCCTCGCCGCCTCCCTCGACACCGTGCGCGCGAAGCACGGCTTCGGCGCGCTCCTCGCCGGCCCCGAGATCGCGCTCCTCGGCGCGCTGGAGAAGGACGCGCGCGGCTTCGTGCTGCGCACCCCCTCGCTGTCGCGGTGAGGCGGAAGAGCGGAAGGGAAGGCCGGGATCCCTCAGGAGGGCCTGGCGCCGCCCCTCCCCCGGGCCGCGGCGATCCCCGCCTCCACGGCGGCGAGGAACGCGTCAAGGTTCCCCGAGAAGACCGAAGCGCGCGAGACCCCTGCGAGGAGTCCCGTCCGATGACGGAGGAAGGTCCAATCCCCCGCGCGCTCGAGCCCCTCCACCCCCTCCCAGGAGATTGTGGTGTCCGCGTGCTCGGAGCGGAGGCGGAGCCCGCCCGGCTCGACCGCGATCCGGAGGGGACGCGGTCCCCCGCCGCCCCACATCTCCGCGTACAGCCGGCCCGCGAGGATGCGACCCGAACGCGCGCGGAGCCGGGCGAGCGCGTACATCAGGCCCGGCGACAGCGCAGCCCCGACCACCGCGACGAGGGGCCCGGCCTCGAGGACCCCGAACGCCACGCAGGTCGCCACGAAGGCGGCCGTGCCGGACCAGAACCATCGCCGGGAGGCTCCGCGCAGGACGGCGGAGTGCTCGTTCAGGTGGATGTACCAGGCGACGTGCTCCGCGACCCCGACGCGGCACTCGATCTCCACGCTCCCGTCCTCCTGGCGCGGCGGCGGCACCGGATCCTAGCGGAGGCGCCGGGCGCTACCGGATCTCGAACTCCACGACCGGGGGGATGCACCCCCGCGTGGTCACGCGGATGCGTTGCGGTGGCGGCAGCCGGTCCTTCAGGAACGCCTCGTGCCAGAGCGCGACCTCGTGCTCCCCGGGAGGAGGCATGGAGAACGACGCCTCCCCGTCGGCCCCCGTCACCGCGTGGTACGGGTGGTCGAAGACGCCCACATAGGCGGCCATCCAGGGGATGACTTCCGACTTCACCACGATGATCTCGGGCACCGGGACGATCCAGATCGCGTCCGGTGCCGTGTTGTCGTGGAGCGACGTGTTGAACCCGTTCGACCTCTTCGGAAGGGCGTGGATGCAGTGGCAGAACGGGTCGATGTTGCGGAACCGCACCCTCTGCCCGGTCCTCGCGGTCACGATCCGCGGCTGGAAGAGGCACCCCTTGATCTCGACGACGACGCCGTACTCCGGGGGGGTGAAGGGCGCTCCCGCAGGCCCGGCCGCGAGGTGGACGATGGCGTTCGCGAGTTGCCCCTCCGGACCGACGACGAGGCTCTGGTCGTAGACCGGTGCCTTGTTCAGGGCCGCGCACTTCTCGTCGGCGTCCATCCCCGGAATCAGCCTCGGACGAGGCACCGGCCCGCGGAAGAACGCCCGGACGACGAGGCTGGCGGGGATGGGCGGGGCGGGCGGCGCCGGCGGCGCCGGGGCAGCCGGCGCGGGCGTCGGCTTCTCCACGGGGGACCGTGTGCACGAGGCGGCACTCCCCGCGGCCAGGGCGAGGACGGCCAGGACTCGCCTCACGAGGCGCCTCCTTCCGGCCCCCGGATCGTCGCGCCGCCGCCCGGCCGCCCCGCACTTCCGGCAGCGCCCCCTTGCAATGTTCGCACGAAGTTAGGTATCCTGCCGCCGGGGTTGCGAGGGCGACGGCATGGCGACGGCATCGGGCGA
>CAZKTF010000062.1:0-588 GCA_964555565.1 uncultured Planctomycetota bacterium | reverse complement strand
CCCGACGATGCTCCAGCGGGTCGTGGCGAAGCGGGGGGAGCCGGCGGGGGCGTCGGGGCCGCTCAACGGACGGGCCTCCCGTCCTCGTCGCTCTTCGCGGGCTCCTCCGGCTCCGGACCTGCTGGTCCCTGCTGCGGGGGACCTCCACGGTCGAGGCGATGCTCGACCGGGCGGCGGCGCTGGGCTGGCGGGCGGTGGCGCTCGACGACGAGGACGCGCTCTACGGGGCGCACCGGTTCGCGCGCGGGGCCGTGGCGCGGGGGCTCCGGCCGCTCGTCGGGGCCTCGGTGGGAGACGCCTCGGGCGCGCGGGCCACGCTGCTGGCGCTCGACCGCGCGGGCTACGCGGCGCTCTGCACGCTGGCGACGCTCCGGCGCCTCGGGGGCGAGGCCTTCCGGTTGGCCGACGAGGTCCCGCGCCGCGCCCCGCCCGGGGGCGGGCTCGCCGTCCTCGCGCGGGACCCGGTCCTCGCGCGCGACCTGGCCCCGCTCCTCCCGCGCGGGACGCTCCTCGTCCCGATCGAGGGGCTCGACCGGGCCGCCGACGCGCGGGCCGAGGGGCTCGCCGCGGAACTCGGGGTCCCCCTCG